>CALZPA010000355.1 GCA_945827525.1 uncultured Lentisphaeria bacterium | reverse complement strand
GACAGCTGGTCGACCCCGCGGGCCCTCGGACACGGGCCCAAGTGGCCCGGGACAGCTGTTCGACACCGCGGGCCATCAGACCAAAGCGCGAGTCACCGGGGACAGCTGGTCGACCCAGCGGGCTCTGGGACCCGGGCCCAAGTCACCCGTGGGAGCTGGTCGACCCCGTGAGCCCTCGGAACCGGGCCAGAGTCACCCGGGACATCTGGTCGACCCTGCGAGGCTTCGGGCACAGTTCCGAGTTGCCCGGGACAGCTGGTCAAACACGCAGGCCCACGGGCACAGGCCCGAGATGCCCGGGATGCCTGGTCGACACTGCGGTACTTCTGACACGGGCCCGAGTCGCCCAGGATGCCTGGTCGACACCGCAGGACGTCCGACCAGATCCCGAATATCCCGGGACAGCTGTTCGACCCCGCGGGTACTCGGAACTGGGCCCGAGTCACACGGGACAGCTGGTCGACCCCGCAGGCACTTGGACCCAGGCCCGAGTCTTGTGGGGCAGCTGGTCGACCTGGCGGGCCCTTGGACCCGCGCCCGAGTCACCCAGGATCTCTGCTCAAACCTGTGGGCCCTCGTACCTGGGACCGAGTCGCCCGGGAGAGCTGGTTGAACCCGCAGGCAGTCGGACCCGGGCACGAGACGTTCGGGACAGCTGATCGAACCCACGGGACATCGGGCACGGGCCCGAGTCGCCCAGGACCGCAGGTCGAACTCAAGGGCCTTCGGACACGAGCCAGAGTCATCCTGGACTTCTGGTCGACCCCCGGGGCCCTCACCCAAGCGCGAGATGCCCGGGAAAGCTGTCTGACACCGCGGGCCCTCGGACACGGTCCCGAGTCTCCCGGGACAGCTAGTCGAATCCGCGGGCCCTCAGGCACGGCTCTGAGTCGCCAGGGACAGCTGGTCAACCCCGAGGGCTCTTGGACCATAGCGCGATTCGCCCGGGACAGCTGGTCGACACTTCGGGCGCTCGGGAATGGGCCCGAGTCACGCTGGACAGCTGGTGCACCCCATGGGACATCGGGCACAGGACCGAGACCCTCGGGATGCCACGTCTACACCTCGGTACGTCCGACCATGGCCCGAGTCACCCGGAGCAGCCTGTCGACACCGCCGGCCCTCGGGCACGGGCCAGAGTCACCCGAGATGCCTGGACAACACCCCAGTACTTCCGAATTGGTCCCGAATCTCACGGGAAAGCTGGTCGATCCTGGTGGTACTCTTACCCGGGCCCGAGTCGCCCGGGACGGAAGGTCGACCCCGCAGGCACTCGGACCGGGGCCCGAGTCGCACCAGAGACTTGGTCGACACTGCAGGCACTCGAACCCAGGCCCGAGTCACGCGGAAACGCTGGTCGACACGGCAGGCCCTTGGACACGGGCTCGAGACACCTTGGACATCTGGTCGAACCTGAGGGCACGCGGACAAGGGCACGAGTCGCCCGGGATGGATGGTCGACACCGTCGGCCCTCGGACCCGGGCCAGAGACCCCTGGGACATCTGTTCGAAACTGCAAGGCCTCGGGCACGGGCCCGAGTCACCCGGGACACCTGGTCGACCCCGCGAGCCCTCGGACAAGGGCCCGAGTCACTCAGGACCTCTGGTCGACCCCGGGGGGAGCTCGGACCAAAGCGCGTGTCGCCCGGGACAGCTGTTTGGCACCAGGGCCCTCGGGCACGGTCCCGAGTTCCCCGGGACAACTGGAGGAGACCGCTGGCCTTGGGGCACGGGCCTGAGTTGCCCGGGATGGCTGGTCGACACCGCAGGCCCTCCGACCATGTCCCGAGTCTCCCGGGACAGCTGGTTGACCCCTTGGTCCCTCGGACCCGGGCCCGAGGCGCCCGGGTCAGCTGGTCGAACCCACGGGCCATCGGGCTCTTGCCCGAGTCGCCCAGGAAAGCAGGTGGACCTCACGGGCCCTCGGATACGAGCCACAGTCATCCGGGATTGCTGGTCGACCCTGGGGGCCCCCAGATCCAAGCGCGAGACGCCCGGGAAAGCTGTTCGTCTCCGCGGACCCTCGGGCACAGTCCCGAAGAACCCGGGACAGCTGGTCGTCCCTGCAGGCCCTTGGACACGGGCCCAAATCGCCCCGGAGAGTTGGTCAACCTCGCGGGCCATCGGCCCCGAGCGGGATTTGCCCAGGAGAGGTGGTCGAACCCGTGGTCACTCGGACCAGTGCACGAGTCGCCCGGGACTGCTGGTCGACCCCGTGGATCCTCGGACTCAGGCTGAGGACGCCCGGGACATCCGGTCGACACTGCGAGGCCTCGGGCACGGGCCCGAGTCGCCAGGGATAGCTGGTGGAACCCGCCAGCCCAAGGTCCAGGGCCTGAGTGACTCGGGACCACTGGTCGACCCCGGGGGCCCTCGGACCCAAGCACGAGTCGCCCGGGACAGCTGTTTGAAACCCAGGCCTTTGAGCACGGTCCCGAGTTGCCCGGGAGAGCTGGTGGATGCCGCGGGCCCTCGGACACGGGCCCAAGTGGCCCGGGACA
>CALZPA010000354.1 GCA_945827525.1 uncultured Lentisphaeria bacterium | reverse complement strand
CCGCCAGCCCCGGGGACGACAGACAGCCCACACGCCTGACGAGCGGCGTCACGCCGCCAGCCCCGGGGACGACAGACAGCCCACACGCCTGACGAGCGGCGTCACGCCTCCAGCCCCGGGGACGACAGACAGCCCACACGCCTGACGAGCGGCGTCACAGCCGCCAGCCCCGGCGACCGCCCCTACCCGAGAGCACACCCAACAGGAGTCACGAACATGGCACACACCACAGACCTCTTCCGACTCGCCTCCGAGCAGTACGGCGAACTGGGCGTCAGCGTCCAGGACGCCCTCGACCGCCTCAGAACCATCCCGCTCTCCCTCCACGCCTGGCAGGGCGATGACGTCACCGGCTTCGAGAACACCGGACACGCCCTCACCGGCGGCTGCCAGGTCACCGGAAACTACCCGGGGCGCGCCCGGAACGCCGACGAGCTCCGCCAAGACCTCGACCAGACCCTCGCCCTCCTCCCCGGCGACACCTACCGCGTCTGCCTCCAGGGACACGAGATCGACCACGCCAGCCCCGGACTCGACCGCGACGCCTACACCCTCGAACAGTTCTCAGGCTGGCTCGACTGGGCCGCCGACCGACACCTCGGACTCGACATCGCCCCCGCCTACTACTCTCACCCCAAACTCGACGCCGGACTCTCCCTCGCACACCCCGACCCCGCCATCCGCCAGTTCTGGGTCAACCACGGCAAGGCCTGCCGACGCATCGGCGCCGCCTTCGGACGACGCCTCGGCACCCCCGCCGTCTGCAACGTCTGGGTCCCCGACGGCTTCAAGGACATCCCCGCCGACCGCACCGCGCCCCGTCAGCGCCTCCTCCAGTCCCTCGACCTCACCTTCGCCGAGACCTTCCCCGAGACCGAACTCCTCGACGCCGTCGAGTCCAAGCTCTTCGGCATCGGCGTCGAGTCCTACACCGTCGGCTCCCATGACTTCTACCTCACCTACGCCGCCCGAAACCACAAGCTCATCACCCTCGACACCGGCCACTTCCACCCCACCGAGTCCATCGCCGACAAGCTCTCCGCCATCCTCTGCCAGCAGGGACGCATCCTCCTCCACATCAGCCGAGGCGTCCGCTGGGACAGCGACCATGTCCTCGTCCTCGACGACCCACTCCGTGACCTCGCCCGGGAGGCCGTCCGCAACGACGACGGCCACAACCTCTTCTTCACCCTCGACTACTTCGACGCCTCCATCAACCGCCTGGCCGCCTGGACCGTCGGCGCCCGCAGCTGGCTCAAGGCCCTCCTCATCGCCCTCCTCGAACCGCCCACCCTCCTCCAGGAGGCCGAACGACACGCCGACTTCACCGCACGACTCGTCCAGCGCGAGGCCCTCCGCAACCTCCCCTGGGGCCCCGTCTGGGACCACTACTGCGAGTCCTGCGGCGTCCCCACCGACCAGCACCTCCTCCAGAGCATCCGCGACTACGAGGCCGACGTCCTCGCCAAGCGGGACCGCTGACCTCCAGACCGCCCCGACAGCAACGGCGAGGCCGATGTCCTCGCCAACCGGGACCGCTGACCTCCAGACCGCCCCGACAGCAACTACGAGGCCGACGTCCTCGCCACGCGGTCCCGGCACCAGCCAAACCACGACACCCCTCAGCAACCACCTCCACCACCATGAGCTTCTGCGAACTGCACTGGAAAAGCCAGATCCTCGGCAAGGCCGTCACCACCTGGGCCATCGTCCCCGAGACCGGAAAGGGCCCCTTCCCCGTCTTCTACCTCCTCCATGGACTCTCCGACGACCACACCGTCTGGATGCGGCACACCCGCATCGAATGGTATGTCCGTGACCTCCCCCTCATCGTCGTCATGCCCGACGGCGGACGTGGCTTCTACACCGACCACCTCAACGGCCCCGCCTGGGGAACCCACATCGGACAGGAACTCCCCGACTTCATCGAACACACCCTCAACGCCCGAACCGACGCCGCCGGACGCGCCGTCGGCGGACTCTCCATGGGCGGCTACGGCGCCCTACGGCTCGCCATGGGCAACCCCGGACGCTACTGCTCCGTCAACTGCCTCTCCGGATGCCTCACCTACGGCCACGAACGCTACGTCGCCAGCACCCCGGGACGACAGGCCGAATTCGACGCCATGCGCGGCCCCGATCCCGCCGGCGGCCCCTTCGACCTCTTCGCCCTCACCGAACAGTGCCAGAAGCAGGGACTCCTCCCCGCGCTCAAGCTCGCCCACGGCACCGAGGACTGGCTCCTCCCGCAGGCCCGACAGTACGTCCAGTTCCTCAACGACCACGGCATCGCACACGAGTACGACGAATTCCCCGGCAACCACACCTGGGACTTCTGGGACACCCACATCCAGGAAGCCATCCAGTTCCATGCCCGCAACCTCGGACTGAGCTAATTCAGTTCAATCCTGTCCAGTCCACAAAACAACACAAAATACTCAGACCAATCGCCCGAACGCGCACACCAACGCCTGTCCCGACGGCGCCCCCGCCGTCGGGCGAAAATCGACT
>CALZPA010000353.1 GCA_945827525.1 uncultured Lentisphaeria bacterium | reverse complement strand
CGACAGCACCGCCGCACCACGCCCCTCCCCCTGCCCTGACGCCACCGCCTCAGCCATCACTCACCTCTCGCCTCACGGCGCAGCGACGGACGTCCCTGGCCATCCCAGCTCACCACATCGCGGTGGCTCCCCCAGTCAAGCTCGTACTCCGTCCCCACGCCGCCCACACGGCGATGCGTCACCCTGGGCTCCGCCTGACCCTCACGCAACGGCAGCAGCAACGACGCAAAACGCGGATTCACCGCGCGCTCCGCCACCACCCGCAGACGCGGCAGCGCCGACGGCGCACGGCCATCCTGGGGCGCATACACATCCACCGACGGCGCCGACAGACGCTCCGGCGACACCACAACCACCACCAGACGGCCGTCTCCCGACGACGACGCCTCCTCCTCGCGACGCTCCAGGCGCATCCCTCCCGTCACCGTCGCCGACGATACGCCCAGCGACGCCACCATCCGCGAAGGCTGCCCCTCGCCCTGAACGCGACACACACGCACCGCCGCCACGGCCGCCTCCGGCTCGCGCGTCCGGAACGTCACCGTATGGCGACCCGCCTTCAGCCGCAGCCGCAGCACGCGACGCTCGACCGCGCCGTCCGTCACCCGACTCCAGCTCCAGCCCACGCGGCTCGGACAATGGAACTGCACCGCCGGCTGGTCGTCGACCTGAACCACAAACGAGTCGCTCTGGTGCAGCACCGCGCCCCGCGGGCTCGTCTCCGCATACCACTCGTACTCGCCCTCCTCCGGCACCTCGAACTCCCAGGCACAGGCGCCACGCGCCGCGCCCGCCGGCGTCCACACATACCCGTCGCCGCCATAGCCAAACATACGGCGAATCAGCGCACCGTCCGCGCGCGGCACGACTTCCTTGTCGTCCCAGCTCAGCATCTGCCAGGTGAACGCATGGGCATCGTCGTCACGCTCGATGTCGTCGAAGACGGCCGCATAGGCCGGGGCCTTCCCAAACGGACGCACGAACAGATGATGGCGCAGCGCCTTCCGCGCACCCGCGCCAGGCTGGTTGTGGACGTTGCGCTGGTACGCCTCCGTGGCGTCCGTCAGCGCATACCCCGTCGCGTCGTCGTTCTCGAACGCCAGGACGCGCCCGTTGGTGCCGGTGCCGCAGCCGCTGCGCGCCTGCCCCTTGCCGTCGATGAGGACGCAGTTGTGCGCCAGCGTGTGGCAGCGGCTGTCGGGGAACTGGTTGTCGTTGCCGTAGCCGGGGTCGACGGCCCAGAAGTCGCCATACGCATACAGCGTGAAGTGCCCCTTGTCCGACTGGTTGTGGGTGATGGGCGCATAGGTCCCCGCCTCCGTGCTGAACATGACGTCCTCCTCCCCCCAGCCCGTTCGCCACACGCACAGCCCGCGACGCCCGAAAAGCCGGTTCAGCGGCTCCACGCCCTCCGGCCCCTGCGGCTCCGGCAGACGCCCGCGATACAGCACATCCAGCGGAAACGCGCGGGTGCCCGCGCCCTGCCACAGCCATGACGCCAGACGGTCGCGGTTGTGAATCGCCAGCAGCAGACACTCCGGACCCACCGGCGCATACCCGCTGTCGTTCCGCGCGTCCATCACCGCCAGCCCCGGCAGCCGGGACGCCGCATAGTACTGCGGCAACAGCCGCACATGCGGATGCGAAAACAGATTTCGACCGCCCGCATCACGCAGCAGCGACGCGAACAGCAGGCTGTTCGACAGCCCATACTGCGAGTACGCCGCACCCTCCAGATACGCACCCGTCTCGTCGATGCTGCACGTGAACCACCGTTCCAGAACCGCCACGATGCGCTCCCGCAGCGACTCCGCCTCCGGCATCCCCTCCACCCACAGCGTCAGCAGACCCGCCGCGCCGCCGCACACGCCATTGAAGTTGTGTGGCCCATACCACCACGTCTTCGGATTCTCCGCCTCCGACAGAAAATGACGCACATACGCCTCCGCGCACTGCCGCAGCGACGCCTGCTGCTCCGCCGTCAGACGCCCCCAGAAGAAATGCGCCCCCATCGCCAGGCCGCGCATGAAGTCACCGCGCCCACCGGCCATCGTCCCCTTCCCGCTCATGATCGGATGGCTCACCGGAAAGCGTTCCGCCGTCCCCAGCAGCAGCTCCACGCCCTTCTCCGCATACTGCGTCTCGCCCGTCACCGCATACACCCAGCCCAGCGACTCCATCCAGTCCGTCAGCGTCCGACCCACATGGTGATTCAGAACCGCCGCCGACAGCCCCGGATTCCGACCCGACGGCCGCAGCGACGACTCCTCCAGCACCGACGCCGACAGCGCCTGCCGCGCCTGCCCCAGCAGTCCCGCAAACCGCGCGTCATCCCGTGTCTCCGCGCGCTGACGCTCCGTCAACGCCAGAGAATCTCCCCACACACACGGCGCACATGCCAGACACAGCGCCGCAACCATCCCCATCGCTCCGCTCTTCACGCTCATCATCAGGCAGACTCCTCCGGAACACTTACCCAAAATCTCTAGAAACTCTAGAATCTCTAGAGGCTCTAGAATCTCTAGAGGCTCTAGAATCTCTAGAGGCTCTAGAATCTCTAGAGGC
>CALZPA010000352.1 GCA_945827525.1 uncultured Lentisphaeria bacterium | reverse complement strand
TTGAGTCGATTTTCGCCCGACGGCGAGGGCGCCGTCGGGACAGGCGCCGCTGTCGGGCGCGGTTTTCGCTTAAGCCTGTTCGGGCGTCTCGGCGCGTATTTCGTCGGGGAGGGTCTGGAGTCGCGTCTTCACCTCACATTCCCAGAGGACGATGACGCGCCAGCCGGCGGCGGCGAGCGCCTCGTGCTCACGGGCGTCACGGGCGACATTGCGCGCGAATTTCGTCTCCCAGAATTCGACGTTTGACTTGGGCATGGTGGCGAGTCGGCAGCCTTCGTGTCGGTGCCAGAAGCAGCCGTTGATGAAGATGACCGTGCGCCATTTGGGGAGGACGATGTCGGGGTGTCCGGGGAGCTTGGCGGTGTGGAGCCGGAAGCGGAAGCCGAGGGCATGGAGATGTCGGCGGACGACCAGTTCCGGCTTGGTGTCCTTGGAGCGGATGCGGCTCATGGTGTAGCTGCGCTGCTCCGGTGTGATGCGGTCCATGGGGGTGGGGTCAGCGGATAAGGGTCAGGGTGAGCGTCACGGGTGTGGCGTTGGGGAGGGTGAGGCCGGGGATGGTCAGGAGTCCGTCGGCGGGGATGGTCAGGGTGCGGGAGTCTGGGCCAAAGGAGACGTTCAGGCGGTCTCCGGGCTTGACGAGGAAGCGCTGTCGGCGTCGGAGGGTGAGGTCGAAGCGGACGGGGTAGGTGATGTCGGGATGGCTGGCGGCAAGCTGGATGGCGTAGGAGTCCGGCTGGTCGGCGAGGACGTTCCAGGAGAGTCCTCGGTTGAGCCAGCCGACGAGGTCGCCGTCCTTCCAGTCGCCGTTGCCGTAGTTGCGGTCATCGGAGTTGTGGGTGAAGACGGGGTAGCTGGCGTCGAGGCGGTAGGAGCGGAAGAGTCGGCTCCAGTCCTTGACGTCGGCGGGCGCCTGTGAGGACATGCTGTGGTCGCCGTTGTTCCAGTAGACGGCGAGGGCCTGCCGGGCCTGCTGCGCGGCGGTGTAGAAGGGGGGATTGTTGGCCCAGGGGATGGAGCCGTCCATACGGCCATTGGTGGCGAAGATGGGGGGCATGTCTGGCGTGGTGCGTCCGATGGCCTTGACGCCGTCGAGGTAGTCGAGGAGGTCACGTCCGTCGGTGAGTCTGGCGGGGCGTTGGTTGATGGGGCCGACCATGCAGAGGAGTCTGGAGGCGGAGGTGCCGCCATTGCAGCCCTTGCGCCAGGTGTAGGCGTAGATGGGGACATGGGCGAGGACGGCGGCGATGCGGTCGGGGTAGTGGAGGGCCATGGAGACGGAGCCGGAGCCTCCCATGGAGGTTCCGGTGAGGTAGGTGCGGTTGGGGTCGGTGCCGAGCCAGCGCTGTGCCCAGTCCATGAGTCCGAGCAGATAGCGCTCCTGGTACAGGTCGACCACCAGCTCGGGGGTGTCGATTGAGCGCCAGATTTGGGTGTTGTAGCCGGTGTAGAAGGACTGTGCGGTGGGGCAGTGGTCGCGCGCGTCGCGGGACTCCAGGACGGGGCGTCCGACCCAGATGCGCTCCTGTGGGGCGATCTGGATGCGGTCGGGGTAGACGGAGAGCTGGAATTTGAAGGGGAGTCCCTCGCGCCAGCCCTGGGTGGCGTCGGCGAAGTAGAGGCAGTTGAGGGCGGCGCGGCTGTTGTCGCGGGGGCGTCCGCCGCCTCGTCCATGGAGTGAGAGGACGAGTGCCTTGCCCTTGGCGGAGCCCTGGCGGGGAGCCTTTTCGGGGGTGTCCAGCCAGACGATGGAGCGCTGTGCCACCGAGGCGGTCACAGGGGAGGAGAGCGAATTCACGCCGAGGCGGAGGGCATCCTCGCGTCCGTCGGCGGACACGGTGGTCACGGCGTAGAAGCGCGCACCGGCGACTTCGGGGCGGACGGTGTGGACGTGGAGGCCGCCGTCGGACGGCAGTTCGGCGCCGCCGGTCTCGATGACGAAGCCGACGGGTTCGTCCTTGGGGGCGTTCTTGTCGAAGGAGGCGCGGTCACGCCACCAGTCGCGGGCGCTGTGCGGGTGGATATGTTCGGCCAGCACGACGGCCTGGCTGCGGCTGGCGTCGGTGATGGGCGCAGCGTGCGAGTAGACCTTGAGGGTGGCGCCAGGCGGCAGTGGGTGTTCGCGCCAGGTCAGGAAGACCTGGCCGTCCCGGCAGACCGCCTGAAGATGCGACACGGGCTCCTGCGCGAGGCACCATCCGCCGCCGGCCATCAGCATGGCCATCATCGCTCCCAGCCATTTCGCTTGTCTCATGGTGTGTATCGCTCCTGTTGCTGTGTGTGGGGTTTGCCTGGGTGAATGCCGAAGATGACGAAGGCCGGAGACCACTGCGATGCTCGTCAGCGGCCTTCCGGCCTTGGGCAGCCTGTGTGGGGGAGGGGGCTGCCAGTTTCAACCATGCGTCCGTCCGGTTCAGATGTACTTCAGAAAGTCCATGACGATGAAGTAGCAGGCCGCGCTGGCCGCGACGAAGGAGAGGATGGCGCAGATGGCTTCGATCTTGCCCAACTGGGGTTCGCTGTCCTCGATGCCCTCGATGAAGTCGGGACGGACGGCCTCGGGGGCGGC
>CALZPA010000351.1 GCA_945827525.1 uncultured Lentisphaeria bacterium | reverse complement strand
AGCTCTAGAAGCTCTAGAATCTCTAGAATCTCTAGAAGCTCTAGAAGCTCTAGAATCTCTAGAAGCTCTAGAAGCTCTAGAAGCTCTAGAAGCTCTAGAAGCTCTAGAAGCCACAGCCGAATCTGCGGAATTTTAAAGTCCGCTTAGCGAATTCCGCACACCTGCGCCTGTCTCATGCCTGGAGTGGCCCTCCTGCCAGCACCTCATCGGCTGCGTTTTTGGATGTCCCGGCCAGACAGCCTGCCCCTCCCCCCAATTGGACAAATGCCAGGTTGTGCGCTATTTTAAAGTGAATTAATCGTTTTCCGCCAACGAGGAGACCTCCATGTACATCAGACGCCATCTGACCACGCCCTTTCTGAAGGCCAACCGCTTCTTTCCTGCCCTGCTGGTCACCGGCGCACGCCAGGTCGGCAAGACCACCTTCCTCCACAGTCTGGGAGAACCCGAAAGGCGCTTCGTCTCCCTCGATACGCCCGATGTCCGGGAAATGGCCCGCAAGGAGCCCCGCCTCTTCCTCGACGACAATCCCCCGCCCCTCACCATCGACGAAATCCAGTATGCGCCGGAACTCCTGCCCCACATCAAGGAACGCATCGACCAAGCCAGACTCCGGCATCCGGAACAGGCGACTGGCCTGTACTGGCTGACAGGCTCGCAGCAGTTCAGAATGATGCACAACGTCACCGAATCGCTGGCGGGACGCATCGGCATCTTCCAGCTCCACGGGCTCTCCTCGCGCGAGCTGGGCGGCGCACCGGAGGCCACACCCTATCTGCCCGAAACCCTCACCGTTAGCACGGACACCCCCTTCCCCACCCCATTTTTCGAGCAGCTCTGGCTCGGCAGCTATCCGAGTCTCCTGACCTCCGCCACCCCCCGCGACAACTGGCGCGACTTCTACAGCTCCTATATTCAGACATACCTGGAACGAGATGTCCGGGCACTCACGCAGGTCGCTGACCTCAATGTCTTCTATGCCTTCCTCAAGGCGGTGGCTGCCCGTTCCGCCCAGATGCTGAACTATTCGGACATCGCCAGAGACACCGGCATCAGCGTGCCCACCGCCAAAGGCTACCTCTCCATCCTGGAGGCATCAGGCATCATCAAGATCCTTCCCCCCTACAAGACGGGCGAGACCGCCTCCCTCGTCGTGGCCACCCCAAAGGTCTATATGCTCGACACCGGCCTGATGGCCTACCTGACCAGCTGGTCCTCGCCGGAGACCCTGGCTGACGGTGCCATGGCCGGACAGTTCTTCGAGACCTGGTGTCTCGCGCAAATCATCCGCAGCTACACCCATGCCGGACAGGACACCCCCTTCTTCTACTTCCGCGACAAGAAGCGCAGACCCCGGGAAATCGACCTCATCATCAGCCTTGACCACACGCTCTATCCGACCGAATTCAAGAAGTCGGCCTCGCTCGACCGCTCAGATGCCCGCCACTTTGACGAGCTGTCCATCTTTGGCCAGCCCGTCGCGACGGGTGCCGTCGTCAGCCTCTACCCCCAAAAGGTTCACTTGCGTCCTGATGTCCTGAATCTCCCCGCCACCTCGCTCTAGACGCTCCCAAACCGACAGCAGCCTCCTCCCGACGGCGGCCTCACCGTCGGTTAGGGAAGCGGGCGAAACCCGCGCCGGTGCCGCGTCAGCGGCGCGACCCAATTCCGCGAGCAAAGCGAGGCGGAAAGAAAGTGACGAGAGAAAAAAGCCGGGCAACGCGAGGCAGCTCTAGCCCCCACAGCCGAATCTGCGGAATTTTAAAGTCCGCTTAGTGAATTCCGCACATCCTCGCCTGTCTCACGACTGGAGTGCCCTCCTGCCTACACCTCATCGGCTGCTCCCTCTCCCGATTAGGCAAGCACCCAGAGTACGCTCGTTTAAGGGGAGGTAATCGAATGACGCCAGGGTGTGCGGGAGAGGGGGCAACCATGGACGTCAGGACACATGCCGCTCCCCACTGCAATCTTCGGTGACCGTGCACACTACGTTGCAGTAGGCTTATCCGACTCGCCAGCTCCGTCCTGCCCGTAGGCGCACAACAGGCACACAAAAAAACAGGAGGCCTGACTTCATGAAAGCCAGACCTCCTGGTGATAATGGATTGGTGGAGCAGAAGAGATTCGAACTCTCGACCCCCACGTTGCGAACGTGGTGCTCTAGCCAGCTGAGCTACTGCCCCAATACCTTGCGGTCAACGTTCCTTACTATACTCTTGGTCGTCGGCTTTGCAAGCCGCCACGGGGATTTTTTTGCCGTCCGGCGCATTTTTACCCCTCGCCCACTTGTTATCGGAGGCTCAGTTTGGTATAATACTTGCATGCCGATGTGGGATCCTGCCATACCGCGCCTTGTACAATCCCCCTAAAAGAAACAACAGCCATGAAGACCAACCTGCCGATGTCCACCCCCAAAACCCTCCGCCAGCGGAGCTTCACGCTCATTGAGCTGCTCGTCGTCATCGCGATCATCGCCATCCTCGCGGCCATGCTGCTGCCGGCGCTGTCGAAGGCACGCGAGAAGGCGCGCTCGATCTCGTGCGTCAACAGCCTGAAGCAGGTCATGCTCGACACCAC
>CALZPA010000350.1 GCA_945827525.1 uncultured Lentisphaeria bacterium | reverse complement strand
GCCGCGAAGCGGCGACCCCTGATTAGCCGGGGGTGAAGCGGCGCGACCCCCCGGAACGCAGACAAAAAAGATTGGAGCCCCGGAGGGGCGACCCTTGATTAGCCGGGGGCGTCAGCCCCCGGGCAAAAGCGGCGACCCTTGATTAGCCGGGGGCGCCCCTTTCCGCAGGCAAAAAAAAGTCCGGCCCCCTTTTCCCGCCTGGGGGAAGGGGGCCGGACTCTGCGTCTGCCGTCTCACTCTCAGTTGAGGAAGAGCTCGATGACGGGGACCTCGCCGCAGGACTGCGGCAGGACGACGGGCAGCTCCAGGGTGAGCGCACCTTCGGGGGAGGTGCTGTTGAGGCCGGCATGGACGTTGTCGCCAGCGGCGCGGAACTTGATTTCGGAGCCGTCGGCGAGGAGCTGGGCGTAGCGGACCTTGCCGGCGAGTCCGGGCAGATGGACGTGCTTGAAAGGCCAGGAGAAGAAGTGGACGTAGAGACGCCGCGTCTCGGGATTGTAGGTGTAGCGGCAGTCGAGGGGGGCGACCATGGAGGCGGGCGCCTGTCCGCAGCCGTAGATGGAGCGGGCATGGTACTTCATCCAGGCGGCATAGGCGGCGAGACGGTCGAGGGCACGCTGGTCGAGGTAGCCGCGCGAGGTGGGACCGACGTTCATGAGCAGGTTGCCGCCGCGCGACACATGGTTGACCAGCATCTCGATGCACTGCTTCGGCGACTTCCAGGTGGCCTCGTCGCGGTAGTAGCCCCAGGAGCCGGAGAACGTCTGGCAGCCTTCCCAGACGACGGGATTGCCGTCCGCGTCGACCATCCCCTTGTCGGGCGTGTACTGTTCGGGCGTCACGATGTCGCCCGAGCCGGGCAGGTCGAGGCGGTTGTCCACGATGACGTCCGGCTGCAGCTCACGCACCAGGCGGATGAGCTTCTCGGACTCCCAGGCGTCACGGCCCTTGCCGAACTCGCCGCCAGGATAGCTGAAGTCGAACCAGAGGACGTCGATGCGTCCGTAGTTGGTGAGCAGCTCGGTCACCTGGTCGCGCATGTATTGGGCGTAGCGCGTCATGTCGCGGCCCTGGTTGAACTCCTCGGGGGTGACGCGGCTGCGCATCGGATGTATCTGGTCGTAGGTGAAGTCGGGATGATGCCAGTCGAGCAGGGAGTAGTAGAAGCCGACGCGGAGGCCCTCGGCGCGGAAGGCGTCGACGACCTCGCGGAGGAGGTCGCGTCCGGCGGGCGTGTTGGTGGCCTTGTAGTCGGTGTAGGCGGTGTCCCAGAGGCAGAAGCCCTCATGGTGCTTGGTGGTGATGACGAAGTACTTCATGCCGGCCTCGCGGGCGGCCTTCGCCCACTCGCGGGGATTGAACATGTCGGGGTCGAAGAGATCGAAGTAGACCTGGTACTCCTCGTTGGAGATCTGCTCGCGGTGGCGGACCCACTCGTGCCGCGCGAGCATCGAGTAGAGTCCCCAGTGGATGAACATGCCAAAGCGGTCGTGCGTGTACCAACTGGTGTCGCCGTGTCCATAGTCGCCCATGAGTGTCGTTCCTCCGTGATAAGTCTTTGCGATAACGTAGGCTGAACCATTCTCAAGTCATCCCGTCCCCAGGCTGGGACGCGACGGGACGGGCATAATCTATCGCCCACCGCCAGCGAATTCAACGTTCCAGCTCTTGTTTTCTTGGACGAAAAATGGTATAATATGTATGTATATGGCACAGAACGCCCACGAGTCCCCCCACACCCAAAGGAGCCCCCCATGAAACGTCTGCTGAACTTCACACTGATTGAGCTGCTCGTCGTGATTGCCATCATCGCCATCCTGGCGGCGATGCTGCTGCCGGCGCTGTCGAAGGCCCGCGAGAAGGCGGAGGCCATCTCCTGCATCAACAACCTCAAGCAGATCTCGCTGGCCAGCACCATGTACACCACGGACAACCGCAACTACCTCATCTGGATGCCCACCAACGCCAGCGTACCCACCGATGCGGATATCGAGGCCACCAAGAACCACAACCGCCCGCCGCAGGCCCTCCTCTGGAACTACGTCGGCGCCGAGGCCAAGACCTTCGTCTGCGACAGCGACCCCACACCCGGCAACTACCACTTCTGGAACTGCGGCGTCAACTTCGGCGACGCCTCCGAGGTCAAGAGCACCGGCTCCAGCTACATGTTCCACCAGCGCATCATCTGCGGCTACCAGGGTGCCACCAAAATCACCGCCGTCAAGAAACCCACCCTCGTCGCACTCTGCTCCGACGGCACCCAATCCGTCAACTGGTGCTGGCGGACCATCGACCCGCTGGCCACCTCCGCAACCCAGCGCCTCGACTGGATGCACGGCAACAACATGGTCAACATGGCGTTCGTCGACGGCCACGCGGAGTCGCTCCAGCGCAACGGCGTCTTCCTGCGCATTATCCATGACCCGTTCACCACCACCCTGCAGACCACATACTGACACCCCATACCCCCTGAACCGGAGGAAAAACCATGTCGTCCCCCCCTTGCCGTAAGCCGTTCACGCTGATTGAGCTGCTCGTCGTGATTGCCATCATCGCCATTCTGGCGGCGATGCTGCTGCCGG
>CALZPA010000349.1 GCA_945827525.1 uncultured Lentisphaeria bacterium | reverse complement strand
ATGCCCCCGACACCAGCTACGACCAGGACAGCTTCGCCTTCAAGCAGGAGGCCGTCAGGCAGTTCTGCCGGCGTCACCATGGCCAGACGGCCATCGACCTCGGAGCCAACAGCGGCATCTTCTCCCGCATCGCCTCCAACAGCTTCCCGCTCGTCATCGCCGCCGACAGCGACGCCACCGCCGTCGAGCGCCTGTACGAACTCGGCAAATCCCTGAACGCAAACCTTCAGCCCTTGCTGCTCGACCTCAACAACCCCTCCCCAAACCTGGGCGTCCTCGGACAGGAGCGCAGCTCCTTCTTCGCACGGACTCGGGCCGACGTGGCGCTTGGCCTGGCGCTCATCCACCACCTCCGCATCACCGGAAACTGGTCACTGCACCAGATCGTCACCCTCTTCCGACGACTCGCGCCCAAGGCCCTCGTCGAATTCGTCCCCCTCGAGGATCGGCAAGTCCGCCAACTGACGCGCGGTCGCGAAACCATCTATCAGGACTGGACACTGGACCGGCTCAAGGAAGAATTCCTGACCCAGTACGCCACCTGCGACGTCCTGGACATCCCCAACTCCGGTCGTCGGCTGCTGGCGCTGCTGGACTGAACCCCATCTTCCATCACCATTTCCAGGAACGCCATGACCATGACTGACACCAGACGCCTCTTCCTTCGGCTGTGTGGCGACTTCGCCGCCCTGCTCTCGCTGCCGCTCTGCTCAGGACTAACCATCCTGCTGAACAGCCCCGAACAGTTCACCGTCGGAAAAACGGAGGCCCTTGTCTGCGGGGCGCTGGCCTTGCTGCTCCTGTCAACGGCCCTGGCGCTTCCCCCGCTGGCACTGCCACGGAAAGGGACGCGGCACCTTCCAGCCCTCCTGCTGGCACTGACCCTCGACGTCTTTCTGCAACTCCACCTCTGGAACGAGGTCTTCCCCGACTACCGTCCCGAATCGCTGCTCAGCTGGGACTTCCTGCTGCAGGCCGCCCTCCATGCCGCTCTGCTGGCACTGCCGTTCCTGGTGGCCTGGCGACTGCGCGACGCCGTTGGCCGCCACGCCTGCCGTCTGTCCGCCATCGTCTTGCTCTCACAGGCCTGCCAGCTTCTGCTCACATGCGCCAACAGCCAGGAACCCCAATACGACTTCAGGAGCCACTCCTTCACCGAAGAGGGAAAATTCACCTTTGGCAACCGGGACAACGCCATCGTCATGGTGGTGGACTGCATGGGCGAGGGCATCTGCAAGGAAGTGCTGGAGAAGTGGCCCGAACTCCAGGAGACGCTGCGCGACTTCACCTGCTTCGACCGCATGGTCAGCCCACTGCCACGCACCATGTTCGCTGTCCCTGCCATGCTGACCGGCATCAACTTCCCCAGACGGGAGCTGCGCGTCCCTGCCGAGGATGTCGACCATGGCGACTATCTGGCCCGCGTCTGCAAGGCGGACACCTCCCTGTTCTCCGCCCTGAAGGCCAAGGGCTTCCGCACGGAGGGATACCCCTTCCTCCTGGCCACCATCAGCTACGCGCCCGACGTCATCGACAACTCCATCCCCGCCTATCTGGAATACAAGACCGGCTCCTACGCCAAGCTCGCCTCCATCCTTCTCGACCGACTCGTGCCCTTCTTCATCAAGGCGCTCGGCGACTCCATGGAGGAACTCCCCTTCCTCACCTTCGAGAGACGCCGCCCCGACGAGCCCCGCCTCACCTTCGACCAGACCTTCCGGCAACGACTCCAGACCGAGGCCAGACTCGGTGAGCAACCCGCCGTCTTCAAGTACCTCCATCTCCAGGGAGCCCACGAGCCCGTCCTCCTCGACGAGACGCTCCAGCGAAACCGGCAGAGCCTCAAGTACAGGCAACTCCGGGGAAGCCTCCGTAACTTCGAGCTCCTCGTCGACACGCTCAAGAGACTCGGACGCTACGACGACGCCACCCTGATTCTCGTCGGAGACCACACCGAACGCTACGACATCCACACCATCGCCTTCGTCAAGCTCCCACACGAGCGCCATGACGCCATGAGACTCAACTCCACTTCCTGCCAGGCCTCGGATGTCGCGGGCACCGTGCTCGCCGCCTATGGCATCGACTCACCACTCAAGTCGCTCTTCGACCTCCCGCCTGTCCCCGGCGACGGCAGCGTCCGACCCGAACAGCAGCGCTACCTCGCCATCGACACCTGGACGCCTGTCCACACACCTCTTCCCGAAAGCAATGACTTGCAGAGCATCCGGCAACGCTTCGAGGGCGGCGCCGTCATCCTCGAGGACTTCTGGTATCTCCTGGACACGCCGCTCACGCTTCTGCTGGCCGATCCGGACGGCCAGACGGCCTTCCGAGCCGAAGTCCGACCACCCCAGGATTATCCCTGTGTCCGGACGACCTTTGGCGGCATCCCCGACGGAACCTACACCATGACGGTCCTGTACAACGGCCAGACGGTGTTCCAGGAGCTCCTGGGCCAATGCGTCATCAGACTGCCATACCCCATCGCCATCCGTGACGGGAAGGCATGGCCGCCCAAAATGCCCTGAACGCCCGGACTCACCGCCGCTGCGGGACAGACGGCGACAGCCGCTCCAGCGCCTCGACGGTGGCA
>CALZPA010000348.1 GCA_945827525.1 uncultured Lentisphaeria bacterium | reverse complement strand
CGCCATTCTGGCGGCGATGCTGCTGCCCGCCCTGTCGAAGGCGCGCGAGAAGGCGGAGGCCATCTCCTGCGTCAACAACCTCAAGCAGATGGCGATGGCCGGCATCATGTACCAGGGCGACAACAGGCAGTACGTCGTGCCCAGCCGCACGCCCTCCGCGCCCGTCGGGAACGTTGCCGTTGATGACGACAAGAACTACTGGCCGGCCAAGCTGTATCCGTACATCAACGAGGACGAGACGTTCCGCTGTCCCGCCGCCCCCAAGAGCCTGACCGTCTACCAGTACTACCGCAGCTCCACCGACTACGCGCGGATGTCCCTGGACTACGCCGCCAACTACTGGGCCTACCTGCAGCTGAATGACCCAGGTACCAAGGCCGGCCTGAAGGTGACGCGCGTCAAGAAGCCGACGGAGGCGCTCTGCGTCGGCCCCGCCTGCCCCAAGAACACCGGCGAACGACCCCACAACGGCGACATGGCCGCCAACGAGTCCCACATCAACATGACCTCGCCCGAGACGCCTAGCCGCGTCGACATCTTCCGCCACGGCGAACAGGCCAACTACCATTTCCTCGACGGACACGTCGAGTCCATCAGCGCCAACCGCCTGCGCGCCGACAAGAAGAAGTACTACGGCACCGACTTCCGCAAGTGAGTCGCCGCGACGCGCCCCGTCTGCCCCGAACGACCACGGGAGACGGGGCGTTTTCGCTGTCCGGGACGGAAACCCGGGGCGCGGTTCGCGTGTCCATGATGATGGAGGAACCCAGGGATGACAAACGGCGCACGACGGTATATATTACGCAGTTACGCTCGTGTTCGCTACAGCAAATCCAAGCGCTGCCACGGCAGCCCATGCATAACTAAAAGGAGACGGAACCATGAGAAGACAACAGGCCTTTACGCTCATCGAACTGCTCGTTGTGATTGCCATCATCGCCATTCTGGCGGCCATGCTCCTGCCTGCCCTGTCAAAGGCACGCGAGAAGGCGGAGTCCATCTCCTGCGTCAACAACCTCAAGCAGATGGCGCTGGCCGGCGTCATGTACCAGGGCGACAACAAGAACTACATCGTGCTGGCGGGCTACAGCACCACGGACGGCGAGCTGAAGGGAATATCCAAGAACCTGTGGCCGGAGCTGCTCTTCCCCTACATCAACGAGGAGAAGGCCTATGAGTGCCCCGCAGCGGCCTATTCGTTCCCCGTGTTCTCGAAGTACACCAGCAGCAGCAGCTACGACACGCTGCGCACCTGCTATGCCTCCAGCCGCAACGTCTACTGCGAGTATGTCAACAGCACCTCCACCGCCCTCAAGGTGACCCATATCAAGAAGCCGACCGAGGCCCTCTGCCTCGGCCCTGCCCTGAACTGCAACCGCGACGACAAAGCCACCAATGCGGACTACTCCTACATCAGCGTGGACAAGAGCAGGCTGCCGAACTACACCACCGGAGACACGCGCGTCGAAATCTACCGCCATGGCGGCCAGGCCAACTACCAGTTCCTCGACAGCCATGTCGAGAGCATCGGCGGCGCCAAGATGTATTCCGACTCGCACAACGGCAAGTACTACGGCGCCACCACCGACTCGCTCCGCTGACCGCCTGACGGTTGGCGCACCATCATCCCACGACCACTGGAGAACCTGACCATGAGACGACACACCTTCACCCTCATCGAACTGCTCGTGGTGATTGCCATCATCGCGATTCTGGCGGCTATGCTCCTGCCTGCCCTGTCCAAGGCCCGCGAGAAGGCGGAGTCCATCTCCTGCGTCAACAACCTCAAGCAGTTCGCCCTCGCTAACACCATGTACCAGGGCGACAACAGGCAGTTCATCGTGCCGAGCCGCAACGCCTTCCTCCCCGACTGGACGGATAACAAGAAGTTCTGGCCGGAGATGCTCTACGGCTACATCAACGAGGACAAGGCCTACGAGTGCCCCGCCGCCTCCAAGTACTACTCCACCTATCGACGCTACGTCAGCGATAACGACAAGGAAAGCCTAGACATCAGCTACTGCGCCAACTACCGCGTCTTTGTCCAGTACACGTCCCAAGAGTTTCGCAACGGCCTGAAGGTGACGCGCATCAAGAAGCCGACCGAGGCCCTCTGCCTTGGCCCCGGACAGACCGCCAACAGCACCGACAGTAACCTCGGCGCCTACGAGACGAACCTGGAAGGCGTCACCTCGGCGACGGTGCCCTGCCGCGTCGACCTCTACCGCCATGCCGGCCAGGCCAACTATCTCTTCCTGGACGGCCATGCCGAGTCTATCAGCGCCAACAAGGTCTACGCCGACCGCGCCACCTACTACGGCACCCGCTATTGAGAGCCTTGGGCCTGTAAGCCCTTCGCGGAGGACGCCTGGGGCAATGAGCCCTATGGGAACAATGAGCCCTATGAGCCCTATGAGCCCTATGGGGGAAAACACACAAAACAACACAAAACGAGAGTGGCGAGAACAAACACGCCGAGCGAAGCGAGGCGGTAGAGAAGGCTCCCGGAGGGGCGACCCCTGATTAGCCGGGGGTGAGGCGCCGCGTAGCGGCGCGAACCCCCGGAAAGCAGACAAATGGACTGAAGCCCCGGAGGGGCGTCCCTAGCCGCGAGACGGCGGAA
>CALZPA010000347.1 GCA_945827525.1 uncultured Lentisphaeria bacterium | reverse complement strand
GAGGACCAGTACATGGGTCTCCCGCACCAGCCAGTCAGCATCAGACGCGGGTCTGAGTACGTGCCGGTCGAGCGGTTCGTGCTGTCACGCGGCCCAAAGCCGAGCGTCCGCATCGACTCCGAGGCCGGAGACCTTGAGGTCACAGAGGACCACGCCGTTCTCGTGAAGCGCGGCGACCACTTCATGCTCGTCCGGTCCGACGAGCTCAGGTTCGATGATATGCTGGTCTGCAGATAGGAGAGATAGACATGTATCTGGAGAAAGGACAGACAGTCGAGGTTGACCCAGCCGAGTTCGGCGCCGGGTACAGCCTCGTGAAGATAGACAGCCTCACCCGGGGCACCATCAAGGAGCCCATCGACGTCACGGTCACCGGCGGGTTCTTCGACAGCGCGAACGGCCTGGTCTGCCGCAACTGCTCCTCGCACTCGCTGGAGTACCTGAAGCTGTACGGGCTCAAGGGCATCACCACGCTCTCCAGCACCAGCCTGCCGGCCAGGTCGGCCTCGGTGCTCACGGGACACCTCAACACGTTCATCGCCTCCATGCAGGCGTACTACGCCGGAGCCCTCGGCCTCGGCTTCGTCAACGTGTTCTACGCGCCGATGGTCGTGGGCAAGACGCCTGACGAGCTCCACCAGCTCGCCCAGGAGTTCGTGTTCAGCCTGGCTCAGAACGCCTTCAGCCGGGGCGGCCAGACGCTGTTCACCGACGCCAACGTCTCGTCGGACGTGCCTGTGTTCATGCAGACGGTCCCCGCCGTCTGCCCTGGAGGCAAGTACGTCTACCGGACGGACGACGGGCGTGATCTTGAGCTGACCAAGGTCGAGCTGCCCGAGGGCGACGAGCTCCGTCTCGGCGACGTGGCCGTGATGCGCTACGTCGACGACGAGCCCACGCCGCTGGAGCACACCGAGGCGCCCGGACACGTCCTCACCTACGGCGACTTCCGGAAGGAGGCGCGGGCCTTCGCCCACGCCCTGCTGGACGTGTGGGAGGAGGGAGACGCCAACGGCAAGATCTTCGAGTTCCCCAAGTGCGACTTCCACGTGTCCGCCGAGACCTTCACCGACCCCGAGTCGGTCAGCGTCTACGAGCACGCCTGTCGCCTGGCGGCCGCCAACGGGTCCACCTACTTCGTGTTCGACAGGGACGCCGTGTCGCTGGCCAGCTGCTGCTTCGACGAGATCACGAAGATCACGGTCAAGTTCGACGAGGGCAGCGACGACCCGCAGGTCATGGCCATCGGCGAGGCATGCCGCCACGCCAGCGCCGAGAACCTGCCCATCTTCGTCAGGCACAAGGGAAGATGGCGCAAGGCCCATCCGGTCAGCATCCACCTACCTAGCGTGGAGATGCTCCGCATTGTCCTGTGCAACCCGCAGGGTGTCGCGGGGGACGAGTACCTAGATGTGACGGGCGACCACATATTCGCCACCGCCGCGGGAGACGTCATGGCACGGGACATCCACCCAGACGACCGCATCCTCTGCGACACGGTGCCCATGTCCTGGCGCGAGCCCGAGTTCGGCGACGCCACCTACGAGACGGGTCGTCTGATTGGCCTTGTGCTGGCGCATGGCAGAGTCGACGGGGACGAGGTGTCCGGCGGAAAGGGGACCGGCGTGGCCTCCGTTGCGCTCGACCGCGGTCAGGCGGATGTCCGTGACGAGCTGCTCGGGCTGGCCGAGCGCACCGGAGTCAAGGTGCTTCGGCGGGTCGACGAGGCCGACGGTGGCTCCCTGGTCATGCTGGAGCTGCCGGCCGCGCTGATCGACGCGGCTGGGCTCTTCATCGTGCGTGACGAATCCATACTGCCGCACCGCCGACGCCTGTCGGCCGAGCTTGCCCGGGGCATCCTGGACACGGCGGCGCCGCGTGACGCCAAGGGGCGCAGGCACATTGTCGCGTCGCAGGAGCGCACAGCCGGCCAGGACACGCTGCGTGAGCTGATGGTCGGCCTCGGCGAGTACTACGAGGGTGGCTTTGCCACCGTCTACGAGGTGTTCCGCAGCCGCGGGATCAGCAAAACCGTCTACTGCCTGCGCATGGACGACGAGACCGACCCGTACTTCACCACCGACGAGGGCGTCATCAGCCACAACTGCCGCCTCCGTGTCCAGATCACCGACAGGTCGCTTGTCACGCGCCCCGAGCGCCTGCGCACCGTCGGCTTCCAGAACGTGACCATCAACGTGCCGCAGGCCGCCTACCGCGCCTCACGCGCCGGCGAACATGGTCTTGAGGGAACGCTCCGCCAGATAGGCGAGGCCATGGACCTGGCCGTGGAGGCGCATCTCCAGAAGAAGCGGTTCTCGGAGAGCCTGATGGGCAACCCGACCAACCCGCTGTGGCAGCTGGGCAAGGTGGCCAACGACGGCCGCCCCTATGTCCGGCTGGAGGACGCCACCTACATCATCGGCATCATCGGCGTGAACGACGCGGTGCACCACATCCTGGGCAAGGAGCTGCACGAGAGCGAGGAGGCCATGGACATGGCGCTGCGCATCGTCGGCTTCATGTACCTGCGCACCAAGGAGTACACCGAGCGCTACGGGCTCACCTTCAAGCTGGAGGAGAGCCCAGCCGAGTCCGCCGCCCGCAAGCTGGCGAAGGCCGACCTGAAGCGTTTCCGCGAGGAGGCCCTGAAGGTCTACAAGGGCGGCGACGAGGACCACGCCTACTACACCAACTCGGTGCAC
>CALZPA010000346.1 GCA_945827525.1 uncultured Lentisphaeria bacterium | reverse complement strand
ACTTCCACCCATGACCGTGGCCTCCATGGGAGTATCCGTCGCGAGCCACGGTGCTGTGTGCGTCGGCAGCCTAGCGTCGCGCAGGAGGTTTCGCGACCGACCTTTTCCTCCTGCCATTCTCCACTCCGCAATCCTGGCCTCTGCGGAGACCCATAGGCTGCAAGCCAGGAGTTTCTCACATCAACAGAGGAGACACAGAAGATGAAGTCAGATACCTTCGCATCCATCATGGCGCTCGTTGCCGATGACCCGCTCACCCCAATCCAGACGAGGCAGATGGGCGTCCTCGCCGACGACAGGCTCGTCGGCGTGTCGGAGGCGTCGAGGCTGCTTGACGTGTCCCCACAGACCATACGCAGGATTGGCTTTCCGGTCGTGAAAGTCGGAAGGAGGGTGCTTTACCGCACCCGAGACCTTCACGCCTATATCAAGAAGCACACGTATCACGAGTCATGACCACTGACGAGCTTGAGGTTGTCGGGGAGGCCATCGGCTTCGCGGTTTTCGCGATGATCTGCCTCGCCATGCATCTTGTTGGAAGAAGAGGAGAAAGGAAATGAACAGAGAGAAGGCTATCGAGTTTCTCGCGTCCGGCAAAAGGGTGTATGCCGTCGGTTCCCATTACGTCCTCGCCGGAACCATCGGCTCCGTGTCCATGGAGCGAACCGCCGATGGCGTCACGCTGGAGACTAACTGCGAGATTGTCGCCAGCGACGACAATTGCCATGTCGCCGTCTACAACGCCACGGACATCTTCGAGACGCCGCAGGAGGCATATTACCAGTGTCTGTCCAGGGGCGTCTACGCGCTCCAGCGCCAGCTTGACTCGCTCGAGCAGTGGCGCAGGGAAGAGGAAAGCAACGGCAAAAAGGAGAAGAAAAATGGCTGATAAAGAAGACCAGGTGAAGATAAGCGCGCTCCAGTTGGAGAACGTCAAGAGAGTCCGCGCCGTGCAGCTTGTCCCATATCGGGACGGGCTGACCGTCATCGGCGGACGCAACGGGCAGGGCAAGACGAGCGTCCTGGACGCCATCGCGTATGCCCTCGGCGGCGAGACGTTCCGTCCGTCGCAGGTGCAGAACTCGGAGGGCATCAACCAGGCGACCATCCGCGTCGAGCTGGACAACGGGCTCGTCGTGACCAGGACGGGCAAGAACTGCTCCCTGAAGATCACTGACCCGACGGGGGCGAGGTCAGGCCAGAGACTGCTTGACAGCTTCGTCGAGAAGCTGGCTCTTGACCTGCCGAAGTTCATGCAGTCATCCGACAGGGAGAAGGCGTCCATCATCCTGCGAACGCTCGGCATCGAGGACAGGCTTGCCGACATCGACCGCCGCGAGAAGGCGGCCTATGACAGACGCCGAGACGCGGCCGTGAGGCTTGACCTCGCCTCCAAGGCCGCTCAGGCGATGCCTGAGTATCCGGATGTCCCGGAGCAGCCGGTCTCGATGCAGGAGCTGCTGGACGAGCTGGCGGAGAACGACTCGCGCAACGCCGTCATCGCCCAGGCAAGGCAGGCCATCGCCACCGCGAACGAGTGCATCGCCTCCAACGAGACGAGCCGTTCGCTTATCCTTGAGCAGATCGAGGGTCTCAGACAGCGCATCGCGGCGCTGGACGAGGATGACGCCCGCCAGCGGCAGGTCATTGACTTGAACAGCGACGCCGCCGGGCAGGAGCCGTCCGACGGACAGGACATCAGAGACCGGCTTGCGCAGGCCGGCGAGGTCAACGCCAGGGTCAAGGCCAACGCCGACAAGCAGGCGGCCATGGAGCGGGCCATGGAGCTGAAGGACGAGCATCAGCGTCTGGACGAGCAGTTGGAGACCATCCGCGAGGAGCGCCGTCAGCTTCTCGCCAGCGTGAACATGCCTTTGGAGGGGCTCAGCGTCAGCGACGGAGAGCTCATCTACAAAGGACAGAGATGGGACTGCATGGCGACCAGCGAGCAGCTTGTCGTCGCCGTCTCCATCTGCCATGCGGTCAACCCGAAGTGCGGCTTTGTCCTGCTGGACAGGCTGGAGGCGTTCGACCTCTCCCAGCTCGGCAAGTTCGACGCATGGCTCAAGCAGCATGGCCTCCAGGCCATCTGCACCAGAGTGAGCACCGGCGATGAATGCACCATCGTCGTCGAGGATGGTGTTGTGGTCAAGGATGAGGATGAGGAAATTGGAGGCTTCTGATGAAGATTGCGAAAGGCAAAAAGGCGTCGCCCGCGAAGGTGGTCATCTACGGTCACGAGGGCGTCGGCAAATCCACGCTGGCAAGCAAGTTCCCCAGCCCGCTCTTCCTCGACATCGAGGGTTCGACGTCCCGCATGGACGTGGCCCGCATAGACGAGCCATGCGACTCGCTTGAGGCTTTCGGCGCCATCCTCCGAGACCTCACCGCGTCATGGCCGGAAGGGTACAGCACCCTCGTCATCGACACGGGCGACTGGCTTGACCAGCTCGTGTGCAACAAGGTTTTCGGCACCACCACGCAGCCGACTCAGGTCAACGACTTTGGCCGCAGCTATGTCGTCCTGGAGAACACCTGGGCGAAGATACTTGACCAGCTCACGCTCCTCCAGTCACGCCAGCGAGTCAATATCGTCATCACCGCCCATGCGACGCTCCGCACCGTGACCAACCCGGAGACCGTCGGCAGCTACGACCACTGGGAGATGAAGTGCTCCAAGAAGGGAGCGGCGAAGATGAAGGAGTGGA
>CALZPA010000345.1 GCA_945827525.1 uncultured Lentisphaeria bacterium | reverse complement strand
GACCACTGGGAGATGAAGTGCTCCAAGAAGGGAGCGGCGAAGATGAAGGAGTGGAGCGACTTCCTGCTGTTCCTCAACTTCAAAGTCACTGTCCAGAAGGACGGCGCGAGGGACAAGGCGCAGGGCGGTCAGCGCTGCGTCATCACCAGCCACACGGCATGGGCGGACGCGAAGAGCCGCGAGAGCCTCCCGAACGAAATCATCCTCACCCCCAATGGCGCGGGCGAGAGGCAGCTTCTCGCGGGCATCTTCAGCAACGCCCCTGAGCGGATGCCGTCGCATGACAATCCTCCGGCTTCGCCGGACGTCCAGCATCCCGTCCATCGCGAGACGGATGCCGAGGAGGAAAAGCCGGACTTCGTGTGCCATCGAGAGTCTCTCGCCGAGGAGCCTGAGCCGCCGAGCAACTCTCCACAGGATTTGGGAGCAAAGCCCATGACGTCCGACAAGGAGACGCTGATGGTCAAGCTCCAGGGTCTCATGTCCCTCTCGGGTTACAGCATGGCCGACCTTGAGCTGGCGACCGCTCATCCGAGGATCTCCATGCGGCCGAAGGGGACGCCGCTGAGGAACTTCAGCGAGTCGGACCTTGAAAGACTGGTCAATGGCTGGGATCGAGTCTCGGCCACCATCGAGAAATGCAAAGGAGACAAGAGATGATCAACGCATCAGACATTCTGGACATCGACGGCGCAATCCCGGACATCCCGAAAGAGGAATACATCATCCTCCAGCCGGGAGTCTACCACTACCGCGTGGCCTCGTTCACCAGAGGCGACTACAAGCAGGGCCACAAGAACTATGGCGCAAAGTATGTGGAAATCGTCGTCACCTGCATCGACGACGAGGGCAACGAGGCCACGGCCAAGACCAAAATCCCCATGCTCAAGTCGTCGGCCTGGAAGTTCCGCGACCTTTTCCTCTCCGCCGGCTTCGCGGTCGAGCAGGGAAAGCCGTTTCACCCGGACTGGAACCTGCTTCCTGGCTCGTCCGGCAGATGCTCGGTCGAGCCATATACCTTCACGGGGAATGATGGCCAGCAAATATCCATGAACACCATCAAGAAGTTCCTGCCTCCGGTAGATGACGCAAGCTCCGCCGAACCTGGCTTCTAGAAGTGTCTGACAAGCCTCGGCGGCGCATGGAGAGGCGTCGTCGAGGCGCAAAAAAAGGGAAGTCGCAATGGATTTGAGACCCTACCAGAAAGAAGCCGTCAGCAACGTGCTTGAGACGTGGCGTGACGGCGTTGACAGGACATTGCTTGTCCTGCCCACGGGCTGCGGCAAGACCATCGTCTTTTGCCGCGTCATCGAGGAGGTCATGCGGGGCGAGGCTACCCGCTGCCTGATACTCGCCCACCGCGCCGAGCTTCTTGACCAGGCCGCCGACAAGTACCAGCGGCTCACGGGGATGTCCGTGGCCATGGAGAAGGCGCAGGAGACTTGCCTTGGCTCATGGTACAATACCGTCGTCGGCAGCGTCCAGAGCTTCAGCGAGAAGCGGCTGGAGAGGTTTCCGCACGACTACTTCTCGCACATCGTCATCGACGAGGCGCATCACACGCTGGCGTCCACCTACATGAGAGTGCTTGACCACTTCCCGCAGGCCAAGGTCCTCGGCGTCACGGCGACCGCCGACCGCGGCGACAAGCGAAACCTGGGCTCAGTGTACAAGAACATCGCCTTCGAGATGACCATCAGACGGGCCATCGAGGAGGGCTGGCTGTGCCGCATCCAGGCGCTCACCCTTCCCGTCAGCATCTCACTTGCCGCCCCTCGCCAGGGAGACTGGACGGATAGGGAGTGCGCCACCGCCATCGAGCCCTACCTGGAGGACATCGCCGCCAAGCTGGCCGAGTATGCCTCTGACAGAAAGACCGTCGTCTTTCTCCCCCTCATCGCCACCGCGAGGCGTTTCCGCGATCTGTGCGAGGCGAACGGGCTCCAGGCAAGGGAGGTGAACGGCCAGAGCCAGGACAGGGCGGAGACCCTCGCCTGGTTCCATGACGCGCCGAAGGGGAGTGTGCTGTGCAACTCCATGCTTCTTACGGAGGGATGGGACGAGCCATCCGTGGACTGCATCGCGGTCCTTCGTCCCACCAAGGTCCGCGCCCTCTACGTCCAGATGGTCGGGAGAGGGACAAGGCTCCATCCGGGAAAGGATAACCTTCTCCTGCTCGATTTCCTCTGGCACACCGAGCGTCACGCCCTGTGCCGCCCGGCCCATCTCGTCTGCAAGAATGAGGAGCTTCAGTCACGCATCTCCGAGCTGATGGCGGAGCGGACTGGAGGCGAGGGGACGGATCTGCTTGAGGCGACTGACGAGAGCGAGTCCAATGCAAGAGAGGAGAGGGAGGAGTCCCTCCGCAAGCTCCTCGAGGAGCAGCGGAAGAAGCAGAAGCGGCTTGTTGACCCGCTCCAGTACGAGGCCAGCATCGGCAAGGAGCACCTCGACGCATGGGAGCCTGACCCGACTCGCATCAGCGACTACATGCCGGTGACCGACAGACAGCGGGCGACGCTGGAGAACATGGGCATCGACCCGTCCGGCGTCACCTGCGCCGGCCACGCCAGCCACATCATCGACATCCTCGTGGCTCGCAGGTCAGACGGGCTGTCCACACCCAAGCAGATACGCTGTCTGGAGCGGTTCGGATTTCGCAATGTGGGAACGTGGACGTTCGCCAAGGCGAACGGAATGATCACCCGGCTGGCCACGTCCGGCT
>CALZPA010000344.1 GCA_945827525.1 uncultured Lentisphaeria bacterium | reverse complement strand
AAGGCTAGCCGGACGAACGAGCCGTATGAGTCTTATGTGAAATGAGGCCTATGAGACCTATGAGACCTATGAGACCCAAAACACAAAATACACAAAAGCAGTTTGTTACAAGGCTAGCCGGACGAACGAGCCGTATGAGTCTTATGTGAAATGAGGCCTATGAGGCCTATAAGCCTTATAGGCCTTATAAGAGCAATTGGAGTTTACTGGTCGTCTGTGGGTGTGCCGTTCTGGTCGGGTTGCGGGGTGGGCTTGGCCTTGCGCGGGCGGCTGAGCAGGCCGTGACGGTAGGTCTTGGCGTCCTGGCGGAGCTTTTCGAGGTGTGCGGGTGAGAAGACGGAGGGCGGGAGTTCGGCGGCCTTGAGGCAGAGCGCCGTCAGGGCCTGGTAGTCACGCTTCTCGTTCCAGGCGCGTTCGAGGTAGAAGAGTCCGAGCAGCGTCTCATTGCGCTTCAGAAGGAAGTGTCCGAAGCTGGAGCAGGCATTGTCGGCATCTTTGGCGCAGGCCAGCGCATAGAGGCGGGTGGCCTTCTCGTCGTCCTTTTCTGCGGCGGAGAGGTTGGCCAGCTGGATGAGGGCGCGCCATTCCTCATGGTCGGCGCAGTCGGAGAAGATGTCGATGGCCTCCTGTGTCTTGTTCTGCTTCATGAGGATGCAGCCGCGGATATAGTT
Organism: uncultured Lentisphaeria bacterium; assembly: GCA_945827525.1. Taxonomy (GTDB): domain Bacteria; phylum Verrucomicrobiota; class Lentisphaeria; order Oligosphaerales; family Oligosphaeraceae; genus CAAGGB01. The sequence goes on along the minus strand of CALZPA010000344.1, from coordinate 2,054 downwards.
CAGTTCAGGCGAGTTTCCGCTCTGTCTCTCGTTGATGCTGACCCAGCTTTCGGCCTCCTTGAGGGCGCCCATTTCGCAGTAGACAAGAGCCATGTTGTAGGCGGCCTCCTGTGCGCCGTTCATCTGGGCTTCCTGGAAGTACTGGAGGGCCAGGTCGTACTGGCGATCCACCAGATAGATTTTTCCGAGGGAGAGTGAGGCGTCTGCGGCCTCGGGCTCGCATAGGGCGAGGGACTTCCGGTAGCAGCGCGCGGCCTCGTAGAAGTTGTTCTGTTGGATGTGGAGATTACCGCGATGAAACCAGAAGGTTTCGCCCTTCAGCTTTCGGCTGGCCCGGTTCAGGAGCGGGAGCACGTCGTCGTAGCGGTTCAGCTCCTGCAGGCAATGCACCTTGCCCAGCACATACTTGCGGCAGAAGCTTTGGTCGAGCAGCTCCTCGATGCACTGCAGGGCCTGCGGCCACATGCCCAGATTGAGGTAGACATGCGCTCGTGGCTCGAGAGGGATGTCATTCTCCCTGCCCAACTGCTGCAGCAGCATCAGGATGTCGAGAGCCTGGGGGAGACGATTCTTGCTGATCAGGCAGTGGAACATGAGCGGCAGCACGTCCTGGTCGCCCTTGGCCATCTGCTGGTGGCAGATCCAGAGGGCCTCGTCCTCTCGATTCTGGAAGAAGAGGCAGCAGGCCAGCTTCTGGCCGACATTCTCGCCGTTGCGGAACAGGGGGGCGAGAAGCGCCTCCGCCTCCTGGTAGCGATCCCGCGTGTAGAGGACATCGGCCAAGGCCTCCTTGGCACCGGCCTCGCCGTCGGAGATGGCCTCGCGGGCGAAGGTCTCGGCCTCGTCCAGCTCCTCCAGTTTGAGGCAGCACTGGACTCGCTGCACCTTCAGTCCTGACATGCCCTCCTTGAGCATCTCGTCGATGAGCTGTTTGGCCTCCTGGAATTTGCCGCTGTGGATGAGTGCGTTCACGAGGTCGCGGCGCATGTTCTGGCAGAACTCGACGCTCTCGTTTTCCATCGCGATGGGGAGAGAGCCCTTGAGGAAGTCGACCAACTGTGGATACATGTCATGGGTGCGCAGGATGAAAGATAGCCGCGCCAGTCCCTCGCCGAAGTTTATGCTGGCCATGGTGACTGCCACTTGGACGGCAGTGTGCAGGTCGCCCTTCAGGCAGGCGTCGTCGTAGGCCTCCTTCAGTTCCTTCAGGGACATGGCGCCATCAGGCTGCCTCCGGTTTGCCTGGCTGTCCGTGTGCTTCTTTCTTGTCATCGTGCGGTCTCTCCTTGCGGGGGTGTGGCGTCCTCGGGGCCTTTCCCAGTCGTTGTCTTCTGATGAATTTCGCCTATAACCTATCGCCACATTTCAGATTAGCAATATGAGATACTCATAATTTCGGGAATTTTCCAGCAAGGACAATCAAGAAGCATCCATCTCCAACGAGTTGCGTGCTTCATGGCTTTCCCGTGGGATAGCGATGTATTCCCTAAAGATAAAAAGTTACGGATTATAATCTTTTAGATTTGGATGATGCTATGGTTTGGCTCTATCTAGTCCGCTGGACAAAAGCGTGTCTGCTTCGGTGCATTCAGCCTTTTGGTGGCTGAGACTATTGAGAACATAGAGAAAACGTTTCTTGAAGAAAAGGAAGCTGGAACAGTCAATCTTATCCCAGTCGATGTCTTCGGGGGTAATATGTTCATATAGTTCACCGACTGAGCAATTGAGAAATTGTGCCAGAATTGCTTTTGCCGAATGTTCAGCTTTGTCGTTTGCTGGTAATTCCTCAAAACGGTCTGAATTCATATATGGTGTTTTTTGATAATGCGCCAGAAGCCAAGTTTCACTGCGCATTTTAGGTACCATTGCCACCCCGAATTTGAAACCGTCTGCCATGGCAAAGCCCGTTTCAATGCTTTTGACCATGTCTTGATAATATTCATGAGGATTGCTAATTTCAGAATGGGTGAAATCACAGTCTCTAAAAAGTAGTGCTCCTGCGTCTTTCTGCTTTTGGGCAAAAAGATAGGCCTCAGAAATCGCCTTTTCCTTCA
>CALZPA010000343.1 GCA_945827525.1 uncultured Lentisphaeria bacterium | reverse complement strand
GTCACGCTGTCTGGGACCCGGACCCGATAGGTGTCGACGCGCTCCAGCACAGGGGCGCGATGCGTGTCATCCCTGCCCGGCACAGACATCGGAAGCATCGTGGTGGCCGGCAGGGTCTCGTCTCCGGCTCCGGTGCGCTCCCTGAAGGACAGCTCCGCGGTCTGCACGGCGGCGGGCCTTGGCAGCGTCTTGCCTGCGACGGCCCGGAAGAGGTCCCGGAACAGCTCCTCCGGGTCGATGCGCTCGGCCACGGTCTCCTCGCGGTCGCTGATGCAGTACGCCGAGAGCGCCGCCTCCCACACATGCAGCCACCGCTCCAGCGACACCCCGGTGTTGTCCAGTATCCGGAACAGCGCCGGCTGCTCGTCCCGCGTGAAGAGGGTGCCGACGACCGGCGTGATGTCGCGGATGACCCGCAGTATCTGGCACACCGACACGTAGCGCGGCTGGTAGTGGCGGCGCTTGTTGTAGCCGCCTGTGGGGACGTGCGAGAAGTGCTTCGCCAGCAGGTCCCGGACGAACCGGAACCGCTCCAGCTGCACATCCGACACCGCCTTGTCACGGCTGCTCCAGAACGGGACGCGGGCCAGGTACATGGCGTGCATCAGGCAGCTGAGCGGGTTGAGGGGAAGTCTGGAGCACATGTGCCCCGTCTGCATCACGGCGTCTCCCGCCGTGGCCCTGGCGGTGACTTCAGGACACCCGGGAAAGGTGACTGTCCTGTCTAGGTTCATGTCTGTCTCCTTATGCTAGTTGGTTCTCCACCAGTAGGTGCGCAGCAGGTCGCCCACTGGGGGCAGACACGCGGGGTCCCTGGTCCCGTACAGCGCCACATGCGGGGTCTCCTCGAACTCCACATGGATGCCGTCCTCCAGGCCGTACAGCTTGCTCGCCTCGCATATCTGCCAGATGTTCTTGTCGTCGGTGAACACGATGCCGGCGCAGACATCGATCAGACCCTTGTTCAGGTTGTCGGTGATGTCCGCCCGGTTTGTGTAGGGCATGACGCCGCCCATCTCGATGTACCGCCGAGTGGCGGCAGGGGCCGAGGATGGGCAGCGGAACATGTAGGTGAGACGCCGGATGCGCATCGGCATGTCGGATGGCCCGTCAGGGCAGGCACGCTCTATGTAGGGCCTGATCTCGGCCTTCCAGCGCCTGACCGCCGGGTCGGCGTAGAACCCGTTGCGCCCGCCGCGCACGGACTGCACGGGCTTGGGACGGACCGGTATGTCGATGCGTATCACTCTGCTCATCTCGTGTCTCCTGTCAGCCGTTGGACTGGGCGATGCGGATGGTCAGCGCCAGGCTGTCGCCGTCGACGACATTGATGCGCCCGTAGGCGTCGGGCTGAACCGTCTCGCCGTTCATGATCACCGACACGCTGTCGAGCTGCCTGTCGGTCATTCCGGAGGCGCGGCGCACCGCGGTGCTGTGGATGGTGTCGTAGAGGGTCATGCCGGGACGGAGGTCAACGTCCACGATGACCGACCCTCCGGCGAGCACCACGGTGGCGGCGCCGTGGTCGGACGAGGTCTCGACGCTGGTGACGCCGTTGGACAGCATCTTGCGCGCGACGCAGACCTCGGCTCCGGTGCTGGGCACGGAGTTGAGGATGGAGCGGACGACCTCGGCGTCGAAGCAGTCGACAGGAACCGCACCGATGTCGGTGACGGATGCCACGAGCTCGTCCGTGCTGACGCCGAAGGTCTCGGCGCATCTGGCGAGGGCGTCGAGGTAGGTCTCCTCGGAGCCGTTGAGGCGCACGCTGATGCTGCGTCCGGTGTTGTCGGTCACGTTGACGACGGTGCCGGACTTGCGGGTACGGGTGGCGTTGGTGGTGGTGGTGGTGTTGGCGATGGTAACCATGTCTGTTCTCCTTGATGTGGCTGTGTGTTGTTCTTGTTGCTGTTTGTGTCTATGCCGATAGTCCCCGGCTCCCGTCACAGGGAGATTCGGACGACCAGGCAAACCCCGTCGCAGTCATCGCTGACCTGGCGGATAATCTCGTGCGGAACAGGGGCGTCCACGGGGATGCCGCAGTGGCAGGCACGGCGGCAGTCGCAGATGTCCTCGTCGTCCTCCTCGTCATCGTCCTCCAGACGCATGATGGTCTCGATGACCTCGTCGAGGAACGCATCGAGACCACAGGCGGGCTCGGCGATGTGATGCCCGTACCACTTGTGCGGACCGTCGGAGTGGCGGCACTTGCCGGATGAGCAGCACGCCTTGTCGTCGGGCTTCTTGTCCTTGTCCTTGTCCTTGGCCTCGCTCTTGTCCTTGGACGCGCACTGGCAGGCGTCGGCCTTGTGTGCCTTGTGGTTGCACTTGCTGGCGTTCTTGATGTCCTTGAGGATGCCGTCGACGAGGTCCTTGAGCTCGTGGTCCTCGCTGTCGTTCTTCCGCGCGGCGGGTCCTGTCACATCGGCGCGGACCACGAGACCGTCGGCGAACGTGATCTCGAAGGTGTCACCGACGCTCAGGACAGTCTCAAGGGGGTCCTTGTGGCGCCCCTTCTGACGGACATCCTTCGCGGGTCCCTTGCCGACGAAGCGGACGACAACCGTGTCATCCTCGCGGCCGATGCTCTTGCCGACCTCCTCGACGACGTCCTTGAGGCGCTTTCCGGCGGCTTCCTTGAGCTTGATGCTAATCTTGGTCTGCTCGTTCTTCATGTTCCTTCTCCTGTGATTTCTCTCTTTCGGGCCTAGTGCTGCACGCCGACGACGGACGGCGCC
>CALZPA010000342.1 GCA_945827525.1 uncultured Lentisphaeria bacterium | reverse complement strand
TTCCCGCTACAAGCGCGACGATGACTATGAGGACGAGTACATTGCGGCAGTCAAGAGCTTGCAGGACAGCATCATCGCCTACGTTCAGGAACAGAAGCTCAAGAACCTGCCCCAGGACTTTTATTCGATAAGGACGAATAATGCCCTCCTCGATGTATGCATAGGCCATATCCGCAGCATCCTAAACAACGAGCCACACCTCAAGGAACGATGCCGGCCAAACTGGCCGATCAAGGAGACACCCGTCGTCCGGACCAAGGCTCCCCTGACAGAGCAGCAGCGCCTGGAAACCATCAAGGCCATTGAGGCGCAGCTCAGCGACGACGACATCTGAAACCCTCCAAACTAGCCTCCTGCCCCCAGAGCTGAAGCCCCCCTGACCATGAACCTGTTCAGCTTCCTGCCTCCCTTTGGCCGGCGTCCCATCACAGCCGTGCGCTGCACCTGCCCCGCCTGCGGCTTCGAGCAGACCTACCATGAGGGACATTTCACGACGGTTCGACCGGACGACGAGCCCCCGCAGCCGGGCGACGACGGCAAGGCGCCCACCCTGTGTCCGAAATGCGGCGCCAAGCTCAAGCGCAAGCGCGTCCCCTGCCTCCTGCACGAATGAGCGGGGGCGTGCGTGACGCCACTCCGTCTTTTGCCGAATGAGGCGAGAACTTGGCTCGGATGGGACATCCGGGCGAATTCTCGGACGTGCGCGTTTGCAATTCGCGGGAGTCTGGGTTATATTCGGTGATTGCCATGCCCCGTTTTGGAACCCGTGCGGCGGGAATACTGTGAACCTGGTCAGGTGGTGACCCAAGCAGCCATAAGCAGTTGACCTGGGCGCCGGGACCTCTAAGGCGGGGTGTGGCTTTTTTTGTCAGGTCGGCGAAACGTAGTGAGGAGCGGGTCAAGGATGGCGTATCAGGTACTTGCGCGCAAATGGCGTCCGCAGAAGTTTGCGGATGTCGTGGGTCAGGAGCACATCAGCCGGACTCTGCGGAACGCAATCGTGCAGAACCGCATCGGCCACGCATATCTGTTTGTGGGGTCGCGAGGCATCGGCAAGACGACCTCGGCACGCATCTTCGCCAAGGCCCTCAACTGCGAGCATCCACAGGACGGCGAACCCTGCTGCGAGTGCCAGAGCTGCCGCGAAATCGCCGAGGGAAACTCCCTCGACGTCATCGAAATCGACGGCGCCAGCCACAACAAGGTCGAGGACATCCGCGACATCCGCGACAACTGCCAGTTCGCGCCCGTCCACGGACGCTTCAAGATCTACATCATCGACGAAGTCCACATGCTGACGAACCAGGCGTGGAACGCCCTGCTCAAGACACTGGAGGAGCCGCCCGCCCACGTCAAGTTCCTGTTCGCCACGACGGAGCCGCACAAGATACTGCCGACCATCATCTCACGCTGCCAACGCTTCGACCTGAAGCGCATCTCAGTCCCCCTCATCGCACAGCGGCTGCGGCAGATTGCGGACGGCGAGCACGTCCACGTCGAGGAAAGCGCACTGACCGCCATCGCCCGCGCGGCCGACGGCGGCATGCGAGACGCGCAGTCCATCTTCGACCAGATCATCGCCTTCTGCGGCGGCCTCACGGAGGCGGAGACCATCCGCGAACAGGACGTCATCGACGTCTTTGGCCTGGCCTCGGGCGTCGAGCTACGCGAAATCGCCGCCGGCATCTTCACGAACGACATCAACCGCGCCATGGTCGTGCTGCAGGCGCTGGCCGACAGCGGCCGCGACCTGGAGCGCCTGTTCGGCGACCTCATCAACTATGTGCGCAACATCATGGTGGCCTGCATGACCAAAGACCCCGGACGCATCCTGGAGGTCAGCGAGACCGAACTCGCCGACCTCTGCGCCATCGGCAAGGCCCTCGACGCCAAACTCGTCCAGCGCGTCCTCCAGGGACTCATCGAGAACGAGCGGAATTTCCAGACGGCGCTGAACAAGCGCATCTACTTCGAGGCGGTGCTGGCGCGGGTCATGCTGGACGCGCACAGCGTCCAACTGGACGACGTGATGCGCCAGTTGGCCGTGCTGAATGGTGCGCTGCCACAGTTGCAGACACCCGTCGAGCGCCCAAACCCATTTGCCGCCGCGCCGGCAGGAGCGGTTGACTCCCCAAAAGCGTGACGGCGGTCGGTGCGGCCTCTGCCCCCACGCAGACCCGCCGCCCCGCCGCCGTGCCACCCACACCCGCGCCGCCTCCGCCGCCACCGCCCGCGCCAGTGCCTCCTCCCCCCACGCCCGTACAGCAGCCCGCGGCACCGCCGCCGCCCGCGCCAGTGCCTCCTCCGCCCGCGCCCGTACAGCAGCCCGCGCCGCCGCCTCCACCAGCGCCTGCGCCGCAGCCCATGGCGCCGCAAGAGTCATTGCCGGGGGATTACTACGAGCAGTTGCAGCCGCCAGGGGATCTGGAGGAGTCGGCGTCGGTTGAGGTGCCGACGGAGATGCGCGAGCCGGAGCCGGAGGAGCATCGAGGAATGCGGCGTCCGTCGCTGGACGAGCTGGAGAGGCTGTCGCAGCATCCGTATGTGCAGCGCGTCAACCAGATGTTCCGGTCGCAGGTGGTGGACGCCAGGCTGAAGGTCTGAAAGAGCTTCCAGATGCCGCGGAGAACTTCCAGCCCAATCGTGGGCGTTTCTAGGGCTTCTAGAGATTCTAGAGATTCTTAGAGATTCTAGAGATTCTTAGAGATTCTAGAGATTCTAGAGATTCTAGAGATTCTAGAGATTCTAGAGATTCT
>CALZPA010000341.1 GCA_945827525.1 uncultured Lentisphaeria bacterium | reverse complement strand
CTCGCTCACGCGAATTCCTCGCCTCCATCTGAACCTCACCGCTACCACCATGTCCCCCCTTCCCTGCCGACTCGCCATCTTCGACCTCGACGGAACACTCCTCAACACCCTCGGAGACCTCGCCGCCAGCGCCAACGCTGCCCTCGCCGCCCATCACCTCCCAACCCACCCCCAGGACAGCATCCGACAGTTCGTCGGCAACGGCATCCGCAAGCTCATCGAACGCGCCTGCCCCGCCGACGCCACCAGCGAACTCCAGGAACGCGTCTACCACGACTTCTGCCGACACTACGCCCAGCACTGCGCCGACACCACCGCACCCTATCCCGGCATCCCACAGCTCCTCGATGAGCTCCGGCGGCGCGGCATCCTCACCGCCGTCGTCTCCAACAAGGCCGACTTCGCCGTCCAGCAGCTCTGCGCCCAGTTCTTCCCCGGACAGTTCGACGCCGTCGCCGGCGAACGCGAGGGCGTCCGCCGCAAGCCCGCGCCCGACACCGTCCTCGCCATCCTGGCCCAGCTCAACGTGAACGCCACGACCGCCGTCTACATCGGCGACTCCGACGTCGACGTCGAGACGGCCCGCAACGCCGGCACCCGCTGCATCGCCGTCACCTGGGGCTTCCGCGACCGCGCCATCCTCCTCAACGCCGGCGCCCAGCTCCTCGCCGACTCCCCAGCAGCCCTCCTCCCCATCCTCACCTCGCCACTCCACACCTCCACCCCCGCCACCTAACCATTCTCGCCCCCTAATACGGCGTCTTCCACCTGCCTAACAAAAAAATCTGCAGATTTTTTGCAATTTTCCAAGTTAGCATGACATTATTTCCCAGATAGCATCACGAAAGGGGAGAATGAACATGCTCATCCAGTTTACCATTGGCAATTACCGTTCGATACGCGATCCACAGTCTGTCTCCATGGTCGCGCGAGGTTCATTGCATCATGAGCCTCAGAATCTGTTTCAGGTTTCGGGCTACCGCCGCTCCCTGCTGAAGTCAGCCGTCCTATATGGCGCGAATGCCAGCGGGAAGAGCAATCTGATCCGTGGGATGCTGGTCATGCAGGCGCTCGTCCGCCAGCGTGGAGTTCAGGACAACCAAGCCAAGGCGTTGCTCGCGCCATTCCGTCTGCGAGAATCGCCGGAGACCGTACCGCTCCATGTCGAGATGGAGTTCATCAGCCACGGACAGCGCTTCCGCTATGGCTTCGAATGTCTCCCCGAACGGGTCGTCAGCGAATGGCTCTACGCGCAAAGACAGCGCATGGTGCTGATGTTCGCACGTGAGGACAACCATTTCGTGCGTCAGTCACCAGACTGCACGGAATTGGCGGCCTGGAACAAAATCCTTGCTGACACAAGACTGACCCTTCCGGAAGAGGCTCTGTTTCTGCCAACGGCAGCCAGGATGTTTGCCGGAGGCGCCTGCGAAATGGTCTGCGACTGGTTCGAGAACACACTCGTCATTCTGTCCGCAGACACCTTTCACCAATACCTTGACTACACCCTGACATCCATCAGGCAACCTGACATTGCCAGCAAGATTGAAAGACTGATAGAGAAGGCTGATTTCGGCATCAACGCCCTTCAGCCCATCTTCGATGAGAATGGTGCTACGGGACACGGCACCCAGGTGGCTACCAAACACTGCATCCATGGCAAATCCTATTCATTGGACATGTTCAACGACGAGTCACAGGGCACTCAAAAGGTATTTGCACTCTCTGCCCCGCTCCTGGATGTCCTGAAGCAAGGCAAGGTCCTCGCCATTGACGAACTGGACGCCAGCCTGCATCCGCTGCTCGCCAGTCAGCTCCTTGAACTTTTCCACAGCGACAACAGAGCCAATGCCCAGGTAGTAGCCACGGCCCATTCCCCTTCCCTGCTCACAGAGACTGCATTCCGCAAGGATCAGGTGTGGTTCGTCAACAAGGACAAGGAAGGTGCCTCCAGCTTCATGTCACTGGCCTCATTCACTGGCATCCGAGGCAATTTTAACCAAATCGCCAAAGATTATCTCCATGGTTGCTATGGCGCTGTCCCCACTATCCCCAACCTTAAGCTGGAGACACTGGAATGAGAAACAAACCTTGGCTCCAATCCACAGCCAAAAGCCATATCAGACACCAACGCATCGACAGCTACTGCATCTTTACTGAAGGTGAAACAGAACAACTGTATCTAACCAGCTTTAGGCTCCCAAACCTACAGATAAAATGCGTGGGGCTTGGTGGTGGCACAGCAGATCATTTGCTAAATGAATGCTTGTCACAAATGAAAACAGCTAAATATTCAGGCTTCGACCATTACTGGCTGGTGTTTGACAAGGATGATAATTCACCAGACATCATCTACAAAGTTATTAGAACAGCCGAAAAAAGGAAAATTCATTGGTGTTTTTCAAATCCATGCTTCGAAATTTGGATTCTATTGCATTTCTGCTTCCGGAATACTCCAACTTCCCCAGAGGAACTGAAAAGAAGACTGATACCACAATTCATCAAAGGCTATTCTGAAACTTATCCAAAATTAGGCGATACCCTTGCAGAACACCAGCATCAAGCTATGAACAATGCCATGCGCCTACTTCCTGAGACATCGCGCGTTGCATGGCGTATGCAACTTAGCAATGCCAATCCTTCTACCAATCTAGATGAACTTATTCGCCTTCTTGCCCCATAACAGATGAGTTATCTGTAGACTCTCCAATCTTATTTCCTACAGTCACAAAGCTACCATTTTTTTTGCGTCTTTTGTGTAGTTTGTGGACAAGAAAGACTTCACGCGCTATTCCAGATG
>CALZPA010000340.1 GCA_945827525.1 uncultured Lentisphaeria bacterium | reverse complement strand
ACGGGGCACTCCCAGGCGTTTGGGGCTGGGGGGCGTCCGGCAGCATTTTGGATGAAGAGAGATATGGACACATTCAAGGATTTGGGATTTGCGAAGCTGGACATGAGCCGCGCAAGGCGAACGGGGCTGGGGGAGACGGTGTACTGTCCGGGGAAGACGGCGGAGCAACTGGTCGGGATCATGCGGGCGTTCGAGGAGTCGGGGGAGCGGGCGCTGGGGACAAAGTGCACAGCGGAACAGGCGGAGCGTCTGGCGTCATGCGGGATTCCCGTGACGTATGACTCGGTGTCGCGTCTGGTGTCGTCGACATGGGGTGAGCGTCCGGAGCTGGGCGGTCTGGTGGCGGTGTGTACGGGTGGGACGGCGGACATACCAGTGGCGGAGGAGGCCGCAGGGACGGCGGAGTTCTTTGGGGCTCGGGTTGCTCGTCACTATGACGTGGGGGTGGCGGGGCTGCATCGTCTGCTGTCGCGGATTGAGGCGATACGGGAGGCGGATGTGGTAGTGGCGGTGGCAGGGATGGAGGGTGCGCTGGGGAGCGTGCTGGCGGGGCTGGTGGAGGCGCCACTGGTGGCAGTGCCGACGTCCGTGGGGTATGGCGCGAGCCTTCAGGGATTGGCGCCGTTGCTGTCGATGCTGAATTCGTGCGCCGAGGGGATGTCGGTGGTGAACATTGACAATGGCTTTGGCGCAGGCGTGCTGGCCTGCCGCATGTTGCGTATGATGAACCGAAGGAAGTAAGTCAGACATGAAGAATATCCTTTACCTTGAGTGCGCCTCGGGCATTTCAGGCGACATGACGGTCGCCGCGCTGCTCGACTTGGGCGCCAGCCGCGAGAAGCTGGATGCCGTTCTCGACAGTCTCCACCTTGAAGGCTACCATTGCCATGTGTCGCGGAAGACCTCCTATGGTCTCGCCGGCTGCGACTTCGATGTTCATCTACATGAGCACGCCCATGACCACGAGCATGTCCACGACCATGACCACGCCCATGACCACGAGCACGAGCATGACCACGAGCATGAGCATGAGCACGCCCACGAGCATGAGCACGCCCATGACCATGAGCATGACCACTCCCATGTCCACGAGCATCGGAATCTGTCGGATGTGTATGCGGTGATTGACCGTGGTGAGATGACGGATGGTGCGCGTGAGCTGGCGAAGCGGGTGTTTCGGATAGTGGCGGAGGCGGAGGCGAAGGCGCATGGGTGTGCGTTGGAGGAGGTGCATTTCCATGAGGTTGGGGCGGTGGACTCCATTGTGGACATCGTGGCGGCGTCGGTGCTGCTGGACGACTTGGGCATCACGGAGTGTGTGGTGACGGGTCTGAGCGAGGGTTCTGGGTTTGTGCATTGTCAGCATGGCGACTTGCCGGTTCCGGTTCCGGCGGTGCTGAACATCGCGCAGGCGTATGGGATTGAGCTGCGTCAGAGCGGTGTGCGGGGTGAGATGGTGACGCCGACGGGCATCGCCATTGCGGCGGCCATCCGGACTCGGACGTCGCTGCCGCCGGCGTATACCGTTGAGCGGGTCGGTGTCGGGCTGGGCAAGCGTGACTTTGGGCGCGCGAATGTGCTGCGGGCGATGCTGCTGTCGACGACGGCCGATCCTGAGCGCATCGTGCTGCTGGAGACGAACATCGATGATGCCACGGGCGAGGCGCTGTCGTTTGCCATGGAGGAGCTTTTCCGGGTGGGTGCGCGCGATGTGCATTTCATGCCCTGCTTCATGAAGAAGAACCGTCCGGCCTATCTGCTGCGCGTCATTGTGGACGAGGCGCATCTGGCGGAGGCGGAGGCGACGATTTTCCGCACGACGACGACGATAGGCCTGCGTCGGATACCTGTGGAGCGCACGATTATGGAGCGTGAGCAACTGACGGTTCGTCTGCCTCTGGGCGAGGTGGCGGTGAAGCGCTGTTCGTTTGGCGAGCTGGTGCGGTGCTATCCGGAGTATGAGAGCGTGAGGCAGGTGGCGCTGGCGAATGGCGTCGAATTTGCGACGGTCTATGCGGACGCGCGTCGTGCTGCCGAGGAGGAGAAGTGAGATGAGCCGTCTGACTGACTTGCGGGAGTTTCTGCGTGAGCGTGCGTCGGGGGGGCTGGCGCTGGCGTTTTCGGGCGGTGTGGATAGCACGCTGCTGCTGGCGGTGCTGGGCAGGCTGCGCGACGAGGAGCCGTTTCCGCTGGTGGCGCTGACGATGCGGACGCCGTTTCTGCGTCCGTCCGAGATGAGCCATGTGCGTGAGGTGGCGTCGGGGCTGGGCGTGGAGCTGTGCGAGTTCTCGTGTGATCCGCTGACGTTGCCGCAGGTGCGTGTGAATGCGCCTGACCGGTGCTACTGGTGCAAGCTTCACATTTTCCGGACGTTTGTGGAGGAGGTTCGTCGTCGTGGAGTGGGGACGTTGCTGGATGGCACGAACGCGGACGACCACCGGACGTATCGTCCGGGGCTGGCGGCGCTGGCCGAGCTGGGCGTCGTCTCGCCGCTGGCGGCGATAGGGGTCAGCAAGGCGGAGGTTCGGCAGATGGCGGCCGAGATGGGGCTTTCCTGCTCGACGCAGCCGTCGACGCCCTGTCTGGCGACGCGCTTCGACTATGGGACGGAGCTGACTGCGGAGCTGGTGGGGCGGACGATGGCCGGCGAGGAGGTTGTGCGTCGGCTGGTGCCGCCAACGGAGAATGTGCGTCTGCGGGTGCATGGTGCGCTGGCGCGCATCGAGGTCGGCGCCGCCTCGATGCCGACGATGGTCGAGCATCGTCAGGAACTCGCCGCGCAGCTCCGGAAACTGGGCTTTGACTATGTCACGCTGGACCTCGAGGGCTTCCGCTCCGGCAGCATGGATCTGCATGTGGCCC
>CALZPA010000339.1 GCA_945827525.1 uncultured Lentisphaeria bacterium | reverse complement strand
TTTTGTGTCTTTTGTGGACTTTACTTTTGTGGACTTTCCGTTTTCCGTTTGTGGACTCATTACACGAACCATAACCCTCTAATCTTAGCTTTTCCATGTACCAAGCCGCCCTGGACACCTCCCTCACCTGCTCGCTCGTCATCGCACGCGACGGCGAGCCCCTCCTCGAACAGACCCTCGACTCCGCAAGCCGCGAGCATGACCGCCGACTGCCCCCCTGGCTGCTGGCGTCCGTCGCCTCCTGCGGCATCACGCTCCACGACATCCGCCAGTGGACAGTCGGCACCGGCCCCGGCTCCTTCGCGGGCCTCCGCTCCGGCATCGCGCACCTCATGGGCATCTGCACGGCGACCGGCGCCCAGCTCCGCGGCGTCCCAAGCGCCATCGCCGCCGCCGAGGCCGCGCAGCCCACACCCGGCCAGCGCATCGGCGTCATCCTGGACGGACGCTGCGGCGAGGTCATCCTCGCCATCGTCCAGGACCGCCGCCTCGTCGCCCCACCGCAGGCCATGACACCCGAGACGCTCACCGAGCCCGACCACGCCTGCGACCGCTGGCTAACCCCCCAGGCGCGGCTCCTCCCGCCGCTCCCCGCCCCCATCGCCGACTCCCTCATCGCCATCGACGCCATCAGCCCCTCACCGCTCCTCAGTGCCCCGGACGCCTGGCCCACGACCACCGCCGAGATGATCGCCTCCTGCACCCCCATCTACGTCCGACCGCCCGTCTTCGTCGCCCCACTGCCCGTCAACAACCTCCTCGCATAACCCCCTCCTCACCTCACACACGCCCATGGACTACAAACTCCTCCTGATGAGCTTCACCGTCGTCTTCCTCGCCGAGCTGGGAGACAAGACACAGTTGGCCGCGCTCTCCCTCTCCTCCAGCGGCAAGGGCGGCATCCTCACCGTCTTCATCGGCGCCAGCCTCGCGCTCATCTGCTCCACCGCCCTCGCCTGCCTCTGCAGCGGCTTCCTCGAACGCTTCATCAACCCCAAGTACCTCAACATCGGCTCCTCCATCCTCTTCATCCTCATCGGCACCATCGCCCTCGCACGACTTGCCTGGACCAGCGACGAATTCAAGGAGACCGACAACACGCCCAAGACCACCCTCCAGCAGCAGACCGACACACCCAACGGGCCACAGCCCCAACCATAGCCTCCCACCACACACCAGGAGAACGCTTTATGGACTGCAACACCATCCGACAGAAGCTGGCAGACATCACCCTGCCTGATTTCAAGCCACTGCTCCTCAACTACACCCAAGATCCCCTCGCCGACTGCGCCGGACTCAAGCTCATCGGCAGAATGCCCCACAAGCCCAGCAGCGCCATCGCCAGCTCACCTCTCTCCATCGGCTTCGAAACCCTCGACCGCGACACCTTCAACCCCAAGGACACCTTCCCCTGGCTCGCACAGTCCGGCATCAAGCGCGCACGCTGCCAGACCGGCTGGATGAAGTGCGAGAAGACGCCCGGAGTCTACAACTTCGACTGGCTCGACGAGGTCGTCGACGGACTCGCCGCCATCGGCATCGAAACCTGGTTCTCCGTCTCCTTCGGACACCCCGTCCACACACCCGCCGACGCCTACGAGAAGGCCTGGAAGGAGGCCGACGGCAAACTCGTCCCCGGATGGCCTCGCGGTTGGGTCGGCGAAACGCCCTACTACCACGGCGAACAGGCCATGGCCGCATGGAAAAACTACGTCACCGCGCTCGCCTCACACTTCAAGGGACGCGTCCATACCTGGGAAATCTGGAACGAACCCGAATGGTTCTGGACTCACAACGGCAAAGTCCTCGCCCTCGAGAAAATGCCCATGCGTGACCGCGCACGCGACTACACCGATTTCGTCCGCATCACCGCCGCACACATCCGCAGCGTCATCCCAGACGCCAACATCGCCGCCGACGTCGCCCAGACCGCCACCGCCTACGTCAACGCACTCCACGAATTCGGACTCCCCGAGCACATCGACACCTTCAACTACCACTTCTACGACTCCATCCCAGAAAACGGCATGGTCGCGCGCTTCAACCACCTCCGACACGCCATGACCCGTAAGGACGGAACCATCCTCCCCATCTGGCAGGGCGAGTCCGGACGAGCCGCCGGAAAGTCCATGCTCTTCTCCTTCCCCACCCAGCTCGGACAGGCCCGATACCTCACACGACGCTACCTCACCGACCTCATCTGCGGCGCCGACGTCTCCTCCTTCTTCACCATCACCGACTTCCTCTGCTACTACGCCGACGGCGCCGACCAGTACTACGGCATCATCGACGCCCGCAAAAACGAACCCAAACTCGCCTACTACGCCCTCCAGGCTCTCGGATACCTCTGCGACGGTATCGGACGCGCCGACGACTTCTGCGCCTTCTTCACCCCCTCGCACCGCTTCGAATTCGGCTCCATCCAGGCCTACAACAGCGTCTGGGCCGGCTCCTTCCGACGCAAAGGCGTCCCCGTCTTCGCCGCCTGGCAGACCGAGCATGTCGACCTCTCCGCACAGCCCATCCACGGCTGCCTCCGAACCCTCGCACAGGGCTACGAGACCGCCTTCCAGAACCCCATCGTCATCGACCCCGTCCGCCGAAACGTCTGGGACGCCTCCGGCATCCACACCTTCTCCCACGAATACGGCGCCGACCTCTTCCACACCCCACTCACCGACTACCCCTACATCTTCACCGACCTCGCCATCTTCGACGGCGAACTCGACGACTGACCGGAAGTTCTCCGCGCAAAAGCGACGGCAAAGGGGCCGGAAGCTCCCCGCGCGGAAGCCACTGGGCCGGAAGCTCCCCGCGCGGAAGCCACTGGGCCGGAAGTTCCCCGCGCGGGAGCGCGGGAGGTA
>CALZPA010000338.1 GCA_945827525.1 uncultured Lentisphaeria bacterium | reverse complement strand
TACAGAACCGACGACACCAGACCAGCCAGCGACAATCCCAACGACAGATAATTCCTGCTCAGCATCTTCAGATCTCCTTGCTTTTTCACTACTGTTTAAGTAGTCTTTTAAACCATAATGAAAGCGGAGCCATGGCTCCGCGGCGATGGAGCTTACCATAATACGCCTAAATACCCTGTCAAATAAAAATCTATCGATTTGGTAGTTTTTTAAGTTGGCGTCTGCTGTTTGGGGTGCGGGTGCGGGGGGGGATGAGAGCGTCAGCCGATGAAGCCCTGGAGGCTGCGGATGAGCTGCTCGTCGTCGGCGACGTTCCGTCCTCTGGTGGTGAGGTATCCGCCGGTGATGAGCGAGTTCATGCCGGCGAGCATGAGCAGGGCCTGGTAGTCCTTCATGGCGGTCTCGCGTCCGGCGGCGAACTTGATGGCCTTGCGGGGGTTCAGGAGCCTGACGATGGCGAACGTCTTGGCGACCTCATGGGGGGCCAGGGTCGGCTGGTCCTCCAGGGGCGTTCCGGGGATGGGGATGAGGACGTTGAGGGGAATGACGTCGACGTCGAGCTCACGGCAGGCGAGGGCCAGGCGGACGCGGTCGGCCCAGGTCTCGCCCAGTCCGAGGATGCCTCCGCTGCAGACGCCGATGTGGTGCCTCTGGAGCAGCCGGATGGTGTCCATCTTGTCCTCGATGGTGTGGGTGGTGGCGATGAGCTGCCCATAGCGCTGGGGGTTGGTCTGGAGGTTGATGTTGTAGCGGTAGGCCCCATGCTCCTGGAGCGCCTGGGCGGTCTCCTCGGAGAGAAGCCCCAGCGAGAGGCAGACATGGAGGTCAGGCAGCTCGCGCCGCAGGCGGTCCATGGTGTCGAGGATGCTCTGGAAGTCGGGGCTGTCGGCCTTCTGGAAGCCGAGGCCGCTGGTCACGATGCCGAACGTCCGGACGCCCTGACGGTACACCTCCTGCGCGGCCCGGACAATCTCGTCCGCATCCAGCAGCGGATGGACGTCGACGCCGGTCCGGTGACAGGCGGCCTGAGCGCAGAAGCGGCAGTTCTGGGAGCACGCCCCAGACTTGGCGTTGATGATGGAGCACGGCGTGATGCCGGGCGCGAAGCGGTCGCGGACCTTGTTGGCCAGCGAGACGAGATCCAGGATGTCGCAGCCGGCGACTTCCGTGAGCTGCAGCGCCTCCTGCTCGGTGAGGTCCTCGCCGTCGAGGACCTTGTAGGCGTTGGCGATGGCTGGTGCGATGGGACTTCTCATGTCAGTGGTTCCTTGTTGCATGCGGGGAGTCGCCGCGCTGTCCCCAGTTGATCTTCTCTCCGATGCCCAGCACACGCCAGGTGAGGCAGTTGCGGCACTGCGCGGAATTCTCGTCGAGACACGGCTTGTGTTCATAGAGCTGGTAGTTGCGACGGAACTGCGTGTCGGTGACATTCGGCATGATGACGTTCGCGCCAGCCAGCAGCCCCTGCTCCCGCCCCTGGTCGTCCAGAGCCTGCAGCGCCGTCGTCGCGGCGATGTTCACGTCCGGCAGCGCCAGCCGCGTGACGGCGATCATCCGCAACCCCAGCTGAAGCTGCCGCGACGCATACTCGGAGGTCAGCTCCAGCCCCTGCCCCAGCGGCGTGTCACGGTGCGGAATGAACGGCCCCATGCCGATCATGTCCAGATCCAGCTCCCGGAACAGGCAGATGTCGCGCGCCAACTGACCGAGCGTCTGACCCGGCAGCCCCGTCATGACGCCGCTCCCCGTCTGATACCCCAGCGCCTTCAGCGTCCGCAGACACCCCAGACGAACCGCATAGGAATGGTCCGACGGATGTATCGCCGCATACAGCGACGGATCCGACGTCTCGATGCGCAGCAGATACCGGTGCGCACCCGCCTCCCGCCAGCGACGGTACGTCTCCTCCGTCTGCTCACCCAGACACAGCGTGATCCCCAGACGCTCCCCCGCAACCCCATGGATGCGGCGCACAATCCGCTCGATGAACGCCGTGTTCTCCTCCGACTGCACCTCGCCCGACTGGATGACGACCGACCCATACTCCTGCTCCAGACACCAGCGCGCCAGACGCACCGCGTCCTCCTCCCCCAGCCGATAGCGCTCCACCGCCCGGTTGCTCCGCCGTATCCCACAGTACAGGCAGTCCTTCCCGCACACATTGCCCAGCTCGATCAGCCCGCGCAACGACACCACCTTCCCGACCAGACGGCATTTGACGCCATACGCCGCCGCCCGCAGCTCCTCATAGTCCGGATGCGACAGCAGTTGCTCGAGGTCCTCGGCCGTGAGGCTTCCAGGCGCCGCCAGCGCCCTCTCAATAAGCGGATGCATGAACACTCCTTTAGTTGATTTGCTCGATCCATGTGCTTTCGCAAGCCCACGTGCGCCTCGCGCCGCGACCCCCCGGAACGCAGACAAGGGGACCGGAGCCCCGAAGCGGCCTGCCTTATGCCGCCGAGCGAAGCGAGGCCTGTCCCGACGGCGCCCCCGCCGTCGGGCGCAAAACCGCTGCCGTCTCAGCCCGTCACCAGCCCTTGCGAACGCTCATGGCCTATGCCGGACGCACCGTCTCGCTTTTCGAAACGATTACAGGAAAACATAAAATAATGAGACCATCATCTGTCAAAAATTACCCATAAAATACCAAATAACAAAATATGCTTATTTTGCGCCACCTCGCGCGCACGAACCTTATATAATGGGGGAGCCCCCCAGAATTTAGTATAGCATAGCTAAAAATGAATTTCAAATTAATTCTTATATTATCATATAAATGACTAGAGATTACCAAATTGCATAAGTCAGGCAAGTAGCTGAATCTTTTCGAAACGAATCTCTAGAATCTCTAGAGGCCCCAGAATC
>CALZPA010000337.1 GCA_945827525.1 uncultured Lentisphaeria bacterium | reverse complement strand
CATGCTTCTTGTCCGGCCCCTTGGACCACAGGTCATAACTGCCCGTGTTCTTCGTACCGGGGAAGCGATAGAACAGCGGCTGGTCATAGCCGTCCCTCAGAATGCCCGTGGCCGAGCCCTGCAGATAGCCGCCCTGGCGGAACTTCTTCCATTTGCTGTCATCATCGAGGTTAATGGCAGCAGCATCCTTCGATACAGGGAAGATGCCATGGTCTGACTTGTACTTCTGCAGTGCCATCTCGAATTCCTTCATCACGGCGTGCGTCCTCGCCTCATCCGAACGGGATGACGCATAGCGCAGACCTCCCATCGTGATGCCAGCCAGGATGACCACCACACCGATGGCCAACAGCACCTCCAACAGCGTGAAATGACCTCTGCGACGCTTCATTTGCCTATGACTCTCCATACTCTAATGTTCCGTTTACTCCTGGCCGCACCTCGGCCCAGACGAGCATGCCCGCCCTATCTGCGCCGTGGCTTCCTGTCGCTCTGTGACTTATGCTGGTAGCCTTCGGCGTTCTCGACCTGTCGTGGCCTCGGCTCCTCGGCCTTGCCGTCGCCGCCTGCCTGCTTCTGCCGCTTCATGAACACATAGATGCGATTGATTTCCGGCTCTGTCAGCCAGTCGCGCCGGTAGGTCTTCTGCTGCCTGGCCTGTCCCTGCCGCTCCAGCGCCGTGTACTCGCGCAGGGCCTTGCCCGTCGCGGCGATGTCGCCCTTCTGACATTCCCTGGCGGCCTTCTGGCACTGTTCGGACAGCTTCAGATAGAAGACGCCCAGCTCCTCCAGCTCCTTCTTCCGGCGCTCCGCCGAGGTGGCCGCCGCTCGCTCCGTCGCCCTAAGGCTGTTCTCCCGGTACTTCGGCGCCGCCTGGGCGCACCATTTGGCCGCATAGCCATACAGCTTCTGGCACAGCGCCGCACGGCTGAAGCCCTGGCCTGACTTCAGGTACTCATTGTACTCCAGGTAGGCCTCATACTGCCTCCGCTGCTCGCCCGTCAGGCGCGACAGCGGATTCGAGTCGCTGGGGCGCGGCGCCTCGCCCAGCAGGCCAGGCGCACCGACGAACACCGCCAGCAGAGCGGCCAGCAGACAACCAGCTAGTCCTTGACGTTTCCTCATGATCCTCACTCCTCCAGATAGCGCCTGCCCACCATCTTCAGCTCCTTCCGCCAGGCGTCGCGCACCAACTGCAGCAGCACCTTCTGCCGCCCCATGACCTTGCAGTAGCGATCCTCATAGGTACTTTCGCCGGGCATCCTGGCCCGCACCTTCCGCAACTCGCCGTTCGTGGGAAGCAACTCCTTCAAGGTGACGCCACTCGCAATGGCATCCGAGACCTCATCCGTGACGTCATCGAGCGACTCGGCGTAGAGCAGCAGCGAGTACAGCTCGCAGCGCGTCGTCAGCAACTGGGCGGTCTTGCCGATGTAGGCCTCCCAGTCGCGGTCATTCGTGGCCGTCAGCACATTCTGCAGCATCTTAGCGACGGCGCCGCGCGAGTAGGAGGTGGGACGTGCCAGGCCACTCCAGGCGCTGCCATCGTACAGCTTCGTGTAGTTGGGATCGGCAGGCGTCGATACCTGGTCAAAGACTGTGAAGCTCGTGACGGATGGCTCATACCAGCCGTAGGCGATGCCTCCCAGCAGATCTTCCCAGACCAGCGGGTTGCGCATGTTGGCGTTCACCTTGCCCTCGACGAACAGCAGCGGGCCGATCTTCACCTGATCCAGCATTCCCGCGTCGCCTTCGGCATACGTGACCTTGTCCGCCGTCGTCCAGTCGGCCTTCTCCGTGAACTGCTTCAGGTTGATGGTCTGGTTGGGGTATCCGCGATGGATGGCACCCAGCTCCCACAGCGAGCGCATCGGCTCATTCCGGATGTAGGCCGTCGAATAGGTGCGATTGCCCTGGGCCGACGCCAGCGTGTCGCTGGCATTCGGGAATGTCACGCCGCTCTCCATATCCACCGAGGCGGAGGCGGTGGCATTCGTGGGGAAGCCGTCCGTGTTGTCCTTGTCCAGCGTCTGCGCCGGTGCGGTCATGGCACCCGTTCCGCTTGCGGGAGCCTGCCACTGATTGACCGTCCAGAACGTTCCGCCCGCGTTGTAACGGTGATTGCAGCGCGAGTCCTTGGACTCGAAGTCGACCGTGATGTCGATGTCCTTGAAGCTGTCTGGCTCATGAGCTGCATTGATGTTGTCAGGAATAAACTCAGCAAAGTAGGCAGTGTTCTTCGTCGACGTGTCCACACAATAGTTCTTGTTGCCATCCAGCTCCAGGCTGGCGACATCGTAGAGGGAGTTCGTCTCATCCGCCGTATCGCCATAAGTGTAGGCCACGCACTTGTCAAAGACCACATAGAAGGAGTAGATGGTCTTCGTGGTACCGTCTATCACGGGATCTGGCACAACCTTCGCTATTTCAGCCTCCATGTCTGCGGCGGGCATACTGGGGCACAGTTTTTTCATCTTCTCCCAGGTTAAGATTGTACCCATATAGATGGTGTTATAGCCCAAGTGCTTGTTCTTCAGGATGCTTTTTTTCTGGTTTCCAGACAGCTCCTCCTCCAAGTAGCTGTACCAGCCATCCGAAGCGCTGCTCAGCTCCTGGATGCCGGTCATGTCATAGGTTCCCAGCTCCGTGATGTCGCCACCCTCCGCACTGGGCGCCGGCTGCCATTCACCGCCAGTGGAACCATCACCTGAAGTGTCACTGCCCGAATTAGCTGTGCCCCCTGTCTGCAGCAAGACATAGTCACCGCTCGCAAAGGTCGTAACTCCAGCCATGGAGAAAGCAGACACCGATGGAGACGCAGATCCTCCTTTCCCGTCTCCTTCCACCTGAGCATAGCCTTTATCGCCC
>CALZPA010000336.1 GCA_945827525.1 uncultured Lentisphaeria bacterium | reverse complement strand
GTGGAAAATAACAAATTTCCCAATTATGTCACAGTGTCAGCGCATAGCCATTGGCCTTGGTTCCGAGTGTGTGTATGTGGCAGGTGGGGGCAGCGGCCGATCAGGTCAATGTGTCAGCGCATAGATGATGACATTGGTGCCGAGTCGGGTATAGAACTGGTGGACATAGTCGTTGATTTCGGGTGCGGAGTAGTATCTGAAGACGCGTGTTCTGCCGGAGGGTTCTCGGTTCCAGGAAGGTTTGGCCTCGGTTTCGCAGAAGACGGTATCGTGTGCGCCGTCCTCTCGTTTGACCTCGAAGCGTTCTCCGGAGTAGGAGGCGTTGCCGATGAAGTCGGAGAGTCCGTCGGCGTTTTCGAGGATGCGCATGCTGATGTTTGTGAGCCAGTGTCCGGTGGGGCTGACTCCCCATCCCATGGCGATGATGGGCATGGCGATGACGGCGGGTCTGCCATTGAGGGTGAGGGCGAGTGCGGCGTAGGAGCCTCCGGGCCACTTTTCGCGCTGGGTGTAGTCGCGGACGGTCTCGGGGAGGGTGCGGGGGTCAGGGAGTCCGGCGTAGAAGGCGGCGAAGAGGGGGTCGGAGCGTCGGAGAGGCTTGAAGGAGGCGTTGGGGAAGAGCTTGAGGAAGGTCTCGGCGAGTTCGGGGTGGACGTCCCATTCGGCGAAGGAGTGGTGCTGTCCGTAGAAGCGGTTGGTTCGGAGGAAGGCGGCGGTGATGCCGGCGTCGATGAAGAGGAGTCCGCCCCGCTGGAGGTATCCCTTGAGAGCGGTGGCCTCGGCGGGTGAGAGGGACCAGTCCTCGCGGTCGGCGAAGTTGGCGTAGACGAGCGGGAGCTGGAGGAGGCGCGGGTCGGCGAAGTCGGTGATGTCGAGGGGTTCGGGGGCGACGGGGGCGGCGGTGCGCTGGCGGACGTGTTCGAGGAGTGACTCGAGGGCTCCCGGGTAGCTGGCGAAGCGTCGTCCCTGTGCGGGCGCGAGTCGTCCGACGCGGAGGAGACGCGGGCGTGGGGCGGCGGTGGCGGCGGCGATGAGGAGTGCGAGCAGGAGGAGTGTGAGGCGGCGCATGGTGGAGGTGTGGGAGGGGGGAGCCGGGGCGTCACCTGCCAAAAGGTAGCCAAAGGGGGATGTGGCGCGGGCATTAGGCTGACAAAACTAGTAACGAAGATATACAAGTCGGAAACTGCTAGGGGGTTACGTAAGCTAGCTGGCATAACATAGCACGATAGGTGATGGTAGGCAAGCGACCGTGAAACTTTTGTTCTACTGTTTTTTTTCTTGCACTTCCCATTTTTTATCTGTTTTTCATTTGCACTATTAAACTATCGCACTAGATTAAGTCACGCTACGATTTTTTCTATGGACAAGGGACGGGCATGGTCATCCGGTCCTGCCTGGGCATCCGCCGTGGGTGTTTGGGTGGGGCAGGAGGAGTCCGGTGTCTGTCTGTCGGACAGGGACGAGTGTGCAGGCCGCGAGAGCCGGAGGACAAGAGGATGAAAGGACTGACGAGCAAGCAGCAGGAGATTCTGGACTTCATCGCGCAGTTTGCGCGGCAGGAGGGGATGGCTCCGACCATCTATGAGATCAGCGAGCACTTTGACATCAAGAGCGCGACGGCGTTTGCGCATGTTCGTGCGCTGCAGCGCAAGGGTTTTGTGAACCGGAGTTCGAAGGCACGGAGCCTGAGTCTGGTGAACACGGAGAAGCCGAAGCACTTTTCGCTGACGCTGTCGATACCGGTACTGGGGCACATTTCGGCTGGGGCGCCGCTGCTGAGCGAGGAGCACGTGGAGTGCAAGGTGATCATCGACCCGTCGCTGCTGCCGCGTGGGGTTGGCGGGCACAAGCTGTTCGGTCTTCGGGTGCAGGGGGAGTCGATGCGTGACCTGGGGATACTGGATGGCGACCTGGTGATTGCGAAGCAGACGGAGGAGGCGTCGATCGGGGATGTGATCATCGCGATGGTGGACGGCGAGACGACGGTGAAGTCGCTGTATCTGACGGATGGGAAATGGGAGCTTCGTCCGGCGAATCCGGCGTTCCACTCCCGTTTCTACGACCTGGAGGCGCTGACAATCCAGGGGATTGTGATCGCGCTGCAGCGGACGTTTTGAGCGGAGCGTAGGGAGGCGGATCGGATGATAGCCCAGTTGACGGGAATTCTGGTTGAGCGCGACCTGACGCAGGTGGTGCTGGATGTGAATGGGGTGGGGTATGCGCTGTCGGTGCCGCTGAGCACGATGGACGCGCTGCCTGGGGTTGGGAGTCGGGTGACGCTGCTGACGGTGATGACGGTTCGCGAGGACGACATCCGTCTGTATGGGTTTGCGACGGGTCGCGAGCGGCGTCTGTTCGAGCTGCTGACGTCGGCGGTGTCGGGTGTGGGGGCGAAGCTGGCGCTGAATGTGCTGAGCTGCATGAGCATTGACCTGTTTGTGTCGTCGGTGCTGGAGGGGGATCTGAAGGTGCTGTCGAAGATATCGGGTGTGGGGAAGCGGACGGCGGAGCGGATGGTTCTGGAGCTTCGTGACAAGGTGTCGGGGCTGGGCGTGGAGGGTTCTGCTGCCGTGGGGGCGGCGTCGGCGTCGCGGCGTGTCGGGACGGTGGCGTCGGAGGCTGGCGGGGCGTCGGGAGGCAAGTCGGCGTCGCCGCTGTCGGTGCCGGCGGTGCGTGACGCGGCGCTGGCGCTGGAGACGCTGGGGTTCAAGCGTGAGCAGGCGGAGAAGGCGGTGCTGGCGGTGCTGAAGACGGCTGGGGAGTCGGCGACGGCCGAGCAACTGATACGGCTGGCGCTGGCGGCGCTGAATTCGTAGAGTCGAGTGAGTCGAGTGAATGGATAGCCGCGAAGCGGCGTCCCTTGACTAGCC
>CALZPA010000335.1 GCA_945827525.1 uncultured Lentisphaeria bacterium | reverse complement strand
GGCTAGTCAAGGGACGCCGCTTCGCGGCTATCCATTCACTCGACTCACTCGACTCACTCGACTCACTCGACTCACTCGACTCTACGAATTCAGCGCTGCCAGCGCCAGCCGTATCAGTTGCTCGGCCGTCGCCGACTCCCCAGCCGTCTTCAGCACCGCCAGCACCGCCTTCTCCGCCTGCTCACGCTTGAACCCCAGCGTCTCCAGCGCCAGCGCCGCGTCACGCACCGCCGGCACCGACAGCGGCGACGCCGACTTGCCTCCCGACGCCCCGCCAGCCTCCGACGCCACCGTCCCGACACGCCGCGACGCCGACGCCGCCCCCACGGCAGCAGAACCCTCCACGCCCAGCCCCGACACCTTGTCACGAAGCTCCAGAACCATCCGCTCCGCCGTCCGCTTCCCCACACCCGATATCTTCGACAGCACCTTCAGATCCCCCTCCAGCACCGACGACACAAACAGGTCAATGCTCATGCAGCTCAGCACATTCAGCGCCAGCTTCGCCCCCACACCCGACACCGCCGACGTCAGCAGCTCGAACAGACGCCGCTCGCGACCCGTCGCAAACCCATACAGACGGATGTCGTCCTCGCGAACCGTCATCACCGTCAGCAGCGTCACCCGACTCCCAACCCCAGGCAGCGCGTCCATCGTGCTCAGCGGCACCGACAGCGCATACCCCACCCCATTCACATCCAGCACCACCTGCGTCAGGTCGCGCTCAACCAGAATTCCCGTCAACTGGGCTATCATCCGATCCGCCTCCCTACGCTCCGCTCAAAACGTCCGCTGCAGCGCGATCACAATCCCCTGGATTGTCAGCGCCTCCAGGTCGTAGAAACGGGAGTGGAACGCCGGATTCGCCGGACGAAGCTCCCATTTCCCATCCGTCAGATACAGCGACTTCACCGTCGTCTCGCCGTCCACCATCGCGATGATCACATCCCCGATCGACGCCTCCTCCGTCTGCTTCGCAATCACCAGGTCGCCATCCAGTATCCCCAGGTCACGCATCGACTCCCCCTGCACCCGAAGACCGAACAGCTTGTGCCCGCCAACCCCACGCGGCAGCAGCGACGGGTCGATGATCACCTTGCACTCCACGTGCTCCTCGCTCAGCAGCGGCGCCCCAGCCGAAATGTGCCCCAGTACCGGTATCGACAGCGTCAGCGAAAAGTGCTTCGGCTTCTCCGTGTTCACCAGACTCAGGCTCCGTGCCTTCGAACTCCGGTTCACAAAACCCTTGCGCTGCAGCGCACGAACATGCGCAAACGCCGTCGCGCTCTTGATGTCAAAGTGCTCGCTGATCTCATAGATGGTCGGAGCCATCCCCTCCTGCCGCGCAAACTGCGCGATGAAGTCCAGAATCTCCTGCTGCTTGCTCGTCAGTCCTTTCATCCTCTTGTCCTCCGGCTCTCGCGGCCTGCACACTCGTCCCTGTCCGACAGACAGACACCGGACTCCTCCTGCCCCACCCAAACACCCACGGCGGATGCCCAGGCAGGACCGGATGACCATGCCCGTCCCTTGTCCATAGAAAAAATCGTAGCGTGACTTAATCTAGTGCGATAGTTTAATAGTGCAAATGAAAAACAGATAAAAAATGGGAAGTGCAAGAAAAAAAACAGTAGAACAAAAGTTTCACGGTCGCTTGCCTACCATCACCTATCGTGCTATGTTATGCCAGCTAGCTTACGTAACCCCCTAGCAGTTTCCGACTTGTATATCTTCGTTACTAGTTTTGTCAGCCTAATGCCCGCGCCACATCCCCCTTTGGCTACCTTTTGGCAGGTGACGCCCCGGCTCCCCCCTCCCACACCTCCACCATGCGCCGCCTCACACTCCTCCTGCTCGCACTCCTCATCGCCGCCGCCACCGCCGCCCCACGCCCGCGTCTCCTCCGCGTCGGACGACTCGCGCCCGCACAGGGACGACGCTTCGCCAGCTACCCGGGAGCCCTCGAGTCACTCCTCGAACACGTCCGCCAGCGCACCGCCGCCCCCGTCGCCCCCGAACCCCTCGACATCACCGACTTCGCCGACCCGCGCCTCCTCCAGCTCCCGCTCGTCTACGCCAACTTCGCCGACCGCGAGGACTGGTCCCTCTCACCCGCCGAGGCCACCGCTCTCAAGGGATACCTCCAGCGGGGCGGACTCCTCTTCATCGACGCCGGCATCACCGCCGCCTTCCTCCGAACCAACCGCTTCTACGGACAGCACCACTCCTTCGCCGAATGGGACGTCCACCCCGAACTCGCCGAGACCTTCCTCAAGCTCTTCCCCAACGCCTCCTTCAAGCCTCTCCGACGCTCCGACCCCCTCTTCGCCGCCTTCTACGCCGGACTCCCTGACCCCCGCACCCTCCCCGAGACCGTCCGCGACTACACCCAGCGCGAAAAGTGGCCCGGAGGCTCCTACGCCGCACTCGCCCTCACCCTCAATGGCAGACCCGCCGTCATCGCCATGCCCATCATCGCCATGGGATGGGGAGTCAGCCCCACCGGACACTGGCTCACAAACATCAGCATGCGCATCCTCGAAAACGCCGACGGACTCTCCGACTTCATCGGCAACGCCTCCTACTCCGGAGAACGCTTCGAGGTCAAACGAGAGGACGGCGCACACGATACCGTCTTCTGCGAAACCGAGGCCAAACCTTCCTGGAACCGAGAACCCTCCGGCAGAACACGCGTCTTCAGATACTACTCCGCACCCGAAATCAACGACTATGTCCACCAGTTCTATACCCGACTCGGCACCAATGTCATCATCTATGCGCTGACACATTGACCTGATCGGCCGCTGCCCCCACCTGCCACATACACACACTCGGAACCAAGGCCAATGGCTATGCGCTGACACTGTGACATAATT
>CALZPA010000334.1 GCA_945827525.1 uncultured Lentisphaeria bacterium | reverse complement strand
TCCCGCGCCTGCGCGAGATCGCCGACGCGGTGGGCGCGCTGCTGATGGTCGACATGGCCCACATCGCGGGCCTGGTCGCGACCGGCTGCCATCCCAGCCCCGTCCCCTACTGCGACATCGTGACGACGACGACCCACAAGACGCTGCGCGGCCCGCGCGGTGGCCTCATCCTCTGCCGCGAGCCCTACATCAAGAAGATCAACTCGAAGGTGTTCCCCGGCATGCAGGGCGGCCCGCTGATGCACACGATCGCCGCGAAGGCCGTCTGCTTCCAGGAGGCCATGCGCCCCGAATTCACCGCGTACCAGCGCCAGATCGTCCGGAACGCGGCGCATCTGGCCGACGCGCTGGCGGGCAAGGGCTTCCGCATCGTCTCCGGCGGCACGGACAACCACCTGATGCTCGTCGACCTGCGTCCGAAGGGCGTCTCCGGCAAGGACACGGCGACGGCCCTCGACCGCGCCGACATCACCGTCAACATGAACCTCATCCCCTTCGACCCCGCCAAGCCCACGGTCACCAGCGGCATCCGCGTCGGCACGCCCGCCGTCACCACCCGCGGCCTGAAGGAGCCGGAGATGGACCTCATCGCCGACTTCATCTGCCGCGTCACCGAGAACATCCAGGACGAGGGCGTGATCGCCGGCGTCCGCGCCGAGGTCAACGAGCTGATGGCCCGCTTCCCCATGCCCCAGTTCCTCGCCTAGGCCGGCGACCTGACCTGCCCCCCGGACGGCTTCATCCCGGGGGGCAGGGAATGGGCCTGACAAGTCGACCGACTGAATTCGACTGAATCGACAAGACCTCATCAAGGGACTCCATGAACCCAGTATCTGTCATCATGCCTGAGAACGGCGAGGCGAACTGCTCGCCGACCTATCTGTTCGACTACAGCCAGATGTACCGCACGGACGCGCGGGAGGCGGGTCGCCGGTGGTTTGGCGACGCGGCCTATGGGCTGGGCGTGCACTTCGGGCTCTACTCGCTGCTGGGGAAGGGCGAGGACGCGCTGGCGCGCGGCGTGGCGACGCCGGAGGAGTACCGTCTGCTGGCGAAGCGCCTGGAGGCGCCGCACTTCGACGCCTCGGACATCGTGGAGTTCGCCATCGCCAACGGGATGCGCTACGTGACGTTCTCGGCTCGCGGCGCGGACGGCTTCTCGATGTTCGGCACCGCGCTCAGCGACTTCAACAGCACGCGGACGCCGGCGCGGCGCGACTTCCTGGGCGAGCTGGCCTCGGCCTGCGAGTACCATGGTCTGGGGCTCTGCCTGCAGTATTCGCACAGCCGCGACTGGAGCCGTCCGGAGGGGCATCCCGCGTCGGCGTCCGACGGCGGCGCGGGCCTGGCCTGCCTTCAGGAGTACCAGGACTTCGTGATGGGTCAGATGAAGGAGCTGCTGACGCAGTACGGCCCCATCGCGGCCATCTGCCTGGATGGCGTGGACATCCCGCTGCAGGCCTCCGACGCCTCGGCGTTCCGGTGCCAGGATCTGTACGACTACATCCACCATCTGCAGCCGCAGGTGCTGCTGTCCTACAACCATGGGCTGCTGGGGACGGAGGACTTCCTGACCTTCGCCGAGCCGACGGCCGTCTCCGCCGACAAGGCGAAGGCGTCCATGCGGCGCGAGGCGCAGCTGTGCCTGACGCCGGGTGCGCGCGGGTACTATGCGGAGCGGGCAGGCGGCCATCTGCGCGAGGAGCAGGTGTGGGAGGCGCTGCGCGGCACCCAGCGGGCGCGCGCCAATCTCCTGGTCAACACCGCGCTCATGCCCGACGGCTCCCTTGACTACGAGGACATCAAGACGCTCATCGCCGTCGGCGAGCGCATCGAGAAGGGCGGCTATCCGCAGTGAGCGGGGCGCGGGAACGCCCCTTTCGGGTCCGGACGCCGTCCGCCACGGAAAAAGCGTGGCGGACGGCGTTTTTTTTCGCGTCAGCCCTTGAGGTTGGGAACGCAGTTTGGTATAATGTGCATGTTGCCCCGGCGGATTGCCGGGGAAACGGACGCGTCGTTCCAACCTATGCCCCCTGACAAGACAAGGAGAGCACCATGAAGTTGCTGCGATTTACGTTGATTGAGCTTCTGGTCGTGATTGCGATCATCGCGATACTGGCGGCGATGCTGCTGCCGGCGCTGAGCAAGGCGCGCGAGAAGGCGCGGATCATCGCCTGCACGAACAACCTGAAGCAGATTGGCCTGGCGTTCCGCATCTACTCGGACGAGCACGACGGCAAGACAATGGCGTTCTCGGTCTCCCAGGAGGTCTTCGAGGCGCTGGGCGGCAAGTGGGACTACGGCGGGGCGGGCAACACGAACACCTGGCGCGTCCTCATCCGCTCCTATGTCGGCGAGGACAAGGCGTTCGACTGTCCCAGCGGCAACCCCGCCTCGATGATGAACTACCAGATTCAAGGCATAAACGAGTACGGCTACAACGGCAACATCGCCAACAAGGCCGACAGCGCCATCAAGAGCCCCTCGGGCGTGATCGCGTTCGCCGACTGCACCCACTGGAACTGCAACAACTACGCCTGGACGGCCTACGCCGGCTGCGCCAGCAACTCCTGGACCAATGCCGGAAACGTCGCCAACCAGAAAGCCTCCAACATCCGCCATGCCCAGACCGGCAGCAATCTCTCGTTCGCCGACGGCCATGCCGAGTTCGTCAACACCAAGCGCATCATGTCCGAGACCGCCATGTTCAAGCCCTGACGCAGGGAAAAACGCGCGGGTGGACGTCATTTTGTGCCTTCCTCGGCTTGCAAAGCGCGGGTGTCGGTGTATGGTAATGTCGTCGCCCGCAGATAAGCGGAGAGGTGACAGAGTGGTCGATTGTGCAGCACTGGAAATGCTGTTTACCCTACCGGGTAAC
>CALZPA010000333.1 GCA_945827525.1 uncultured Lentisphaeria bacterium | reverse complement strand
ACCGCATCCTTGCCAAACGCCGACGCTTCGCCAGCGAAAAGACCGATGACCTCGACGCCTCCCTCAACGATGGCAACCGGTACCCCACACGCCCGACGAGGCCGAACTCAAACGCATCCCCGCCTAACGCCGACGCCTCGCCAGCGAACAGACCGATGACCTCGACGCCTCCCTCAACGATGGCAACCGGTACCCCACACGCCCGACGAGGCCGAACTCAAACGCATCCCCGCCTAACGCCGACGCCTCGCCAGCGAACAGACCGATGACCTCGACGCCTCCCTCTACGATGGCAACCGGTAGGCAACGCCTCCTCTCGCTGACCCTGCGCCTGCTTGGCATCCTGCTGGCGCCGCTGCTGCTGTGGTGGACGGTCAGCCGGACGGCGGCCTCGCCCCTCGACGCCCTCGCTGGCGCTCGCTGGCCGCTCGTCCTGGGCGCCCTGCTCTGCGTCGGCATGACCCACGTCCTCGGCGCCTGGCGCTGGGGACTCTCCCTCGCCGTCCAGGGCGTCCCCTGCACCTGGTTCCTCCTCTGGCGACTCACGCTCGCCGGCACCTTCCTCTCACAGCTCATCCCCGGCGCCGTCAGCGGCGATGTCCTCAAGCTGGCCTGCCTCTCGCGCCAGCATCCCGGCAAAGGCGCCGAGATTGTGATGTCCGGCCTCATAGACCGCATCCTGGGCGTGACGGGACTGTTTCTGGCGGGAATGCTCGGCGGACTGACGCTGGTCGCCCTCCAGCCACGCACCCTGACCGACGAGCCTGTCATCGGACTGGCCCTGCTGATCGTCACCGCCGGCGGGCTGGCCTCGCTGCTGGCGCTGCTCCTGCTCCTGCACCATCGCCTGCTGCTGAGACTGCGACTCGCCGCGCACCTCACCGACTGGCTCGCCCGGCGTCTCCCACACTCGCTCGTCGCCCTGACGCGCCGACTCTGCGACGCCGCCGCCAGCTACGCCAGCCATCCCGGACAGCTCGTCGCCGTCCTGCTCATCTCCGTCCTCATCCACGCCCTTCTGGGCGCCGCGTTCTTTCTCCTCGGACGCGCCCTCGGCGAACACGCCCATGGCTTCGGCACCTACTTCCTGGCCATGCAGCTTGGCAACGCCGTCACGCTGGTCCCCGCCACTCCAGGCGGACTAGGCCTCCGCGACGCTGTCCAGGCCGCGTTCTTCCAGTCCCTGTCCGGCTCCGACGGCATGACGCTCCTCGGCAGCATCCCCGTCATCCACTCGCTCCTCGTCCTCTTCTGGGCCCTCCTCGGAGCCCTCGCCCTCGCCTCGCTCCCCACCGCCAGCAAGCCGCCCGCCCCCTCTGCCTCACAACACGACTCACCAGGATGCGCCGCTCATCGTACATGACGCCAGATCCCTCTGCACCTCTCTTTTGAGCCTTTTGTGCCTTTTGTGCCTTTTGTGTCTTTTGTGGACTCAAATAAAACACCCTCCGCATCCGCCCGCGCCTCTCTTTTGAGCCTTTTGTGGACTCAAGCATTCGTCGCCCTCGCCTCACTCCCCACCGCCAACAAGCCGCCGGCACCCAAAAGGCTAGTCCTCGCCAAGACTAAAGACTGGAGCTGACTTGACCATGATCACACGCATCAAAATCAGAAACTTCAAATCACTGGCAGACTTTGAAGTATCAGACCTATCCGCCTTCACCTGTCTCATTGGCCTCAACGGCTCCGGCAAATCAACGCTTCTTCAATTTCTCGACTTCGTTCAGGCTATCCTAAAAGGAAACATCTCGGATTGGCTGACCCGACACAAATGGAAACCCACCGACCTCATCTCCTTGGGCACGGCTAGCCGCACCATCGACTTCGAGCTGGACATCACGCGAGAACAACAACGCCAAACCTGGCAGGCACGCCTAAATCTCCAGGAACTCCGCTGTGTCTACGAAACCCTCACCCTCCGTCAAGACAGCTCCTCACCTCAACAGCACCTCCTGACGTTCAAGGACAATCAGCTCATACTCAAAGAGAAAATCTACCCTCTCCCGCCAGCCTTCAGACATGAGGGCTCCATCTTCTCCATTCTCGAACTGACCGACGACTTCTTTGCCTTTCAGGAACTGCTGCAAACCAAGGCCTTCGGTGTCCTGGATCCCGCGGAGGCCTCCCAAGCCACGCAAATCAGCAGCAAGTCCAGCAAAATCATGGTCGAGGAAAATGGCAAAGGACTGATAGGCTTCATCTCCCAACTGACCAGCAGTCAGCAGAACGAACTCTTCCAGCGCCTCCAGACCTTCTACCCCGATGCACATTCCTTCAAAATCAAAAGCCAGCGCTTTGGCTGGAAAAGCCTACTCCTGAACGAAAAGGAGAAAAGCCACTTCGATGCCTCCCATCTCAGCTATGGAACCTTGCGTATCCTGGTCTTCCTGTCCCAATGGTTCTCCGACAACCAATGCGTGGTTTTCGATGAAATCGAGAACGGCATCAATCAGGAAATCATGGCAACGCTGCTGAAGTTACTCCTGGACTTCAACGGCAAACAGGTCATAATCACAACGCATAGTGCCCTGCTCATCAACTATTTGCCTGATGACATCGCTAGGAAAAACATCTTTTTCCTGTATAAGGACGCTAATGGCTCAACACATGCAAAACGTTTCTTCGATATGCCTCCTCTCGCAGACAAACTCAACTTGCTTGGTCCTGGTGAGGCCATGGCCAGCGTTGACCTCGTGCAACTCTCACGCCAGCTCGCAAACGCTAACGAATAAGCTCCTTTGAAAATTAGGGAGGTGATATCGATGTTCTTCATCATTTCAGGAGAAGGTAACAGCGATATTGGCAAAAGCAATGAACATCCAGGACCGCTTGTAACTTGCTTGGAAAAACTTTCTGAATTTGTTTCTGATGATACTTTCTGCTA
>CALZPA010000332.1 GCA_945827525.1 uncultured Lentisphaeria bacterium | reverse complement strand
GATACGGACTTGGCCAGACACTCGCCAGCCTGCCGTACAGCGTCTGCCTTGAGGGCTACCCGGAGTGCAGCCGAGCCATGCTGAGGCGGGTCGTCACCAGCATGGTCAACAGCCGGACACCGTCCGTGCTGACCGAGCTGATGGCAGGTCCGACCATACGTCCGGACGGCCGAGACGATATGCCGCAGACGCTTGGCGCCGCCGTGGCCGGAATCCTGGACACGCCGCAGCGCATCCTGCGCGAGGCCCTCGTCATGGGCATGGAGGACCAGGCAAGGCGCGGCAACGCCGCCGTTCCGGAGACCGGCAGTGACGAGTTCGAGTCGATGGTGGACGACATGCTCGCCGAGGTGACGACCGACAGCTCCCTCAAGCTGGGGCTTAGGCGCGTCATGGCGGCCTATATTGTGCGTACAGGCGACTGCGAACGGTTCGGGATGTTGCCTGAGGACGAGGAGGATGACCAATGACCAGGAAAAGACATAGGAGACAGCCGAGATGGACGGGAGCATAAGAATTCCAATAGCGTACAAGCACGTGTCAGGCGACGCGGTGAAGGTGGCATGGTGGGACTCCTCCATGCCCTTTCCGACACTGGGCAAGGAGGTGGGCATAGACACCGAGACCGAGCTCATCACGGATGCGGTGCGCGACCCTCCAGTTGTGGTGCTCGGCTGCTTCGACCCGCAGTCCATGACCTGCTGGCAGGTGATGTGGCAGCACATCCCGGCGTTCATGCGAGAGCTGGCGCAGCGGTCCGTCGTGCAGTACTACTTCAACTGCGGGTTCGACCAGCAGGTCATCGACAACGAGGACCAGGACTTCATGCCGGTGCTGACGGCGCTGGACAGGCGCCGCGTCGTCGACGCCGCCATCCGTCTGAAGCTGCATGACCTGGCCACCGTCGGCGACATCCGCTATCAGACCGCGAGCCTCGCCGGGGCCGCCTGGCAGCTTGAGCACGTCAAGCTGGACAAGGGCGACGGGAGCGAGGACTCCGACCGGCTGTCGTTCCGCCGCGGCGTCCCCGTGACCGAGTCGCAGCGCGTCTACCTGGCGCACGACTGCATCAGCACCCTCGCCGTGGCCGTGGCCATCGGCCCACAGCCGACGGAGATAGAGTGCACCCAGGGCGCCGTCGTCCTGTCCAACATCGAGTCCAACGGTATGTTCGCCGACCTGAAGGTCGCCGAGGCGCTCCGTTCACGGCTCACCGCCGAGATGACCGAGGCCGCCGACAAGCTGCGCGCGATGGGGTTCCCGCTGAAGGAGGACGCCGACCGCGCCAAGCTCAGGAGGTCCAACGCCATCGCCGCCGTGGCCACCAGGCTGGTCGGCCTGGGCCGGCCTGGCGAGCTGGCCACCGAGATGGTGCGCAAGCCGAGGCTGGTCAAGCGCATGCTCTGCATCCTGGACCGGGCGGACACAGCGGAGGACATCCGGCGCGAGGCAGGCTACATCGGCCCTGACGCCGGCGCGGCCGACCTCAGCGCGGACGAGAAGCGACGCTACGCCGAGATCGAGGACGAGACCGGCATCGCCCCGGTGATGGGCCGCAAGGGCACCCTGATGCTGGAGCTGATCGCCGGGACGCTCAGGCGCCTCATCGAGACGACCGAGTGGCCAGCAGGGCGACGTCCGCTGCGGGCAGCCCTTGAGGAGGCCATGGGGGACATCGACCCGGACGAGTACGCCCCGGCGAAGGAGGACGCCCCAGAGCCCGTAGGGCCGCAGAAGTTCCTTCAGAGCCACATGGAGGGACTCATCGGCAGATTCCCGGCGCTGTCCCCGGACAACCCGGCAAAGCCTGTCACCATGCTCGACACGACCAAGGGAGGAAAGCTGAAGCTGGCCAAGACGGACATGTGGAAGCTGGCCGACCTCGGCATCGAGGACGACTTCCTGAAGGCGTACACCACCTACAAGCACGCGGAGAAGATGATAAGCACCTACCTGAAGCCGGAGTACATCTCGTCCGACGGCAGGGTGCATCCGCACTTCAACTCCATCGTGCGCACAGGAAGGACCTCCTGCTCCAGCCCAAACCTGCAGAACATCCCGGCGCGTGACGCCAGGTATCCGCTGCGCAACATGTTCCGAGCTCCGGAGGGAATGTACCTCGTGTCGACCGACTTCAACTTCATCGAGCTGGTGTCGTTCGCCGAGAGCTGCATACGCAGGTTCGGCTTCAGCGTCATGGGCGACATCATCAACGCCGACGTCGACCCGCACTACTGGTTCGCCGGGGTGAGGGCCGGCTACGTCTCCGGCGACGTGTCGTTCACGGCCGACCCGAAGGAGGTCGAGCGCATGCGGGCGCTCCTGAGCGAGAAGGTGTCCAAGAAGCAGCGGCAGGACGCCAAGGCGGCTAATCGAAATTGGCCCTTCAAGGAGTGATCCTTGTCGAAGAAGAAAGTGAATTGCTGGGAAACCTCGGAGACGAGACAATCAGCAGCCAAGCGCAAGGATGGACAGACCGCCCGCCTTGCGAAGGTTCGGAGGTCATCCCGCCAGGGAGTACTGTCCTTCACATGAGGACGGGAAGCGCTCCTGCTCAGGAATGAGTAGATGATATGACCCGACAAATTAATATCCGTGTAGTATTGTGTGCAAATTGTCATGCTGTTATACACAAGCTATACAGGCGTCTTATAAAGACAGACACCGTGTGTAAGGACAGCATATGGGACACAGCGGTAAAAATTATGAACGGATATGAAGCAAAGTGAATTTCGGTTTTCCGGGCGGGATGTCCGCCCAGAAGTTCTACGCCACCAGCCGGGCGCAGGGAATGGACATCACACTGGATCAGGCCAAGGAGCTGCGGGACGTATGGGTGCGCACCTTCCGGGAGATGGAGCTGCACTCCAAGCCGGAGGAGATACGCC
>CALZPA010000331.1 GCA_945827525.1 uncultured Lentisphaeria bacterium | reverse complement strand
TCGCCGACGTCGACATCCTCGCCTACAACCGCACCACCTACGACGCCCTCCAGCGTGTCCCCGACGACGGCAACCTCCTCACCACCGCCAGACTCCGCGCCATCAGCCTGCCCGGCGCCGCCGTCACCGCCGACCACACCCTCCGCCTCACCGAGGGCGACACCGCCGCCACCCTCTACCTCCCCATCCCCGAGAACCTGCGCCAGAGCCCGCCGCGCACGCCTGGCTTCATCGCCATCCTCACCTGCCGCGCACGCGCCCTGAACGTCCCCCCCGGCGAGAGCTCCTGGCAAGTCCCCTTCGTCCAGCTCTCGCCCGCCAACCGCCTCGCCGAGACCGACTGGCACCACCAGCGCAAGCACATCCTCAAGACCGACCGGCAGGACTGGCAGGACGTCCGCCTCGCCGTCGGCGTCAACCCCGACACTCCCTTCGCCGTCGTCACCCTCGCCCACCACGCGACCGCCGGAACCGTCGAATTCGCCGACCTCCGCCTGACCGTCGAGCGCGAGCCCGCCAACGCACCCGCGCCCAACGGCCTCTCCAACGAGCAGAACTTCAGCCTCCACGACGCCTGGGCCACCACCACGCCCACCCGCAGCAAAATCTGCCTCAACGGACTCTGGCAGTTCCAGCCCGTCTTCGACAAGAACCGCGCCGCCGACGTCCGCGACAGCGCCCAGGGCTGGGGATGGTTCAAGGTCCCCGCCTCCTGGCCTGACCTCGTGCGCCCCTGGGACCCCTACTCCCACACCTTCACCCTCCCCGCCTGGATCACCACCCAAATCAAGGAACACCAGAACCTCCTCCACTACGCCTGGTACCGCCGCGACATCACCATCCCCTCCGACTGGAACGGCAAGCGCTGCCTCGTCGACTTCGAGCTCTTCCAGGGAAAGGGCGAGGTCTACATCGACGGCAAGCGCGTCGCGCCCGTCGAATTCCCCGGCGGCCCCGTCGACATCACCGCCGCCGTCACCCCCGGCAAGACCCACTCCCTCCAGGTCTGGATCTCCACCGAGCCGCGCGAGACCTCCGTCTTCATGGGCATGACCCGCGAGTACAAGGACGTCACCGAACTCCGCAACAAGGGCATCTGCGGCGACGTCTTCCTCTGCGCCGTCCCCATGACCCATGAAATCCAGGACGTCCTCATCATCACCTCCGTCAAGAACAAGACCATCACCCTCGACACCGGCTTCACCCGACTCCCCAAAGGCTCCTACACCCTCCAGGCCACCGTCTCCCGACAGGGAAAGACCGTCAAGACCTTCGCCTCCACGACCTTCCAGACCGACGGCTCCCCCGAGTTCCGCCACACCTTCGCCGCCGACTGGCCCGACCCGCTCCTCTGGGACACCGACCAGCCCCAAAACCTCTACACCCTCTCCCTCACCCTCCGCGACCAGAACGGAAACACCCTCGACACCCTCTACGACGAAACCTTCGGCTTCCGCGAATTCGAGCTCCGCGGACGCGACTTCTACCTCAACGGCACACGCATCCACCTCCGCGCTCTTCCCATCAACCACACCGCCCATGACGCCTGGTCCACACGCGACGTCATCGACTCCCTCGCCAAACGCGCCAAAAAGCTCAACCTCAACTTCCTCTTCGACGGCGACCGCAGCTACAACTTCCGCGTCGGCACCAACTGCCACGACCGCACCTTCCGCGAGGTCCTCTCACAGCACGGCATCCTCTCCTCCCTCGCACTCCCACACGCCGTCTCCGACTTCCAGGCAAACCTCCACGACCCCAAGATCGCCGACGCCTACCGCAAGCTCTGCGCCTACCGCATCCGACGCTACCAGAACATCCCCGGCATCGTCCTCTACTCCGCCAACCACAACGCCCTCGGACACGCCGACATGCAGAACCCCATCAGCATGGGCACCGACTGGAGACCCAAGGGCGACGCCAACGTCAAGTCCCGCCGCTACTGCGGACTCATGTCCGAGAAGATCATCAACGACATCGACCCCACCCGAGCCGTCTACCACCATGACGCCGGAAACCTCGGACGCATCTCCGCACAGAACTTCTACCTGAACTGGGCGCCCATGCAGGAACGCTCCGACTGGCTCGAACCCTGGGAGAAGAACGGCACCATGCCCATCATCTTCGTCGAGTACGGCATCCCGCACATCGCCTCCTGGTCCTCCTACCGCGGCCCCGGCTTCATCTGGAGAGTCAAGGGCGTCCAGGGAACCATGGTCGACGAGTACAACGCCGAGACACTCGGCGAACAGGTCTACGCCCACAACGACCGCAAGACCCGACTCTTCAACGCCGAATACGCCCGCGCCAAGAACAACACGCCAACCAACTACTTCACCGGCGGCATGGCCATCGGCGTCCCCTCCTCCGACCAGCTCCGAGCCCTCTGGCTCTGGAACAACCTCCGCGACATGCGCGCCCGCGGTCTCTCCGGCTTCCAGCCATGGGACGGCTCCTCGCTCCACCACCGCGTCGGCAGCGCCGCCTCCGGCGACCACCCGCAGCGCTTCCTCAACCTCAAACAGCCCGGCTCCGTCGCCGACATCATCCGCTCCGGCGGCTCCATCCTCACCTCCCCCTTCGACGACTTCGAGCCAAACCTCACCGGCGCCGCCTTCGAGCGCGGATGCCTCCCGCTCCTCGGATGGCTCTCCGGAAAGCCCGACGACTTCACCGAACGCGCCATCGCCTACCGCCCCAGCGAAAACGTCACCAAGTCCCTCACCATCCTCAACGACACCCGCCGCCCGCAGACCGTCCAGTACGCCTGGACCCTCGCCGTCGGCGCCGACATCAAGGCCCAGGACCACGGCTCCGTCACCATCCAGCCCGGTGGACGGGCCACCGTCCCCGTCCCCTTCACCATGCCCGACGCCCTCAACGGCGCACACCCCG
>CALZPA010000330.1 GCA_945827525.1 uncultured Lentisphaeria bacterium | reverse complement strand
CCTCAAGGAATACCGCGACGGCCGTCTTGGACGCTTCACCTTCGAGCCGGCGCCGTGAGGCCAGACGTCTTCCTCTCGTCGGCCACCGGCTCATCCTCATCAGGGGACGTGGCCGCTTTCAGCCCGACGGTGGGGGCGCCGCCGGGCCAGGCGTCCCTCCGCTTCGCTGCGGGGCGCGCCGTCGAGGCGCTTTCCCGTCTGTCCTGTCTCGCTTGGTGTCAATCCCGTTCGGCCCTGGTCTGCTGGAAGCGGAGGAATTCGGGCAGGTCGCGCCCTTTCCAGAGGTTCCAGCCGCTCCAGAGGTGCATGAGTCCGAAGGCGATGCCGCAGATGACCAGCAGGGGCTGTGTCTCCGCTGACAGGATTTCGCGTGCGCTCAGTCCCAGCAGCGCCAGGCCCGACAGCAGGCCATAGAGGCAGAGGGCGACCCGCATCCTGCGTTCCCCGTGCCACAGCTTCCAACTGCACCAGCCCAGGATCACGCAGGCCACCAGCGGCCAGAGCAGCGGCACATCCATCGTCCGGTGCGGATCCAGCCGCAGAAACAGCCCCGTCACCAGACAGGACACCGGCGGAAAGCCCAGCAGCCCCAGCGACACGCCCAACTGGATGGCGCCATGACGCTGCACCACCGTCATCTCCTCCTCCATCGCCGCCGTGTAGCTCGGCATCCCGCCCTCACGGCCATACAGCACATAGTCCGGCTCCAGACGCTCCTCCGGCCGCGACGTATACCCGCAGTTAGGGCATATGTCATGGCTGAACATCGTGTCGCGACGACAGTGGGGACACTTCTGTATCTGCTTCATCCTTGGTTTCTTGCTTCTTCCATGTACATTGTTACGCGGTATCCAAACGCCGCAAAAAGCAACAATATAAGCCATCAAGCGACAAAATGCGAAACCTCCGACGCCTTCTTCGCCTCCTGTTCGTCGTGCTGCTGACGGTGCCCGCCGTCCATGCCCGAACCATCCATGTCAATGGCGCCGCCGGCGACGACGCGCGCGACGGCCTCTCGCCCGAGACCGCCCTCCGCACCCTCGCCAAGGCGGCGCCTCTGCTTCAGCCCGGCGACACCCTCTCCCTCGCCCCCGGCCTCTACCACGAGGCGCTCATCCTCCGCACCAGCGGCACTCCGACCCAGCCCATCACTATCGAGGGAAACGGCGCCGTCCTCTCCGGTCGCCGTCCCGTCCCCCACGACAGTTGGCAGCCTCTTCCCGACGGACTCTTCCTCAACCCCAACGCCGTCCTGGTCGGAGCCAGCCGTCCCCAGGTCCTCGACCGCCACGGCAACCGCATCGACCGGCCCGGCGCCAAGCCCGAACAGCTCCTTCCCGGACAGGCCACCTGGACGCCCAAGGGCATCCTCTATCGACCAGAGCCGGGACATACCCCGCAGCAGGACAGCCTCCACGGCTTCTATCTCCTCTCCGGACTCGCCATCATCAACCAAAGCTACCTCACCGTCAGCAATCTCATCTGCGAGAACTTCGCCAACGACGGCTTCAATGTCCACGGCGCCTGCCGCGGACTCTTCTTCCGCAACATCACCGCCCGACACAACGGCGACGACGGCTTCTCCGTCCATGAGGACGTCCAGGCCACTGTCCATGGCGGCCATTTCCACCACAACGACTTTGGCATCCAGGACATCAACATCGCCCGTTCCAGCTATCTGGGACTCCTCATCGAGCACAACCGCATCATCGGCGCCGACTTCGCCGGCGGCTTCCATTCCCTTGAGGACTCCCTCGTCCGCGACAACGCCAAGGGCCAACTGCGGCTCGTCCGCAACCAGGCCGACCACATCGGCATCCGCCGCGACGCCCCTCTGCTGACCGCCACCGCCTACCTGCGCAACGTCCTCGTCACCGGCGGGCCCGCCGACGCCCTCCTCCTCGGGGCCGGCTGCCACGCCACCGCCGTCTGCTGCTCCTTCCTCGAGACCGACACCGGCGTTCGCCTCGAACCCAACGCCAGCCTCCATCTCCTCCGTTCCGTCATCGCCCATGTCCGCGGCAACGCCATCGTCGCCAGCGGCGCCAAGCTCGTCGTCGACAGCTCGTCCATCCATCCCGCCCAGGGGCTCGTCGACGGCCAGCCAGTCAGGGAAGAGCGACTGCTGGCCGCACTGGATGTCCGCAACGGCTCCCTGCAGCCGCCCCAGTTCCGCGACCGCTACCGCGCCGCCAGGCCGCGGCTCCCCTTCCTCAACCAGTTCGCCGCGCCAGGCTTCAATCCCCCCTGCGACCTGCCCTTCGTCCCCGCGACGCCCCAGCGCTACGCCCTCTCCGACGCCGACGCCCACGCCGGCTACCGCTTTGACTTCGAGACCTTCAATCCCTGGTCGCGTACCTTCATCGAGCCCGCCAGCCGCGAGACGGCCGCCAGGCACGCCTCGACCCTCTCCACCGACTGCGCCGTCTCCGGCAAGTCCTCCGCCCACATCAGCCTGGAACTGCCCCCCGCGCCCAAGACGCGCAAGGTGCTGCTCAAGCTGTTCACCGTCCAGTTGCGCGACCTCCATCGTCCGCCCTCGCGCTGGACTTTCCAGCTCCGCCCCGGCGACGGCGCACAGGGCGCCCGCTTCGTCATGCGCATCCGCGACGCCAAGGGCAAGCACTTCTACGGCCCCTCCGGCACCCTCGACTGGCAGGGCTGGCGCCAGCTCGACTGGGATCTCGGCAAGCTGCCGCCCCGAAACGTCGACGGCAGCTCCATCGACACGCCGCCCCTCGAACTCGTCCTCGAGGTCACCTTCGACGTCCCCCCCGCCGGCCGCCAACTGCACTTCTACGTCGATGACCTCACGCTCGACTGAGGCGCTTCTTTCTCGCTTTCTGCCGCCTCGCTTTCTGCCGCCTCGCTTCGCTCGGCGTTCTTTTCTCTCGTCACTCTCGTCACTCTCGTCGCTTTT
>CALZPA010000329.1 GCA_945827525.1 uncultured Lentisphaeria bacterium | reverse complement strand
CGTTCACGGATTAGGCTTCTTCAGCTTTCCGACATACACACTCGTTAACCTCATCTCCGCGTCCCAAGACCATGAAGATTCTGAATTTCGGCTCCATCAACGTAGACATTGTGCTGTCCGTGCCCCACATGGTGCGTCCGGGAGAGACGATCTCGGCCACCGGCCTGAACGGCTTTCCCGGTGGGAAGGGCGCCAACCAGTCGGTGGCGCTGGCCCGCGCGGGCGCGACGGTGCTGCACGCTGGCCAGGTCGGCAAGGACACGCTGTGGATGCGTGACACACTGACCGAGGCGGGCGTGGACACGCGCCATGTCCTCGTGAGCGACACGGTGCCCGGCGGCCAGGCGTTCATCCAGGTCGAGGCCGGCGTAGGCGCCCAGAACGCCATCATCGTCTACGGCGGCGCCAACCAGGCCATCCCCGAGGCGCTCATCGCCACGGCGCTGGCCGACATGGAACGCGGCGACTGGCTGCTGCTCCAAAACGAAATCAACCTCACGCCGCAACTGCTGGCGGCCGGCCACGAGCGCGGACTCTCCATCGCGCTCAACCCCTCGCCCTTCACCGAGGCCATCGCCCGCGACTGGCCACTCGAACTCGTCAACCTGTTCATCGTCAACGAAATCGAGGGCGCCGAACTGGCGGGACTGCCCCACGACGCCACGCCGTCGGACATCCTGTCGCGGCTGTCCGACGCCTATCCGCAGGCCACCATCTGCCTGACCCTCGGCGAACGCGGCTCCTGCTACCACGACCGCCGCGCCGGAACGCTCCGCCAGGACGCCTTCCCCGCCACCCCCGTCGACACCACCGCCGCCGGCGACACCTTCACCGGCTTCCTCCTCGCCGAACTCATGCGCGGCCACACCCCCCAGCAGGCACTCCGAACCGCCTCCCAGGCCGCCGCCATCGCCGTCTCCCACGCCGGCGCCATCGCCTCCATCCCCACTCTCAGCCAGCTCGCCCAGGCCTGACGGACATGACCCAGCCCCACGTACCCGACGCCGCCGGCGTCCTCACCTTCGACTCCACCCTCCGCGACGGCGCACAGGGCGAGAACATCGCCTTCTCCCTCCAGGACAAGCTCAACATCGTCCGCGCCCTCGATGACTTCGGACTCGACTTCATCGAGGCCGGCATCCCCGGCGCCAACCCCAAGGACCTCCAGTTCTTCCAACTCGCCGCACGCGAACGGCTCCAACACGCCACCCTCTGCGCCTTCGGCTCCACACGACGACGCGGCGACACCGCCGCCAATGACCGACAGCTCCAACAGCTCCTGGACGCCAACACCCCCGCCGTCGCCATCTTCGGCAAATCCTGGCTCCTCCATGTCACCCACATCCTCAAGGCCACGCCCAGCGAAAACCTCGACATGATCGCCGAGTCCGTCCAGCTCCTCGCCTCCCACGGACGACAGGTCATCTACGACGCCGAGCACTTCTTCGACGGCTACGCCGACAACCCCGACTACGCCCTCCAGACCCTCCAGGCCGCCCTCGACGCCGGCGCCTTCTCCATCACCCTCTGCGACACCAACGGCGGCACCACACCCACCGACGTCAAGCGCGTCACCGAAGCCGTCGTCGCGCGCTTCCCACACGCCCTCGTCGGCATCCACTGCCACAACGACATCGGCTGCGCCGTCGCCAACGCCATGCTCGCCGTCGAGGCCGGCGCCCGACTCGTCCAGGGAACGTTCTCCGGCTACGGCGAGCGCTGCGGCAACACCGACCTCTCCGTCCTCATCCCCAACCTCATCCTCAAGAAACGGCGCACCTGCTCCATCCCCGACCTCTCACGGCTCTCCTCCACCGCCACCCAGCTCGCCGAACTCTCCAACATCGCCATCCCCGCCGGAAAGCCCTACGTCGGCAAAAGCGCCTTCGCGCACAAGGGCGGCATGCACATCGACGGCGTCACCAAAGTCGCCGCCTCCT
This sequence comes from uncultured Lentisphaeria bacterium, assembly GCA_945827525.1. GTDB lineage: Bacteria > Verrucomicrobiota > Lentisphaeria > Oligosphaerales > Oligosphaeraceae > CAAGGB01. The sequence continues at coordinate 997 of CALZPA010000329.1, read as the reverse complement.
TCGAGCACATCCCACCCGAAACCATCGGCAACCATCGGCGCTTCCTCATGTCAGAAGTCTCCGGACGCTCCACCCTCCTCGAGAAGATGAAGCACTTCGCCGCCCACGACGGACACACCGCCAACCTCTCCAAGGACTCCCCCGAAACACGACTCATCATCGAACGACTCAAGGAGATGGAGTGCAACGGGTACCAGTTCGAGGCCGCCGACGCCTCCCTCGAACTCCTCGTCCGACGAACCCTCGGCTGGCATCGACCACACTTCACCCTCATCCTCTACAAGACCATCGGCGAATTCCCCTCCCCCAACGGACGCGAACAGTCCTCCGCCATGATCCAGGTCGACGTCGGCGGCACCGCCGAGTCCACCGCCGCCCTCGGCGACGGCCCCGTCCACGCCCTCGACACCGCCCTCCGCAAGGCCCTCCACGTCTTCTACCCACAGCTCGCCACCGTCCAGCTCATCGACTACAAAGTCCGCGTCATCGACACCGGGGCCGCCACCGCCGCCAAAGTGCGCGTCCTCATCGAGTCCACCGACGGCGCCCACTCCTGGACCACCGTCGGCGTCTCCACCGACATCATCGAGGCCTCCTGGCTCGCTCTCCAGGACTCCATCGAGTACAAGCTCGATGTCCTCGACGACTGACCACTCCCTCCCCCCACACCACACACAGACCGCCATGTACTGGAAATTCAAGCTCCCCCTCATAGCCGTCCTGCTCGTCGCCCTCCTCGCGCTCTGCTACGTCACCCTCCGCGCCTTCCAGGCCAAGACCCAGACGCCACCCGCAGCCCAGCAGGCCGCCGTCGACCCGACACCCACAACCCACGAGCCGCCCACGGCCACAACGCAACCGCAGCCGCAGCCGACCACGGCCGACCCCGCCGTCGCACCGCCACCGTCCGCCGCCACCCCCATCCAGCCCCCAAAGGCCTTCACCGTCGCCGAAATCCCCGACGCCGCACAGAACCAGCCTACCCCCATCGCGCCCG
>CALZPA010000328.1 GCA_945827525.1 uncultured Lentisphaeria bacterium | reverse complement strand
TAGGCATCGGAGCTGCCCTTTGTCCAGTACTCGTCTGGGTCGGCGGCATAGTAGGCGGTCAGTAGACGATCTGCCAGGTTGACGACCTCGTCGGCGTAGACGTGCGGTGGCAGTGCCCAGGTCAGCGGGACTACCGCACGGAGCGTCTGTATCCGGGACAGGGCACGAGGCACGGAAACCCCCTCGACCCTGACCAGAGGGGGCTTCGTGCCGTCCGTCTCTAGTTGAGCGTTGTGAAGTTCTTCGCTGCTCATGTCGCGCCTCCTTCACTCTGCCTTTCCGCTCGCCAGCTTCCGGTAGGCCTCCAGGAGCTCTTCGGGGGAGCCTTCGAAGGCCGACGAGCGCAGCACGACGCGGAACCCCTCGCGCGAGGGGATGAGCCCCATGCCCAGCTCCTCCAGAGCCCGGTCGAGCTCCTTCAGGCCGGCCATCTGCTCATCGACCGGCCGGTTGGCGTAGTAGCCGATTGTGGTGATGGCCGTGATGGAGATGTACAGCCCGAACCAGTTGCGGTTGGACTCCAGTGGACGGACGGTGTCGATGATCCAGTCCGGAGCCTCGTGGCGGCGCAGCAGGATGTCCAGCGCCGCGATGGTCATCGCCTGGGCGAGGCTGGCCGCCTCCATGTCCTCGCTGAAGTCGGCGGAGGCCAGATTGAGCATCCCGGCGCTGGTGACGCGGGGTCCATCGTAGTCGTCAGAGCAGTAGCGCGAGGGCAGCTCCTCGTCCTGGTCCTCGGCGAAGTTGTTGACCGCGTTGGTCAGCTCCAAAATAAGCTCAGCGGGCCTCAGCCCGATGATGTCGTTCACATCGATCTCGTAATAATCTCGGTTGGCCATTATGATGTTCCTTTCTGTTGTTGCGTGATTTTTCCCGGGCAGCCCCGTAGGGCTGCCCATCCTCCGCCGCCAGCTCCATCTGGCGACGCTGGTCGGCATAGGCCAGCGGCCAGTGCCAGTCCGCCCTCCCCAGCCTGTGGCCCTCCCCGGCGAGGCGCATGCGCCTGCGCCACTCCCCCAGGGCCTCCCTCCGCCGCAGCTCCGCCGTGTCCGCCGCGATGGCGGCGAGCTCCGCCGCGGAGGGAACCAAGGGCGCATGGGGAGGGACCCTCCGCACAGGCGGCAGGCCCCTCCCCACGCACCCGGCGAGTCCCGCCGCCAGGCTCACTCGCCGCTCTCCCCGCCGCGCAGCAGACGGTCAGCCAGCGGCAGGCCGTCTATCCAGCGGCACACGGCCCGCCACTCCGGCAGGCGGTGGGAGACGCGCTGGCGGCGGATGGTGCGCAGCTGCCGGTAGTTGGTGACGAGGGCCTGCGTCATCCACAGGCCCTCCGGAAGCGCGGCCTTGAGCTCGTGGAGCGGCGGGTCGCGCAGCGCCGTCTCCAGGAACGCCTCCACGGCGGATGGGGGCGTGTGCGGCGAGAACAGCCGCCGGACCACGGCGGCGCGCTCCGACGGAGGCGCGGCGGCGACCCGGCCCATCTCCGCCCGCAGCGTGTGCATGGTGGAGGTGGACCCGCAGCCGGTGACGAAGTGGTACGTCGCCAGCTCGTGCCACCAGTAGCGCGGCGCCGTGACCTGGCACGTCACCGTCACCGCGGCCAGCGCCTTGTCGTGGCCGCTCGCCGGCGCCGACCCGGATAGCCGGGCCAGCACCTCGTAGGGGTCGTCGTAGGGCGCTATCGTGAGCGCGGGCGGGGCGCCGTCCGGGCTGTCGGTCGCCTGGTGGGCGAACGGCAGGCGGGCGGCCATCGCCGCGTCGTGGAGGCCCATGACCCGGGTGCGCCGGATGGCGATCTCCGGCGTCTCCAGGTCGAGGCCGATGTCCTGGACGTCGTCCGGGACGTGGGGCAGAGGTACTCTTTCCTGGCTCATTTGTCGGCCTCCTCAGCCTCTTCGCGTAGGGTCTTCAGCCAGCCCGCCACCGGGCCGTTCGGATGTCTGGCGGCGCTGTCGAGAAGCTCGCCCAGGAGCTCGGCGCCGGTGCGCTCCAGGAAGCCTCCCGAGGGCCTGCGGTCGAGATCCACGAACGCCCCCGAGTCGGAGACCCCGGCCATGATCATCGTGTCGCCCCCGGCCAGCATCCGGGAGAGCTCGGCGATGTCGTCCATGACCTGTCCGACCTGCCAGCCGGTGAGGGGGTTCCCGTCCTGGTCGAACAGGAGGGCGCTGAGGTCCATCGACAGGCAGCAGCCCTCAAGCGCCGTGATGTGGCCGATGTAGGCCCGCCTGGCCGCCTTCAGCGCCGGCAGGCTGTCCAGCGCCAGCTTCAGGGCCAGTCTGTCCGTCAGCTCGTCCGCGTCGCACGACGGCTCAGCGCCCTCGGCCACATAGGCGGTGAGGTGCGCCGTGGTCTGGCCGTCATGCGTCCGGAGGGCGCAGGTGGCGAATGGACTGAGCTTGACGGCCGACGTGCCGCACAGCGAGACCAGCGCCCGGTTCAGCGCTATGGCGAGGTCGCACGCGACCGCCGTGGGCTTGTCCGGCCTGGTGATGTCCACTGTCAGGGATATGGGTGTGTTTGGCATTTTCAGTCCTCCTTGTTGTCGTTGTGGCTGTCGAGAGCGGAGCGGACGTAGGCCGCCCGGCATAGGGCGTCGAGCCACAGCCTGACATCCATCAGGCTGCCGGCCTTGTCCAGGAGCTGGGCCAGGCCGAAGGGCCTCTCCTGGTGCTCGCTGGTCTGGCGCCGGACGAGCACCAGCTCGCCTTCGCCGTAGTCCGAGTCCACGACCAGCTCCAGGAACACTCGCTCAGAGCCGATCAGATGGTCGAGCGTCTGGCGGATGGCCTCCAGGCTGCGGAGGTTCAGCTCGATCTGGGTAGGTGACCAGTCCGAATCGTCGGCGACGTCCATCCCCAAAAGGTCGCTGACCCTGACCTTCATCAGCCGGGTCGCGGGGGACCCGGGGGCGTCGCCGTCCAGCCCGGCGTTGAACC
>CALZPA010000327.1 GCA_945827525.1 uncultured Lentisphaeria bacterium | reverse complement strand
TATGGCTCGCTGGAACTGGGCGCTGGACGACAGGCGCTCTGCCAGCGCCCTGGCATTGTTGTCGGCATCGACCCTTCCCAGCACCGAGGTCAGCGAGACGTCCCTGCTTGCGAGCTCATAGCCGGAGAAGGCTCGGCCATACTCAAGCTGAGACAGGTCAGAAACGCCCGTGATGCCGCGCAGGGCCGCGTCCAGCGTCTCTCCGTTGGCCATGCGGGCAGACAGCTCCCTGCCGAACTCGGAGGTGCTGGCCAGGCTGTTCACGGCGGTGCGGTGACGCATGGTGAGCCGCAGCCGCTGCGCCTGGTAGGCATCATCGGACAGCAGGCCGCGAGACTTGGCGCGGTCCAGCGCGGCCATGCCCCCATTCAGCTCATCCTCCAGCTCTCGACGGCGCTCAGGCTCGTCGCGAAGGCGCTGCTCTCGCCACACCGAGTAGGCCAGCCTGGTGTACTCCATGCCGGAGGAGGCGTTGAGGGACAGCGCACGGTGCGCGGCGGCGGCCCGCCACTGGCTTGAGGTGATGCCCGTCGGCGCGGCGCCGGTTCCCAGCATGGCGGCGGCCGCAAGTCCCATGGACTCCATGCTGGAGTACAGCACTGGGGCCGGCCGACTAAGGCCAGCCACGGACTTGGCCACGGCCGCGGTCTGCTCGGCAATGTCGGAGATGTTCACGCCGCTGCTGGCGGCGTTCGAGATGCTCTCGGACAGCGACGCCAGACGGCTTCGCGAGATGGACGAGAAGTTCTGGCCGGTGATTCCCTCGATGGTCTGTATCATCTTGGGGATGTCGGTGCCGAAGACGTCTCGTAGCGGCGCAAGCGCCTCCACAGTGTCCTTCATCAGGTCACGGAGACGGTCCGCTCCGGACTTCAGCCCCTGTCCGGTGCTGATGTCGAGTCCTGACAGCAGGTCGGTTCCCCTTGTGCGGGCGGCGGACAGCACGGCGACATTGTCGCGGCTGAAGCCGGCCCACTCGGATGCGAGGAACTCACGGGGAGCGACGCGGATGCCGTAGCCGGACGGGTCCACGGTCACGTCGCCGCCGAACAGGCTTCTGGCCACGGCGGCGCTGGCGGTCGTTGCCAGCCTCGGGTTCTCCGCGAAGCTGCCGCGCGCCAGGTTCCGCGTGAGCGTGCCCATGCTCGCGGAGGCCATCGCGGGGTCTCCAAGCCCGAGCTTCGGCGCCAGCATCGAGTAGATCTGGCCCATGAACGGCTTGCGCGCCAGGCCCTCGGCGGACAGCTCGATGTAGGAGTTGTACCCCTGCAGCATGGCGGCCCTGCGCTCGGTGTCGTCGGTGATGTCGGCGTACCGTCCCGAGTTGCGGCTGGACCAGTCTGAGAAGCTGTTTAGGGCGCGGGTGAACTGCATCATCGTCTGACGCATGTCCGCGCTCACGTAGTCGGACCCCACGGAGCTGGCGGCGGACGAGAGCGCCTGCCGCTGCATGGACATCATCACGCCGTATCCGGTCATGTTTGTTCCCAGCAGGGAATTCCATGGCAGGGACGGCGTGTAGCCCTTCACAAGGTTGAGCAACCACGGGAGAAGCGCCTTCAGGTCGCCAAGCCCGGCGGAGTCCATCAGCGAACCGAGGCCACTGGTGGCGGCGCTCTGGAACGTGTGACTGTATGGGGCCTCACCCTGCATCTGTGGTCTCCGTGGACTTGTCTAGTGCCTCTAGTGAAGCATCAATGTCAATTCCGGCCTCCCGGCATAGGCGCTTGTACTCCTCCATCTGCTGTTCAGGCGGCATGTTCATGAGGTCCTGGGCAGACGGTGCCGGCGAGGCGTTCTCGGCGCCTCTTGTGCCGAGGCTGAACAGCCAGCCGTCACGCGAGAAGATGGCTCCGTCGGCCTCCGACCGCTCAAGGCCATAGCGGCCTGCGGAGCGAAGGAGAAGGAGCATGCCGCGCTCGGCGTCGGGCCACGAGGGGTCATGGGCGTACCTGCCCATGACCCCCTGGGTATCAAGCGATGCCGCTCGCAGCATCAGCCCAGCCTGATACCCCGCCAGAAATTTTCGTCCATGCCGGCGTCCGACAGCAGCGACGCTATCTGCTGGTGGACAGACGCCACGGCGACCATGGCGTTCGCCGGAAGTCCAGACACCAGCTCGGGACGCTCAAGGTCCTCCAGCGCGGACATCGTCGTCTTCAGCGTGGCGGCGAGCTCGTCCTTGTCTGGCACCGGCGTCGAGGCGATGGTCTCCACGATGGGCCACACCACGCCGTCCACGTCGTAGACGCGCGAGTCGCCGTCACCGTCCACCGTCACCTCGCGGATGAACGCCAGCGTGCGCAGGGCGGCCTCCAGGTCGTCGTAGCGCTCCACGAAGTCCAGGCATATCGGGTCGTCCGTCCGGTCGATGGCGCGGTCCCTCAGCGTGCGCAGCCGTGTCAGCGCACGCGCCAGAGCCCTAGTCCGCTGGGGGCCGGTGACGGACGCGGTAACATGCACGGACCCGCCATACAGCGGGTAGGTGTCCGTGTAGGGCGTGCCGGACAGCATGGCGGACATCCACAGCGCCATCTTAGCGGCCGGAGGCTTGGGCGCGCCGTCCTTGAGCGGCTGTCCGCAGCACGGGCACAGCGCTGAGCCCTTGTCGGTGTTCTCTTCAGTCATGTGAGTGTCTCCCTGTTCTCTAGACATTGATGGCGTAGGTGGACGACAGCGGCCCGGAGCGGTAGCCGGACCTGGTGAGCTCGGCGCTGTCCCACACGCGCAGGCCTGGGTACCCTGCCGAGCGCGACCCGTCGCTTGCGGTAACGTAGCTCTCCCGCCACACGGAGCCTGTGCCGGCGTTCCTGGTGCGGTCCTGCCACACCATGCCGGGCATGCGCCGCAGGGCCACGCCATAGTCGTCGGGGAAGCGGAACCTGCCGCCGGTGACCCAGGCGTCGCCGGCTACGCCGGACGCGGCCGCCGCGACGGATGCAGCCACCGCCGCCCCGTAGG
>CALZPA010000326.1 GCA_945827525.1 uncultured Lentisphaeria bacterium | reverse complement strand
ATGACTTTTCTTGGAAAATAAAATGTATTCCCTAAACGCTGAAAGTTACGGTTAAGTCGACTCAATCGACGATAAAAAAAGGGTCGCGCCGCGACAGCGGCGCGACCGCATTCCGCCGAGCGGAGCGAGGCGCTTTTGGTGCCTTTTGTGTCTTTTGTGGACAACGGACAAACCGTTTAGGCGAAGTCCGAGAAGTAGTCCTTGGAGAGGACGATATCGAGCATGTCCTCGAGGAGTCCGAGCTCGAAGAGGAGGTCGAGGATGGTGTAGCGGCGGCGGATCATCGCCGCGACGATGACCGCACGGCAGAGACTCGCGCGCGAGGCGCCAATGTGGGCGGGCTCCGTCGGGGCGCCAACCACCGCGAAACGTCGCTTCAGCTCCTCAAAGGGAATGAGCTGGTTCATCACTCGGGTGCGTAGAGTTTCCCAGCCGGTGATGATGGCGGCCCGTCGGACGGCCAGGTCGCCGCCGGTGAGGAGCTTGTCAAGGGCGATGCGTCGGGTGTCGGCGTGGAAGGCGCTGCCGGCGAGGCAGGCGTCGATCATGGCGCCACGCTCGGCGTGGGAGGGGCCATGGTGGCGGGCGGCGCGGACGGCGATCTCCTCGGGGTCGAGGGCGAACGTCTCCGTCATGAGGGCGGTGGTCATCAGGGTGCCGATGGCGACCTTGAAGCCATGGGAGGGTTCGACGCCGTCCTTGCGGAGTCCGTCCATCTCCCAGACATGGCTGAGGAGGTGTTCGGCGCCGGAGGCGGGTCGCGAGTCGTGGAAGAACTGCATGGCGAAGCCAGTCATGGCGAGTCCCTTGAAGAGCTTGCGGAGCGGTTCGGGGTGCTTGTCGCGGAGTCCCTCGGGATCGCTGAGCCAGTCACGGAGTTCGGGCTGGACGAGCTGCCAGACGTCGGGTGCCATGGGATGCTCACCGAGGTAGTCGGCGATGAACCAGTCTGCGCCGGCGGGTATCTTGGCGGCGAGGTCGGCATAGCCGGAGGCGGTGAGCTCGTCGGGGGCGGAGCCGACGACGCCCGTGTCGGCGAGGATGGCCATGGGCGCGGCGCAGGGCATCGTCTTCTTGAAGCCGTGGACGGTCATGGCGGCGCCGTAGGAGGTGAAGCCGTCGACGGAGGCGGCCGTGGCGACGCAGAGGTAGCCGCGGTTGCCGGCGTATTCGGTGGCGAGCTTGCAGATGTCGTTGATGGTGCCGCCGCCGACCGCGATGGCGACCTTGCCTGCGATGCGTTCCCGGAGGTTCTGGGCGTGGCGGTCGTCGGCATGGAGGCGCGGTTCGGCGGGGAAGATGACGGGTTCGTCCTGGGGGATGCCGGTCTCGCGGAGGAAGTCGGCGACGCTCTGTCCGGCGGCGCGCCAGGTGTTCTCGTCGGCGACGATGATGGCGGTGCCGTCGAGCCAGAGGCTACGGAAGGTCGCGGGGACCTCCTTGAGCATATCTGCGCCGAGGACGCACAGACGTGTCTGCAGGCCCTCGGGAATGTCGATTTTGCCTTGCATGGATGCCGTTGCCTCAGAACTGCTTGACCTGGTGGGTCTTGCCGGACTCATAGAGACCCATGATGAGCTTATGGGTGGTTTCGAGGATGAGCTGTCCGGTGATTTCGGGCTGTCTGCCTTCGCTGAGGGCGTCGTAGAAGTCCGTGATCTGCTTGGTGTGGCTGGCGCCCCAGTAGGAGGGTCCGCCGCCGTAGTCGAAGACGTCGTTGGGGTCGGGGCGCGCGATCATCTCGCGTCCGTCGTAGAAGGTGACCTTGCCTTCCTCGGCGGTGATTTTGGCGATGCCGTTTTCGCAGGCGACCTCGATTTCGACCTGTGCGTCGTGGCTGTAGTAGTTCATGCACCAGAAGGAGGCCTTGATGCCGTCCTTGAAGGCGATGAGTCCGTCGGCGCAGTCCTCGACATCGATGAGGTCGCCGATGGTGTTATGGAGGTCATGGTGGTTGCGGTTGGCGATGGAGACGTCGCAGTAGTCGAGGTTGCTGCCCTTGTCGCCGTAGCCGATGAACCAGCACATGAGGTCGATGGTGTGGATGGCCTGGTCGATGATGGCGCCGCCGCCCTCCATCTTCCAGGTGCCCTTCCAGTCGCTGCCGGTGTAGTATTCGGGGGTACGGCACCAGGTGACGTTGCACTTGGCGGACTTGATGGCGCCGAGGCGACCGCTGTCGAGGGCGTTCTTGACGAGGACAGAGCCGGCGTTGTAGCGGTTCTGGAAGATGACGCCGAGCGTCTTGCCGGACTTGTTGGCGGCGTCGACCATGGCCTGCGCCTGTTCCATGGAGATGGCCATGGGCTTCTCCGTGAGGACGTGGCAGCCCAGCTCCAGGGCGCGGACAGCCACGGGCGAGTGCAGGTAGTGCGGCAGGCAGATGTGCACGACGTCCAGCTTCTCCTTGGTGATCATCTCCTCGAAGTCCGTGTAGGTCTTCTTGCAGCCGAACAGCTTGGCGCGTGCCTTGGCGCGCTCCTCGATGAGGTCGCAGCAGGCGACCAGTTGGACGCACTCCTGGGCCTTCGCGGGCATGCCATGGAACGGAGAAATACGGCCACAGCCGATGATGCCGACTCTCAGTTTCTTCTTCATAACGTACGGATGCTCCCTTACTTGGGTGGTTCTTTACACTATTGGCAAAAGGGGACAGTCATCGGGCGTTGGATGCGTTTTGCTGGTGTCGTCTCGCATTCTCTGTCAGCGGCGGGAACGCTCCTGGCCCGTGTCCCGTGCCTAATGTAGTCTCTTTTCTTACGCTGGATAGCCAACAGGCGAGATTTTGTGTCGCCATGGTCATTCGTCGGAGCCTGATTCTATCCACAAAAGACACAAAAGACACAAAAAAGCGCCTCGCTGCAGCGAGGCGGTCGGTTTCCGCCCGACGGCGGGGGCGCCGTCGGGACATCCTGCGCTTCCGCGCGGAGAACTTCCGGCCCAGTGGTGGGGATCTTCCGCCGCTTCGC
>CALZPA010000325.1 GCA_945827525.1 uncultured Lentisphaeria bacterium | reverse complement strand
TTCGCGCAGAGGGGGCTCAAGGAGGACTTTCTGGGCGCCTTCATGATGAGCTCCATCCTGCTGAATCCGCAGTTGCTGCTCTACACCGCCGCGCTAGGGCGGACGGCGCTGTGCGTCCGGCTGGTCGCCTGTTTCCTGTGCGGCGTCGCAGCGGGGGCACTGCTTCGCCATGTCCGTCGTGGCGAGCCGTTCTTCGACTTCGGTGGCTTTGCCGAACGTCCTGGGCGCGACACGCATCCGCATCCGGCGCTGCGTCTGCTGTTCAGCCTGGGACGCAACGTCAGGGCGACGGGGCCGTGGTTTGCGGCGGGCATTCTGCTGTCGGCGCTGTTCCAGCGCTATGTTCCGCCGGAGCTGGTCGGGCGTCTGTTTGGCGGCCAGCGACAGGCGGGGCTGCTGCTGGCCGCGATGGTGGGCGTTCCGCTCTATGTGTGCGGCGGCGGCGCCATACCGATGCTGCGAGACTGGCTGGCCGAGGGGATGCGCCTGGGGGCGGCGACGGCCTTCATGCTGACGGGCGCCGCCACGAAGATTACCAACTTGGGGGCGCTGAAGATCGTGCTGGGCGCTCGGAATTTTGCTTGGTACCTGCTGTTTGTCCTGCTCTTCTCGCTGGTGACGGGCGGCCTCGTCAATCTGCTCCTGTGAGTCCTATGAGATCTATTCGGCGGCGACGGGGGTGCCTAGAGGGGAGCCTGTGACCTGGATGGCGCAGCCCGACTCCGCGTAGAGCCAGTAGGACTGGCCAGCCTCCAGACGTTCCGCCTTCTGATAGCGTCGGTTCTCCGTGTCGAAGCTGAAGATGATGAAGCTCTGGAGCAGTTTCTGCTGCGAGGGCTCATCGAGCTTTAGCACGATGGATAGGCTTTGCCAGCCGGCCTTCAAGAGGTAGGTGTAGCTGAAGGACATGCCTGTGAAGTCAGCGGGGATGGCCATCAGGCTGACATCCCGGGTCACGGTGCGTCCGCTCTCGGTGTAGGAGGCGCGCAGCAGGATGCCCTGCGAGTCGCGGAGGGCGGACGAGATGATCAGCGCAGTGCCATCGGCGGTCAGGCTGGCATAGCTGGCACCCTCGAGGAGGGTCCAGGTGGCGTTCACAGTCTTGGGGCCGCCGACATTGTACTGTGCCTGCGCCGTCAGGCGCATGGACTTGCCGGCGAGTAGGCAGCGACTGCCCAGCGTGGTCTCCAGGCCCACAAGATAGGGCGGCAACGGCTCGATGTCAATCAAGACGGTCTCCGAGCGGGTGATGCCGTGTTCCGTGTAGGTGGCCTGAAGCATGGCGAGATTGTGGGTGTACTGGCCATCGAGGGCGGTGAGCCGTCCCGAGGCGCTGACGGTAGCGGTCGGCGTCTGCGCGAGAACGGTCCAGGAGGGCGTCACCTCCTGCCAAGTGCCATTCTTGTAGTGGGCGTAGGCCGTGTATTGGGCACTTTTGCCGGACATGACGGAGGACGGCCCCGCAATCTCCAGATGATCAAGCGGCGAGGGGATGATGGTGATGGTGGCTGTGGCAGTCTTGGTCACGAATCCGTCTGTATAGGATGCTTTGACGGTCACCGACTGGCTGTCGGAGACGCTCTTGGCGGTGAGGCAGCCAGCCTGGTCGATGGTGGCGTAGTCTCCGCCGGAGACGATGCTCCAGACGGGGGCGACATACTGGGGCTCGTCATCCCAGATGGTGGTGACATAGGCCTCCAGTAAGCAGGAATCGCCATTGGAGAGAGTCTCCTCGGACAGATCGATATACAGGCCCGTCAATTCGGAGGCGAGCAGGGTGATGGTCGTCGTGGCGCTTTTGGTGACGGAGCCTTCCGTGACGGTCGCCTTGACGGTGACCGTCTGATCCTCCGTGAGGCCGGTCTTGGCGGTGAGGCGTCCCTGGAGGTCGATGGAGGCGTAGGCGCTGCCGACGGTGATGCTCCAGGACGGATATGCCACCTCCGAAATCTCGCCATCCTCATAGCTGGCATAGGCCATGAACGAGCAGGTTTCACCCTGAAGCAGCAGGCTGGTCTCAGCCTCTAGGCTCAGCGCCGTCATCTTACTGACGATGGAGACGGGCACACTGGCGAAGGTGCCGCCAGCATATTTGTCCCATCCCGTGCCGGCGTAGGCCTTGATGCGGCATTTGTCGTTGTCGAGCCAACCGCCATACGTCTCGCCTTCGCTTTCCCCCTCCAGCGTGGGCGGCTTGCCCAGGAAGAAGAGCTCTCTCACATTGCTGCCCTCCATGGCCTCCATCTCGATGTAGTTGACGGAGGTCGGCATGATGACTGTGCGCAACTCGAGCTGTTCGCACTGTTCCTCGCTGCAGTTCCAGGTGCTGCCGAACGCATCCTCCCCGATGCGCGTGACGGTGCTGGGCAAGGTGAAGGTGGTGCCCTTCTTGCCCAGCGGATACAGCCATAGTCTTGTCATGCTCTTGTTGTAGAGGACACCCTCCTTGGAGGCGAAGGATTTGTTGCTGGTGGGGACGATGATCTCCTCCAGTGCCAGGCAGTCCGTGAGATTGCCGTCCATCTCGCTGCTGTCGTCTCCGCCGAACCCAAAGGTTGAGAACTTTGCCGAAAGGGTGATGGATTTGAGGTAAGGGCAGCGGTCGAGGGCATCCTCATAGGCACCCACGCAGGTGTCGGGCATCACATACCTCTCCGCCTTCTTGCCCGCCGGATAGGCAATCAGAAGCGTCTTGGCATAGTTGTAGAGCACGCCATCCAGAGCTATGAAGTTCTTGCCTCCTGCCACGCGGTATTCAGCCACGCTGCCATTCTCGCCAAACCAGAGTCCTTCAATGTACTTGACTGACGAGGGGATGGTGATGCTGTTCAGGACACATCCGTAAAAGGCCTCATAGCAAATTCCTGTCACGGCCTTTCCCTGAAATGTGCTGGGAATGACGACATCCGTTTTGCCACATTCTATGATGCCTGTAAGGCCATAGCCATCAGGGGATTCGTCATCATCGGTCTCAACCCAATCCTCAT
>CALZPA010000324.1 GCA_945827525.1 uncultured Lentisphaeria bacterium | reverse complement strand
GCTGCTGCCGAACCGCGAGGTCAAGGAGCTGCTGCGGGAGAGGGTGGACGACTGGTTGCGGGAAGGCCTCTGCGCCGACTCGGGCGGGCGGCTGTCCGTCATGCTGCTGGAGGGGCGCGTGCAGGAGGCGCAGGCCCTGCTCGACGAGCTGCTGCTGGACACCATCAGCTACTACGACTACGCCGAGCAGTACTACCATGCGTTCCTGGCCAGTCTCCTGGCCTCCGTGGACAGCGCCCAGGTGCTCAGCAACCGCGAGGCCGGCGACGGGCGCATGGACATTGGCGTGCTCGCCGGCGACGGACAGACGGCGCTGGTCCTCGAGCTCAAGGTCGCCCCGTCCTTCGACAAGCTCGGAGACAGCGCCCGCAAGGGCCTCGACCAGATCGACGCCCGCCACTACGCCAGCGTCTTCTCGGACATCGACGGCATCGAAATCCGACGCTACGGCGTCGCCTTCTGCCGCAAGGCGTGTCAGGTGGTGCTTGGGGACAACTGAGGCGAGTCGCTGACCAATTTTTCACCGATGCTGTCCGTTAATCCTATGTCCGTGTTCGCCCAGCGGCTTTCGCCGGGCCAGAAAAGTGTGTCCAGAACCGTTCGTTCACCCATAGCAAGAGACCCAATCATGTCCAAGCACCATTCGCATCAGACCTTCACGCTGATTGAGCTGCTGGTCGTCATCGGCATCATCGCCATCTTGGCGGCGCTGCTGCTGCCGGCGCTGCAGAAGGCACGCGAGAAGGCGAAGTCCACGGCCTGCATCAGCCAGATGAAGCAGTTCTCCAACGCCATCGCCATCTACCGCAGCGACAACCGCGACGCCTATCCCTACTGGCTGACTTATCTTTATCCGAATTATGTCAACACCAACAAAATCTACCGCTGCCCCATGACGGACAACAAGGACACCGACCCGCATCCGTATGATGAAAACAAAGCCAAGTTCATGTATGACACCAGCGAAAATCCCATTTACAAAACAAACGAAAGTGAGAATTGTTGGAGTTACACGATTGGTGAGAAGGTAAAGGTGACAATTCCCGGACCCAATATCGGCTCGAGCCGCAAGGAGCAGGTTCCCGCGCCTGGTAGCTCCTATCTGTATCAGATGTGCGCGGCAAGCGCTAATGGAATAGAGGATTGGTTCGGAGCCGACAGCACCTGCAAGACCGTTCAGGAGTGCAAGGAGTTCCAGTTGAAGACCGGAAAGCTGAGCTGTACGGTCGGCAAGAAGACCATCGAGATCGATCCCATCGATGAGTCGGTGTATCCGGTTCTTTCCTGCTTCTACCATGTCAAGAAGAAGAGCAATGAGAATGTCTCGGTGGACAGTGGCCCGGTGCATCAGATCTCGTATCTGGGCAACTTCTTCATGAGCAAGACGCAGTGGGAGCTTGGCCAGTGGACGCCCTGATGGGGTTGCGGTCAGGCCATTGAGCTGCGCGGCGAATTCGGTCCCCCTGGCGGTCAGGCGAGGGGGGCCGACGTTTTTTTGTGTGATGGGATGAGGCGAGTGTGAGGTGAGCGGTGATGGAGGCGTTGGAGAGTCGCGGCCGGTGCGGTCTGCTGGTGGGGGACAGGGCGTTCTATCGTCAGGTGATGGGGCTGCTGATACCGATGTTCGTGCAGAACACGGTGTCGAATGTGTGCAGTCTGCTGGACAACCTGATGGTGGGTGCGGTGGGCGCGGTGCCGATGGCGTCCGTGGCGATTGTGAATCAGTTGCTGTTTGTGTTCAACCTGTGCGTGTTTGGTGGGCTGTCGGGCGCGGGCATCTTCTCGACGCAGTATGCGGGTGCGCGGGACATGGACGGGGTGCGGCACTGCTTCCGGGTGAAGCTGGTGCTGGTGGCGGTGATCTTCGTGTGTGCGCTGGCGCTGCTGAAGGCGTTTCCGGCGGAGCTGATAGGGCTGTATCTGCGTGGGGAGGGGCGTCCGGAGGAGCTGGACGCGACGCTGGCGCTGTCTCGGGAGTATCTGTCGGTGATGGTGTGGGGGTTGCCGGCGTTTGCGCTGTCGATGATGTACGCGAGCACGCTGCGCGAGCTGGGTGAGGTTCGGGTGCCGATGGTGGCGAGCGTGGTGTCGATACTGCTGAATGTGGCGGGGAACTACGCGCTGATTTTCGGGAAGTTCGGCTTTCCGTGTCTGGGTGTGGTGGGCGCGGCGCTGGCGACGGTCGCGGCGCGGTATCTGGAGCTGCTGATCAACCTGGCGTACACGCATCTGCATCCGTCGTCGTTCCCGTTCATCGTGGGCGCGTACCGGACGCTGGCGATACCGAGGGCGCTGGCGCTGCACATCTGCCAGCGTGGCGTGCCGCTGCTGCTGAACGAGCTGTGCTGGTCTGTGAGCATGGCGGTGCTGCTGCAGTGCTATTCGCTGCGCGGTCTGCACGTCATCACGGCGGTGAACATCGCGATGACGGTGGCGATGCTCTTCAACTGCGCGTTCTTCTCGATGGGCGGGGCGGTGTCGGTGATGGTCGGCCATGAGCTGGGCGCGGGGCGTCTGCGGGAGTCGCAGTCGCTGGCATGGCGGCTCATCTGGCTGACGGTGGAGCTGGGCGTGGCGATGGCCGCGCTGACGTGCCTGTGCGCGCCGTATGTGCCGCGCCTGTATGACATCGACGACGCGACGCGCCATCTGGCGACGAAGCTGCTGCTGCTGGGGACGACGGTGGTGCCGCTGCGGGCCTTCGCGCACGCCTCGTACTTTGTGATACGCTCGGGCGGTCGCAGCGGCATCACGTTCCTGCTGGACAGCGGCTACAACTGGCTGGTGACCGTGAGCGTGACGGCCGGCATCGGCTATCTGACCGACTGGGGAATTCTGCCGTTCTATCTGCTGTCGCAGTGGTCAGACGGACTGAAGGCGCTCGTCGCGGCCGCAATCGTCCGCTCGGGCGCCTGGGTGCGCAATATCGTGTCTGATTGAGTCGATTTTCGCCCGACGGCGAGGGCGCCGTCGGGACAGGCGCCGCTGG
>CALZPA010000323.1 GCA_945827525.1 uncultured Lentisphaeria bacterium | reverse complement strand
CGCCGAGCGAAGCGAGGCGAAAAAAATCACCCCGCCTCAAAGCACAGCCACACCGCCTCCTCGCCCTCGGCCACACGACCGAATTCGGCGCGCCGTACCCCCGGCACCCAGATGATCTCCTCCCCCGCGCAGACCAGCGGCAGCCGATGACGCTCCCACGCCGGCACATGGCCGTCCACAAACAAATCCTGCAGCTTCTTGCTCCCCGTGCGCCCAAAGGGACGCATCCGATCCCCCGGACGCCACGAGCGAACCGTCAGACACTCCGGCAACGCTCCACACGCAAAGCGCTCACCCTCCCCTACGGACGCCCCGCAGCTGAGCCGTCCGCGCTGTCCCGGCAACGCCAGCGACGGCTGCTCCCGCCAGCGCCATTCGACCTCAAACGGCTCCGGCGCAGCCTCGTCCCGCAGCAGCTCCAGCCCGCGCCCGCTCACCCGCACCCGCGCCGAGCCGTCCACCTGCAGCACACAGTCGGCAAACCGCTCCGCGTGAAGGACCTCATGCAGACGCCGCACAAACGGCCCGGAGGGCACGACATCCCCGCCCCCCTCGCGCTGACGCCACAGGCGGAACATCCGAGGCAACTGCGCCTTCTCCAGCCCACGCCAGGCGTCCAGCCCCGGACAGACCCCCGTCCAGCTCCGCGACCCAAACAGACGCTCCACGCCCGACTCCAGGCAGTCCGCGTCCAGACGCAGCGCCTCCAGCGCCTGCAGCAGCCCCTCGTCCGTCCCCGCAATCTCACGCATCAGCGGCAGCAGCCGGTTGCGTATCGCGTTGCGACGACAGTCATTCTCGCCGTTCGTCGCGTCCACACGCCAGTCACGGACACCGCACGACTCCACATACCGCTGCAGCTCCGACTTCCGGCACGACAGCAGCGGACGCATAAACGTGAGCCCGCCCAGCCGCCGCACCGGACGCAGCGACGTCAGCCCCGTCGCGTTCGAACCGCGCATCAGCCGCAGCAGCAGCTCCTCCAGCGCGTCGTCCGCATGATGCGCCAGAAAGATGGGACAGCCGCCACGCTCGCGCGACAGCTCCTCCCACCCCGCCAGACGCAGACGCCGAGCCGCCGTCTCCACGCTCTCGCCACGCAGACGATGCCGCGGAACCGCCAGCCGACGGCAGAGAAACGGTATCCGACGCTCGGCGCAGAACGCCTCGCACCACAACGCATCCGCGTCCGCGTCCGCACCGCGAAGACCATGGTGAAAATGGACGGCCGTCACCGGCACCTGCGCCGCGTGCAGCAGCAGCAGCAACGCCGTCGAGTCCACGCCGCCGCTGAAGCCCACCAGCGCCGGACGCCAGCCCGGCCCCTCGCCCAGCAGCGGATACCGGCGCAGAAAAGTCAGAAGAATGTCATTCGTCATGCAAGGTTTCCCCGGAAAGATGCGACTGTCGCTCCCAGCGGCTACTGTTCGCCCAAACAGGCACTATATTATAGCATGGATTGGCTCTCCAGCCTAGCCAACAGCATCCATCATCCTCGCGGGGGAACACACTCATGAAAAGCGCCTTCGAACTGGCCATGGAACGCTTCGGCGGACCAGCCAAATCCTACTCCGACAGCCAAAAGCAGCAGCTCGCCGATGTCGACAAGGACATCGACGCCAAAATCGCTCAGCTCAAGCTCACCTCACGACCCGCCGACAACGAGACGCCCGAACAGCGCGAACAGCGCGAACAGACACTCGTCAGCGAAATCAGACGCCTCGAGGCCAAACGCGAGGAGCGCAAGGAAGCGCTCCGCCGTTCCTTCGACGCCTGACCACACGCCCCTTCCCCAGGAATAATACACCACTATGTTTGCAGACCGAGCTAAAATTCACGTCGAGGCCGGCCACGGCGGCGGCGGCAGCGCCAGCATGCGCCGCGAGAAATATGTCCCCATGGGCGGCCCCGACGGCGGCGACGGCGGACGCGGCGGCGACGTCATCCTCCGCGCCGACGGCGGCGAGCAAAGCCTCATCGCGCTCCGCTTCCAGCCCATCTGGAAGGCCCGCAACGGCGGCAACGGACGCGGACGAAAAATGCACGGCGAAAACGGCGCCCCCGCCGTCATCGTCGTCCCCGTCGGCACACTCGTCTTCAACGCCGAAAACGGAGACCTCATGGTCGACCTCAAGGAGGACGGACAGGAGGCCATCATCGCCAAGGGCGGACGCGGCGGACTCGGTAACACCCACTTCGTCTCCAGCGTCAACCGCGCTCCCAAAACCTGCCAGCCAGGTGAGGACGGACAAGTCTTCGATCTCGAACTCGAACTCAAGACCGTCGCCGATGTCGGACTCGTCGGATACCCAAACGCCGGCAAGTCCACCCTCCTCCGCGCTCTCTCCGCCGCCAGACCCAAAACCGCCCCCTACCCCTTCACCACCCTCCATCCTAACGTCGGCATCGTCGAAATGCCCGACTACTCGCGCTTCAGCGTCGCCGACATCCCCGGACTCATCGACGGCGCCAGCGAAAACGTCGGACTCGGACACGCCTTCCTCCGACACATCGAACGCTGCCGAATGTTCTGCTATGTCCTCGACATGGCCGGCGTCGACGGCCGAGACCCCCTCAACGACCTCGCCAGCCTCCGCCGCGAACTCGACGCCTACGAACCCGGACTCTCCCGCCGACCCGCCGTCATCGTCGCCAACAAGATGGATCTCGACGAGGCCCAGGACGCCCTCGCCAGACTCCAGAGCGCCGAACCAGACATCCCCATCATCCCCATCTGCGCCGAACTCGCCGAACACACCGATGACCTCGTCAGCCTCCTCAAGCGACAGCTCGATGTCCTCCCCCCGCCCGACGAGGCCGAACTCAACCGCATCCTTGCCAAACGCCGACGCTTCGCCAGCGAAAAGACCGATGACCTCGATGCCTCCCTCGACGATGGCGACTGGTAGCCCACGCGCCCGACGAGGCCGAACTCAACCGCATCCTTGCCAAACGCCGACGCTTCGCCAGCGAAAAGACCGATGACCTCGA
>CALZPA010000322.1 GCA_945827525.1 uncultured Lentisphaeria bacterium | reverse complement strand
GCGGCGACTCATTTGACCGAACATCGCTCCGTCCCTGATGTAGTTCTCGACACCCAAGAAGCGTCGTCGCGGTTGCGGCGACTCATTTGACCGAACATCGCTCCGTCCCTGATGTAGTTCTCGACACCCAAGAAGCGTCGTCGCGGTTGCGGCGACTCATTTGACCGAACATCGCTCCGTCCCTGATGTAGTTCTCGACACCCCACTCGCCCACGCACCTGACATGCCCCACTACGCTGACCTGTCCAGCTACACGCCCGAGGAGCTGGCCTTCTGGGATCGCTTCGCCGCCTGCGCCGGCCAGACGTTCACCACCGCGCGCGGACTCGCCTTCACCTTCGCCATCCGCGGCAACGAGGTCTTCTTCGACCGCAAGGAGAAGTCCATCACCCGCTCCTCCATCATGCAGGGATACCGCAAGGCCCGTGAGCTCACCGCCGCCGGCGCACCCATCGACGGACCAAAAAAACTCGGCGTCTTCGGCGCCAGCTACCTCTTCCCCGTCTTCGCGCACCTCGGCGCCCTCGACCCACTCCCCCCGCCCCCCACACCACCCCCACGCGGACAGCTGACCCTCTTCTGACCTGACCGAGCGGCTTATCGACCGACGTCGCCATCGGCTACCCGCCCCCCCATGTGTAGCTGACTCTCTGCTGACCAACCGACGATGGATACCCCAGCCGCCCGCCCCTACCCCGCACTCGCCTGGATCCGACGCCACCTCCGCCTCCTCGTCATCGGACTCCTCCTGACCGCCCTCGCCGGCTGCGCCACCTCCGCCCTCCTCCTGCACCAGAAACTGCGCCGCGCCGACCTCATCGAGGACTGGCACGAGGCCACCGACGGCCACGCCTTCACCGACGTCGTCTATGACCAGACACGAGGACTCGCCTGCGACATCTATCTCCCTCTCCGCCAGGGACCCGCCGCAGCCTTCCTCTTCATCCATGGCGGCGGCTGGAACAGCGGATGGCGACAGGACATCGCCTACGCCTGCAAGCGCTTCGCCAAGGCCGGCTACGTCACCGCCACCCTCTCCTACTCCCTCCACCGCCCCGACACCCCCGCCTCCTTCCACGACATGCTCGACGACATCCAGGCCTGCCTCGGCAAGCTCCGCCAGTTCGCCGACAGCCACGGACGCCCCCTCGCCGCCGTCGCCCTCTCCGGCTACTCCGCCGGCGCGCACCTCGCCATGCTCTACGCCTACACCCGCGCCGACGTCTCCCCACTCCCCGTCGCGTTCGTCTGGCAGCAGGCCGGCCCAGCCGACTTCGCCGCCGACGCCTGGCCCAACTTCAATCCCGATTTCGCCTGGAAACTCGCCTGCGCCGGCGCCGGACAGGACATCCCCCGCGACGACTTCCTCGCCGGCGACGTCCCCCCAGCCGTCCGCGACCTCTCGCCCGCCCGGCTCGTCCGCGACACCACCGTCCCCACCCTCATGGCCTACGGCGACCGCGACGAACTCGTCCCGCCCCTCCACGCCGAACGCCTCCAGCGCGCCCTGCAACAGCATCACATCGAACACCGCCTCATCCCCTTCCCCAACTCCGGACACTTCCTCTGCGAAGACCCCGACCGAGCCCACGACTACCGGCAGGCCATCCTCGACTTCGCCCGACGCCACCTCGACAGCCGACTCCCAGCCCCCCAGGCACAACCCTAAGAAAGACCAGCCACGCCAACGGAGCACCCCAGACATGGCACCCTTCCGCTTCTGCGTCCTCGGAGACACCCACTACTGCACCCTCGCCGAACGAGCCGTCGTCCGTCATCGCGGCATCGCCCCCGACGCCCTCCGCTACGCCGGCTTCACCCAGGAAGTCCTCCCCCCACTGGCCACGCTCATCCGCGACCAGAACCCCGACCTCCTCATCTCCACCGGTGACATGATCGAGGGCATGCGCCCCAACACCGACGCCGGAAACGCCGCCAATCTCGCCGACGAGACCTCCGCCCTCAGTCTGCTCCGCCCCTGCGCCCCCCGGTTCCTCCGCGCGCGCGGCACCCATGACCGCCGCCATCCCGAACGCGAATGGCAGACCGTCATCCTCCCCGGCGGCTACACCTTCATCATCCTCGACTACACCCACTGGGACGACACCCAGCGCCACTGGCTCCGCCAGCAGCTCGACGAGACCGACGACGCCCCGCGACGCTTCGTCGTCGCCCACCCGCCTCTCCACCTCTTCGGACGCCACTTCTTCGACAGCGTCCCCTTCCGCGCCGACGTCACCGACCTCCTCCGCGGACATCCCGTCGACGCCTACTTCTGCGGCCACACCCATAACCAGACCGCCAGCTTCCATGACGGCCTCCTCCACCTCACGGGCTCCTCCATCGGCTACCCCGTCCCCCTGCCGCCCGCCCTCGACGAGTGGCACGCCATCCCCGACGCCCTGCGCGACAGCTACCTCTGGGGCATCCCCGAGGACTTCGACCCTGCCTTCCTCCTCATCGACCTCGACGGAGACGCGCTCCATCTTACGCGCATGACCCTCCACGGCCCCGCCGGACGGCTCGTCCAGCGCCGACGGTTCGCCCCGCCCGAACTCATCGACGCACCTCCCGTCGAACGGCTGGCCCATCCCCTCCGCCCCACCGACCAGCTCCAGATACGCGCCGCACGCCTCAACCTCTTCGCCGCCTCCGGCGCCGACGAGGCCACCTCGCGCCTCACGCTCAACGGCCACCCGCTCGGCCCCATCCCCCACGGCGTCTGCTACGAGGCCCGACATTTCGTCCAACTGCCCCAGGAGCTGCTCCGCGACCTGTCCTCCTCCAACGTCCTCGACATCACGTTCCCCGACCGCGCCCCCTTCGCCTACGGCTCCTTCACCCTCACCCTGGAGCTGCTGGACGGCCGACGTCTCATGTCCCGCGTCACCCGCGAACGCTTTGTCTGCGGCGACCGCGCCGACTTCTCCTATGGCCGTCGGGAAGCCATCCCCGTTGCGCCAGGACAGACCGTCTCCGTCCGCCTCGACTTTGCCTAACTCCTTCTCTCTT
>CALZPA010000321.1 GCA_945827525.1 uncultured Lentisphaeria bacterium | reverse complement strand
TGGAGAGCGCGGGCAGCAGCATGGCGGCGAGGATGGCGATGATGGCGATGACGACGAGGAGCTCGATGAGCGTGAAGGGGTTTCTGCGGTTCATGGGGACGGGATGGGGGTGGAACGTGGGGTGTTGAGGGATGGGGGCGGTGGGAAGTGACGGGGGAGCGCGCTACAGGTTAGGTGCGGTGGGGAGGGAGGTGTCGGTGGGGTTGGTGGCGAGGTGGAAGACGATGCCGTTGCGGTTGAGGGACTCGCAGTGGCCGTCGACGAAGAGGACGTTGGCCTGTCCGCTGTGGTCCCAGTCGAGGCGGGAGCCGTTGGCGTTGGTGTAGTGGACGGAGTCGATGGAGCTCCACTTGTAGTGAATCATGTAGTTGCCGTCGGCGCAGAGGGGGACGATGGTGGGCTTCTTGACGGCGGTGACCTTGCAGGGGTCGACGACGACGATGCGTCCGTTGAAGAGGGTGCTGGAGCCGCTCTGGAGACCGTCGGTGCCGGAGAAGTTGTTGGCCTTGTAGTAGACGTAGTCATTGGGCGAGGGGTCGGCGTCGCAGAGGAAGACCTTGGGCTCCTGTCCGACGTAGGAGTAGAGGAGCGCCTGCGGCGGCCTGTTCTGGTCGGCGTGGGACTCCCAGTTCGTGTAGGGTGAGCAGACGGGGGTGTAGAGCTGCCAGTTGCGGTTGTCGCCGACGTACATCTGCTCGGCGACGCCGATCTGGCGCTTGTTGGAGACGCAGGAGATCTGCTCGGCCTTCTCGCGGGCCTTGGAGAGCGCGGGCAGCAGCATGGCGGCGAGGATGGCGATGATGGCGATGACGACGAGGAGCTCGATGAGGGTGAAGGGGTTTCTGCGGTTCATGGTCTGACGGGGGGAGATTGAGTCGGTGAGGTATGGGGGGGAAAGCGGGGGGGGTACCGTCGTGGCTACCAGTAGGAGGTGATCTCGGGGTCGCCGGACTTGAGGAACTGGATTTGGCTGCCCTGGCGGGACTCGACGTGTCCGTCGACGAAGAGGTAGTTGGCCTGTCCGGAGTGGCGGTTGTAGCCGACGCGGTTCTTGGCGGTGGCGTTGATGTTGCCGAGGTTGAAGCCCATGGAGTGCTCGGCGGCGGGGGTGTCGGGGTCGGCGTTTGGGGCGATGGAGAAGGTCTTGGAGGGTTTCTTGCAGGCGTTGCGCCGGATGCCCTCATTGGGGGTGCCATAGCTGTCGCCGGGCTTGTGGACGCCGTAGAAGGCGATGTAGCTGAGTGGGTCGGTCATGCCCTGTCCGGGCGGGCTGAAGGGGTCGCTGTCGGCGGGGCACTCGTAGGTCTTCATTTCGGCGACATAGGGGTCGAGGAGGATGGGGAAGCAGGTGTAGGAGAGTTTGGAGCCATTGGGCACGGAGCGGTAGGCGAAGACGAAGTACTGCTTGTAGTCGTTGCCGTACATGGTCTCGGCCAGTCCGATTTGCTTCATGTTGTTGACGCAGGAGATCTGCTCGGCCTTCTCGCGCGCCTTGGAGAGCGCGGGGAGGAGCATGGCGGCGAGGATGGCGATGATGGCGATGACGACAAGGAGCTCGATGAGGGTGAAGGCGTCACGTTTCGGGCTGTTCTGGAGCATGGTCTGTTCTCCTCTGGGCTATGTCTGTGGTTCAGCGCATGACAGTTGGGGACAGGATGCGACAAGTCGCGACAGGACGTCATGGGGCGGCGCAGGCTTGGGTCGAGCGTCGCTGGTCAAAGTATATTATAGGAAATTTCTGTGCCTTTTTCAAGTCTCCGCAAGGGGTGTTCGCTGATTTTTTTTCGTATGGTTGCGGGGGGATCAGCAGGAGGCGAGGATATGGGTGTCTCCGGCGTGGATGAGTCGCTGGCCGCTGTGGGTGTCGAGGATGAGCCGTCCGTCGGGGAGGATGCCGCCGGCGGTTCCGGAGAGGATGTCGTCGCCGTCCTGGACGGTGATGGGGCGTCCGCGGAGGATGTCGTGCTGGTTCCAGTAGGGGAGGAGGTGCTCGAGGGAGGCGTGTGGCTGCCAGTCGTCGAGCAGCGGTTCGAGGCGGTTGAGGAGTGCGGCGAGGAGCTGAGGGCGCGGGAGGGTGTGTCCGGCGAGGTCGGCGAGGGTGGCGGCTGTCTGCTGGAGGTCGGGTGGGAAGTTGGCGATGGAGTCGTTGACGTTGACGCCGATGCCGGCGATGACGGCGCAGTCGGCGCCGGCGAAGGTGGCCTCGCAGAGGATGCCGGAGAGCTTTCGTCCGGTGTGGCTCCAGAGGTCGTTGGGCCATTTGAGTCCGAAGGTGAGTTCGGGGAGGAGGTCGTGGAGGGCCTGATGGAGGGCGATGGCGGCGAGGAGTGCGATTTGTGGGATGGTCTGTGGGGGGGCGGAGGGTCGGAGGATGGCGGAGAGGTAGAGGTTGAGTCCGGCGGGGGAGCGCCACTGTCGGGTCATGCGTCCGCGTCCGGCGGTCTGCTGGTCGGCGACGACGACGGTGCCTTCGGGTGTGTCGGGGGAGAGGGCGATGGCCTTGGCGCGGCGGTTGGTGGAGTCGATGCAGGCGTGGAATTCGAGGTGTCGCCCGAGGGTTCGGGTGGTGAGGAGCGGGCTGGTGTTGGCGGCGTTGGGGAGGTCGTCGTGCATGGTGCGGGAGGGGTGTCAGCGTTCGACTTCGGCGGGGGCGATGATGGTGGGGTCGACGGCGGCGGAGGTGGTGGGGAGGGCGACGGTCTCGGCCTGCCAGCCGCGATGGATGAGGGTGGCGGTGAAGGGCGGCTGACCGCCGGCCTTGCCGGTGAGCCGGATGCGGCGGTTGTCGAAGTCGGCGGGGATGGTGACGGTGGTGTTCTCCTCCTGGTCGAAGACGGGGCGGAGGGTGAAGTAGCGCTGGAGGGTGGCCTGGGCGTCGTCGTGGATCTTGCGGACGGCGGCGCCGAGCTGCTCGTCGTCGGCGGCGGAGACGTCCTCCTGGAGGAAGTCGACGAGCCGCGCCTCGCGCTGGAGGATGGCCAGGAGGTGGACGGCGGCGTTCTGGACGGGCGGCTCGGC
>CALZPA010000320.1 GCA_945827525.1 uncultured Lentisphaeria bacterium | reverse complement strand
CGCTCATCGAGCTCCTCGTCGTCATCGCCATCATCGCCATCCTCGCCGCCATGCTTCTCCCCGCCCTCTCCAAGGCCCGCGAGAAGGCGCGACTCATCTCCTGCACCTCCAACCTCAAGCAGGTCGGCATCGGCAACATGATGTACATGGACGACTGCAACGCCTTCCCCATCCGCAGCTACGGCGGCTACGTCTGGGCTGACCTCATCTACAGCTACGTCGGCGACATGAAGACCATGGACTGCCCACTCAACAAGTACAAGATGGCCATCAAGACCGACGTCACACCCAACCGCTTCTACCTCACCTCCGACAACCACGGCTCCTACCGCTACTCCTACGGCATCGCCTGCGACTGGAACCTCTCCGACGGCTCCGTCATGGCCGGCGTCGACGGTCGCTCCCCCGACGTCATCACCCAGCCCTCCGGCGTCATCGCCTACGGCGACGGCGCCGGTGCCACCCCGCACCACCTCGCCGCCTCCACCTTCGACCTCACCCAGGTCCGCGGACAGCTCGTCAGCAGCGACAACAGCGCCCACTTCACCAACGACACACCCAACTGCCTCTTCGCCGACGGACACGTCGAGCCCGTCAAGTGCACCCGCATCGCCTCCTGCAACTCCGACCGCTCCAACTGCATGTTCAATGCCAGACGCACCAAGTGACGCCCCCCCAGCCTGAACGAACAGGCAAGCGCAAGCAGACGAAATAAAAATGCGGGCCCCGCCCCCACCGGATCTCACCGGCGTGGGCGGGGCCCGCTCGCGTGGCGGCCAGGCCGCCGCGTCACGTCACGTCACCTCACTTCAGCTCGACGGAGGCGATCTCGACCTTCGCGCCCTTGCGGGACAGCGGGTCGAGGCGGAACATGGTCAGGAAGCCACTGTAGCGCTTGTGGGCGCCCAGGTTGAACTCGTAGTCATGGAACTGCCCGTCGGCCACCACGGGGATGGAGATGGACATGGCCTCGTTGGCGCTGGTGCGCGCCTTCTCCCAGAACAGCTGAACCTTGTCCTCCTTGCCGTCCGCCGGCACGGGGCTGACCCTCATGCGGAGAACCAGCCTGCTGAAGCGCCTGGCGCGGAGCTTGCCCAGCTTCACGGACAGCGCGGGGTCGGCGCTCGTGGTGACGAAGCTCAGGACGCCGTCCTTGGCGGTGAGCGGACTGACGCCCATGAGGGGCTGCCAGCACTGGGTGCCGTCGGAGAAGTCCCAGGAGGTGCGGCTCGTGCGCCGTAAGCTCTGGCCCTCCTCGATGGCGGGGTCGTCGAAGACGGGGAGCCCGATGTCCTCGGGGCTGTAGTTGAGGGGCCAGCCGCCGGCGGGCCTCTTGCAGAATGTGTCGCGGACGGCCTCGTACATGCCGAAGCCGAATTCGCGGTTGGGCTCGGCGTAGGAGCCCTCGCCCCACTCGTTGATGGGCGACAGCAGGATGCGCTTCTTCAGGCCTGTCCGGTCGGCGAACGCCTTGGCGTCCTGGCAGATCCGGCGGAAGAGCTCGGGCGTGCGGCCGTAGATCTCGCAGTGGTTGCGCCAGGGGCGGTCGTCCCAGCCCGTCGAGAGGTTGAGGAAGAACGGCAGGATGCCGACCTCGTGCCACTTCTCCCAGAGGTCGCGGTTCGTCTCGGCCACCAGCTCGAAGGAGAAGCGCGCGGGGTTCTTCGCCTTGCCGCCATGGCCCATGTAGTGATAGATGGACGTGGACTCGAAGCCCTTGTCCGCCAGGGCGCGGATCTGCGGCTCCGTCACCACCGTCTCCGGCCACTTCATCGCCGAGAAGTGGATGCCCGGCAGACCCGCCTCGCGCGCGATCCGCTGGGAAACCTCCAGCAGCCGCTTCGAGCCGCCGTCGGGCACGTCGCGGTCCATATTGCTCACGCTCCAGATCATCACCACCGGCTTGCCGTCAATCTTGTAGTACTCGGGCATGTTGAAGTAGTTGTCGATCCAGTAGCGGGTGACGGCCTCCATGTCCTCGACGGAGTGGGAGCCTGGTGGGTTGTGGTTGGCCCACATCATCGCCCACTTCAGGTGACTGCGGTAGCGCGCCTTGCGGTACGCCTGTATCCAGTGCTCAAGCGAGACCTTGCCCATGTGCCAGTACCAGTCGACCAGCAGATACTGGATGCCGTTCTCGGTCAGCCACTTGATCTGCCAGTCCACGCACGCCGGGTCGGCCTCGTCAAACCAGCCCAGCACCGGCTTGCGCTCCGGGCACCGCTCGTAGATGGGCTGCCATCCCCAGTGGCGGGCACGGCCCCAGCCCGGAAAATACAGCGCACCCACCTCATAGTCGCTCTCCGGCGGCTGCGGTGCCGGCACATAGTCCGCCTTCGGCAGACCCAACGGCGCCGTGAACTCCAGCTCGCCCGTCACCCGGAACGTCTCGCCGCCCGAATGTGCCATCGTCACCGCAAACGGCCCCCTCACCGGCCTCTCCGCGCGCACGTTGAACGTCGCGATCCAGCGGTCGTCGCCAGGAATGTCCACCGGCGCCAGTGGGTACCTGCCGTCCCGGACCACCGTCACGCCCTCGGGCAGCGACACGTCCGTGATGCGCAGCCCCCTCGCCGTCTCCCCGCCCCGGTTGTGCAGACGGAACGAGAACGGACGCACCATGCCGGCGCGGTTGATGGCGTTCGTCAGACCCGCATGGCTCGCGACCAGGCTCACCGGGCCGCCCGGCTCGTCCGACACCCACATCCGGCGCACCGTCAGGGAGCCGGAACGCTCCTCCGACAGCCCCAGACGCAGCGCGTAGAGCGGCCCGTCCCAGGACGACTGCGCCGACAGGTCGAGGTTGTAGTGGCGCATCACGCCGTCACCCTGTATCTCGAACTCCAGGCTGCGCTCGCCCCGCGAGACGCCTGTGAGCCAGCTCAGCCGGGCGCTCGTCGCCTTCGTGGCCGCCAGCTCGACGACCACCCAGCAGCCATGGTCCCCGATGTCGGTCAGAATGTTCCCGATGCCCATGGAGACAGGCGCGGCGCCCGCCGGCGTCAGCGTCAGGCCCTGCTTTTCAATCGTTCCGCTCCCTGCGGTTCCTG
>CALZPA010000319.1 GCA_945827525.1 uncultured Lentisphaeria bacterium | reverse complement strand
ACTGGGACTACGACCCGCAGGGCACCGGCGGCAGCTCCTACTGGCAGATGCTCTCGCTCCCCTACGACGCCGACCACGGCAGACCCTGCACCGCACTCGCCGGCGAAGAACTCGAATTCCTCCCCCTCGACGGCTCCGGCTGGGACCTCGACAACCCACCGCAGGTCAACGCCGACCCCGGCCAGCGAACCGCCGGCAACAACGCCGGCGGCAAGGCCACCTACCCTCGCTCCGACACCCTCACCTGGATGGCTCTCTCCATCCTCGAAACCGCCTACCGCCAAATCAACGCCGGCGGACAGGAACGCGCCCATATCCCCAAAAAGCTCGGCGGCATCTACCTCACCTACCCGCCAGGATGGACCGCCCAGGAGCGGGAGGGCTTCAAGGCCAAATGGGACAAGGCACTCAACATCTTCCTCCTCACACACTTCAAGGACGCAACCTCACAAAACCCCACACTGCCCCAAATCCACCTCGAGATCGACGAGGCCGTCGCCTCCCAGCTCCCCTACCTCTACTCCGAAATCCTCTACGCCAAAACCTCCGACGAACATAGCACCACACGCTCCAAGAAGGCCTCCACACTCTGGTTCGAGCAGATCGGCAAACACTATCCCGTCAAGGGCACACCACTCCTCGGCGCACGCATCATGTCCCTCGACATCGGCGGCGGCACCTCCGACGTCTCCATCCTCCAGTACCACGAGCGAAACGCCGACTGCGCCGCCCAAGACATCGCCATCGAGGCCACGCTCCTCTACAAGGACACACGCTCCATCGCCGGAAACCACATCGTCCGAGAAGTCATCGAAAGCGTCCTCCTCCCCGCTCTCTCTCCCGACACAGCAGCCGTCCAGCAGGCCTGGGACAACTGGAACGACTGCCCAACCCAAACCGCACTCTGCCAAAAGCGGCTCGCCATCCGCCAGGTCCTCATCCCCATCGTCCACTTCTGGCTCGCCAGACTCGCCAGCAACGACGAGAGACCCTTCGAGAACCCACGCAACGGCAACCGCTTCCACTCCCCGCAGGACATGGGCATCCAGGCCAGCGCCTGGAACGACCTCATGGCCCATCTCGGACTAGGACTCGACGTCTCCACACCCATCCCCGTCAACGAGGAGAAAATCAACCTCTGCCTCGACCGCGTCTTCAACCAGCTCGACAACAGCTACCTCCGCTTCATCGCCGCCGCCATCGCCAGCTTCAGCGTCGACATCCTCGTCGTCTGCGGCAAGGTCTCCGAACTCCCCTACCTCAGGGAACTCCTCGCCAAACACCTCCCTCTCGACGAGTCACGCATCGTCTTCTACAAGAACTACCGCCCCGGCGACTGGTACCCCAAGGCGTTCCTCACCGCCGGCGCCATCAACGACCCCAAGACCACCACCGCCACCGGCGCCGCCCTCTTCCGTGCCTTCAAACGCTCGCTCGTCCCCGGATGGAACCTCACCACCACCCTCGCCAACGACTTCAGCACCAGCAACTACTGGAGACCCTTCCCGCAAGGCGACAACTTCTTCGAACGCTCCACCGACACCACCGCCACCGCCACCCTCCACGACATCCCCATCAACACCCAGCTCGGACGCTCACAGCTCTCCGACGCCACCTTCAAGCCCGAACCCGTCTACAAGCTCCGCTGGCGAAACCAGTACGACTGCGCCAACGACAACGGCACCCTCACCAGACTCGTCCTCAGACGAACCATCGACCCCAACGCCAAAAGCGACCGACTCGATATCGTCGAGGCCGCCGGAACCCGCTCCCACAACGGTGTCACCCAAAACGTCTCCGCCACCGACATCGAACTCCAGCTCTGCCCCGTCACCGGAAACTACGACTGGCAGGAAAGCTGCCAGCTCAAACTCCATGACTAGGACAAGACAGGACAAGACACATCGCGTCCGCGCAGGCACGCCACACGCTCCTGACGGCACCGCCCCCCACACACACCGCCGAACGCCCCCCAAGCACCTGAATGCCGCACGACCGTCAGACGCACCCAGCCCCGACCGACACCCCGCCAAGCGCCTGAACGCCGCACGACCGCCAGACTCACCCAGCCCCGACGGACGCACCCAGCCCCGACGGACACCCGCCAAGCGCCTGAACGCCGCACGACCGCCAGACGCACCCAGCCACGACGGACGCACCCAACCACGACGGACACCCCGCCAAGCGCCTGAACGCCGCACCACCGACGACGATACCGCACGCCCATCCACCCCTCCTTCCATCTAGCCACGACCATGTCCCTACCCAACCTCAACGACAGCGCCGCCACTCTCCCGCTCTGGACCACCGTCGCCCTGTCCCTGGTCAACACGGTCCTGCTCCTCCTCGCCATCCTCCGCCAGCGCCCCACCCCACCCGCCCCTCCAACGCCTCCCCCCACGCCCGCACCAGCGCAGCCGCTGGTCGCCACACCCGCCTCTGCACTCGTTGCCTCACCACTTTCTCCACCAAACGCCGAACTCAATCAGCTCAGACAGCGTTTCCGTCATCTCCTCGACCCCCTCCAGAGCCGCGGACAGACTCTCTGCGACTTCCTTCTCGACGGCTGCGACAAAAACTCCCAGGAGGCCATCCTCTGCCTCCATAACCTCATCGCCATCAACGTCATCCAAAATCTGGCCCATCCCACCGCCGCACAGCTCGACCAGCTCTTCTTCGCTCTCCACCACTTTCCCAGAAACTTCACCGCCCTCGCCCGTGCCGCCAACTGCCCCGAAACCAAAATCTGCCAGTGGCTCAACTCCTGGTGCGACGCCCTCCGTGACCCGCACAACCGCTATACCCTCAAGCTCCCCACCCTCGGCGCCTCCGTCCAGAACAACTGGATGAGCGCCCCCAACGGCGTCACCACCATCTCTGCCATCGAGTCCTGGGCCGTCTATCAGGCCAGCACCCTCAAGCACAACGCCTTCGTGCACTAACTTCGCTCGCCCCCCCCAGCAATGACGAGGCGAGTTACCGCGCCGCGACAGCGGCGCCTGTCCCAACGGCGCCCCCGCCGTCGGGCGAAAATCGACTCAATCGACTTAATCGACTTAATCGACTTAATCGACTTAATCGACTTA
>CALZPA010000318.1 GCA_945827525.1 uncultured Lentisphaeria bacterium | reverse complement strand
GGCGCATGACTTCGGGTCGACAGCCGGAGGTCAGGGCGGCGACCAGCACGCTCAAGGACGTGGCGCGGATGGCCGGCGTCAGCACCGCGCTGGTCTCCCGCTATGTCAACGGCAGTGCGCAGGCGCGGATGTCGGAGGCGACGCGCGCCCGGATTGACGCGGCCATCGCGTCGCTGGGGTATCGGCCGTCGCCGTCGGCGCGGGCCTTGCGGAGCGGTCGGAGCGGCATAGTGGGGTTGGCGGTGCGCGATTTGGGCAATGCGTATCAGGCACAGGTCGCGGAGCTGGCGGTTCGGGAGCTGACGGCGTGCGGGTACCGCGTGCTGCTGGCGCTCTGCGACGACGGCGACGGCGACGCGGCCCAGGCGGCGGAGGTGCTTTTCGGCAGTGACGCGGAGGCGGTGCTGCTGGGCACGGAGGG
Source organism: uncultured Lentisphaeria bacterium (assembly GCA_945827525.1). Lineage (GTDB taxonomy): Bacteria > Verrucomicrobiota > Lentisphaeria > Oligosphaerales > Oligosphaeraceae > CAAGGB01. The sequence continues at coordinate 2,707 of CALZPA010000318.1, read as the reverse complement.
AGTGTTGCTTCGCGGGTCTGGCGGCGGCTGTGAGCTTCAGCGGCATCGTCTGGAGCTGTCGTCGGCGATGGAGGCGGCGCTGTCGCCGTATGTGGGGCGCCGGGCGCGTGGTCTGCTGTCGAGCGGAGACTGGTGTGAGGCGTTCGCGTCGGTATCGTCCCGGCTGGGCGTCTTGTCCTCCTGGGAGCCGCTGTCGCGTCTGGGTTCGGAGCGCGCGGCGCAGGTGCGGCGTCTGGTGTCGTCGCCGTGTCCCGAGGTGGTGGTGGTGGATGGCTGGCAGACGCTGGAGACGCTGCTGGATCTGCTGGACGAGGGGGAGGCGAGCTGCTGTCCGGCCATTCTGTGCCATGCGAACATCCGGGGGCCGTTTCTGTCGGATGCGCGTCTGGCCGGAGCGTTCTGCTCGTCGACGACGGAGCTGGTGCGTGGCGTGTGCCGTCGTCTGGTGGACGCGCTGCGACAGCCGTCGGCGACGGTGCGCGACTGTGCGCTGACGGTGCCGGTGAGCTATTGTCGCCGTGGCACGGCGGCCTATGAGGCTCTTTGTGCGCGGCACTACCGCCTGACCTAGCGCAGGCGGCTTTTGGGAAGGAGGCGTGCTGTTCTCGTGGCGCGTCGTCGTGATGCGGCTCTTTGTGCGCGGCGCGACCGTCTGGCCTAGTGGAAGCATCTCCGCTCGGGGGGGGAGACGGTTCGGCTGCCCCGGGCGATTGGGCCGGGGCAGCCGAAGTGAGCTCCTGCTCGAGGAGCGTGGGTCGTGGTGTGCGGCAAGTCAGCGTCGTCCCATGAGTGGGAGTCCCAGGCGCTGGCGGAGCCGTTCGATGAGGGCGAGGGTGAGCGGGTCAAGCAGCCCGCCCATGCGGAGTGCGTCGCCGAGGGCGAGGAGGAGGTCGGACATCTGTCGGCTGTGTGCCTGGGCTGCGGGCAGTGCGGCCACGGGGCGCACCAGGTGGTCAAGGGCGCCGCTGAGGAAGTCGGCGACGAGGGGGCGGCAGAAGAGGGCGCAGCGGCGTGTCGTGCCGTTCTCCCACTTGCGGACGGTGGACCAGTTGACGTTGAAGAGGCAGGCGAGCCGCTCGTAGGTCAGGCCCAGCTCCAGGCGCCGCTCGCGCAGGCGCCGCCTCGTCTCCTCCGTGAAGATGCCGGTGAAGGGCTGAAGCCCGCCGGTCTCGTGGCGTCCGGTCTCGCTGATGTTGCTCATGCTCGTACTCCTTTCGGTTGAGGGGTGTGGCTCCCATTTCCCTGTTGGTCGGCCGTCCGTCCAGATAGCCGGGGAAATGGACACCGCATAGCATACAAGCAACTCAAAGATATTTCAAGTGATTTTTCTTACTTTCATATAAAGTCATAAACTTTCCCAGAAAAGCCTACTGGCGCATAGAAAATCATAATTTTGGGAGCAAACGGTCTGTCCACAGAAGACGGCAAAAACGTCCAAAGGGAGTCTGTCCTGTCCAGGTTTGTGTGGGGGGGCAGGTTCACAAGGGACGCAGCAGGCGTCAGGACGAGTGACGTCAGTTGAGTGGGCGTGAGCAGGCGACGGTGAGGCAGCGGTATTCGTGGCCGAAGCGTCGGCGCTCGTCGTCGGTTCGTGTGGGACGGACGGCGCAGTAGAAGTGATAGAGGGCGCCGTTGTGCCAGATGATGCAGGGCTTGTGGGCGTGGGTGGCGTCGAGGGAGTCCGGTTCGCCGACGTCGAGGAGGGGAGTGGGGCAGCGTCTCCAGAGGATGCCGTCGTCGCTGACGGAGACTCCGTCGCGTGCGTGGGAGCCGTCGAAGCCGCAGAAGAACTGGACCCACTGGTGTCGTCTGCTGTCCCAGAGGACGTGCTGTCCGCAGGCGAAGACGCTGTCCCAGCCGGAGGATGCGACGGGATGGACCGGGTTGTGCTCATAGCGTCGCCAGTGTTCGAGAGAGCCGTCCGTGGAGAAGGCGAGTCCTGCCTGTTCGTGCCAGGGCCAGTGGAGGTGGTCCTTGCCGTTGTAGTAGAGTCGGAAGGAGTTTTGGTAGGGGACGACCCAGACGCTGTAGAGACCGCCGCCGTCCCAGGCGTCGTCGGGGCCTTTTGAGAAGACGGGCTGGTCGAGGAAATGCCAGTCGCGGAAGGCGGGGTCGGTGGTCCAGGCGAGTCCGTTGGCGGCGGCTCCGGTCTCGTATCCGGGGGCGGGATAGGCGTGGTAGAACATCCAGTGGCGTCCCTGGTGGGTGATGAGGTCGCGTTCGCCGTAGAGGTCGACGTCATGGAGCCAGCAGGAGATGGCGCGTCCGACGCGGTCCCAGGCGTTTCGGGAGCCCCGGGGCATGATGACGCCGAGTTTGGTCCAGTTGAGGAGGTCGTCGGAGACGGCCATGGCGGTCTGGTAGCCGACGCCGTCGAAGCCGATGTAGGTGGCGTAGAAGTGGCCGTGGTGGCGGAAGATGCGCATGTTGTCGGCGCCGAGGCAGTCGAATTCGCCGGGGATGCCGGATGGCGCGAGGATGGGGCGTCCGAGCTTGTAGGGAGTCTGGTAGTCGGCGAAGACGTCGGGGTTCGGCTCGTAGATGGGCGAGGTGTTCGTCATGGATTGCAACAGAGGGGAGTCCACAAAAGACACGAAATAATCAAAAGAGGAGGGAAGTCCACAAAAGACACGAAATAATCAAAAAGAGGGAGGAGTCCACAAAAGACACGAAATAATCAAAAGAGGAGGGAAGTCCACAAAAGACA
>CALZPA010000317.1 GCA_945827525.1 uncultured Lentisphaeria bacterium | reverse complement strand
TCTCGTCACTCTCGTCGCTTTCTTTTTCTTCGTCACTCTCGTCGCTCTCGTCGCTTTCTTTTTCTTCGTCACTCTCGTCACTTTTTTCTTTTCTCTCGTCGGTTGAGTCACTTGCATCAGGACAACGATGGCGTTAGGAGCTTCAGACAGATACTGCAATCGTGCGATTGGCGTGCTGGTGAGCGCCATCGTGCACGTGGGGCTGTGTCTGCTGCTCATTTCGGCCAGCAGTTGGGAATTTGTGCCGCCGAAGCCCGAGGAGGAGATGACTGTCTCCGAGCTGCTGATGGCACCGCCGCCGCCCTTGCCAGAGCCGCCGTCGCCGCCTGAACCGACTGAACCCGAACCGACTGAACCTGAACCCGCGGAGCCCGAGCCAGAACCCGAACCCGAGCCGCCGAAGCCCGAGCCGCCGAAGCCCGAGCCACCGAAGCCCGAGCCGCCGAAGCCCGAGCCGCCGAAGCCGGAGCCGCCCAAGCCGGAGCCGCCCAAGCCGGAGCCGCCCAAGCCAAAGCCAAAGGACAGGAGACAGAGCATTCAGGAGCGGCTGAGGGAGGCGAAGGTGCATTATGGACAGCAGCCGAAGCCGGTTCAGCGGCCGCGGCCGCGGCCAGTTCAGCCGCCGGTGCGCTCGACGTCGGCCGAGGACTATCGTCGCCGGTGGGCGGAGCGGACGCAGGTGGAGCCGGTTCGCCCGGATGCCCTGACGGGGCGGCTGCGTCAGCGCATCGAGGCGGCGACACCGGCGGAGGAGGCCATGAACTACGGAGACCAGGTGGTTCGGCCGGCGTTCTACGAGGCGTGGGAGACGCCCCGGACGGGCGGGCGGACGCCGCAGCCCGTGGTGGTCGAGCTGGACATCGCGTCGGACGGGCGCGTCATCTCGTCGCGGATCACGCGGCGGTCGAACGATGACCGCATGAATCAGTCGGTGGAGGAGCTGGTGCGCCGCATACGCCGGTTCACGCCGTTCACCCAGTTGGGCATCCGGGCGACGTCGCTGCATATCGTGGTGACGATGACGGTCGAAGACTAAATTTTTCTTGATCCACAAAATAAACAAAACTCTAGAATCTCTAGAATCTCTAGAATCTCTAGAATCTCTAGAATCTCTAGAATCTCTAGAATCGCTAGAATCTCTAGAATCGCTAGAATCTCTAGAATCTCTAGAATCTCTAGAATCGCTAGAAGCCCTAGAAGCTACGTCGGCGACGGCCCCACGCATCAGGACGGCGCACAGACCGCCTGAGCCAGGCCGATCCACCAACACGGAGACGCACCCCACCACAACCACCACGGAGCCCAACCATGAACCTGCACACCGCCACCGCTGAAGGCATCGACCGCACGGCGTTCGCCGTCGTCGAGGGAACCATCACCAACCAGCACGCCCTGGCACAGCAGCTCGACACCCGCCCCGACGACACCGAGGCCATCGTCCACGCCGCCTTCCTCCGCTGGGGCGACGACTTCCCCCAGCACCTCCACGGCTCGTTCGCCCTCGCCGTCCTCGACCTCGACGCCGCGCGACTCCTCCTCGTCCGCGACCGCTTCGGCACCATCCCACTCTACTACCACCTCGACCCCAAGACCGCCGCCGTCCATTTCGCCAGCCGCGTCGACGACTTCCTCACCCAGCGCGTCGTCCGCCGCGTCGCCTCGCGCCAGGCCATCTGGCACTACCTCGCCATCGGCGCCATCCCCCAGCCACAGACCATCCTCGCCGACGTCCAGGGCGTCCGCCCCGCCGAAACCGTCGTCTGCGACCTCCGCAGCGCCACCGCCACCGCCCACACCTGGTGGTCCCCACTCGGCCACGGCGACGACCTCAACGACCTCCCACAGGCCGCCCGCCAACTCCGCACCCTCCTCGACGAGGCCATCGACACCCAGTTCGCCATCGACCCCGACACCCTCCTCCTCCTCTCCGGCGGCATCGACTCCACCGTCCTCCTCGCCCTCGCCGCCCAGCGCCGCCAACAACCCCATACCCTCACCCTCGGCTACGACTCCGCCCACGCCGACTTCGACGAATCCGGACGAGCAGCAGCAGCCGCCAAGGCCTTCAACGCCCACGCCGAATTCGTCAAGGTCTCCGACTGGGACATCTACAAGGCCTTCCCGCGCTTCATCCGCGCCATGGATCAGCCCTCACGCGACGGACTCAACATGTTCATCGCCGCCAGAGCCGCCAAGGCCGCCGGTGCCAAATCCGTCATGACCGGACTCGGCGGCGACGAATTCTTCACCGGGTACCCCTACGTCATGCGCCAAATCCGCGCCGAACGCCTCGCGCCAGCCCTGCGACTCCTCCATCCGCTTGCCTCCCGCCTCCCCAACCGCCTCCGCCACAGCCTCCTCCTCCCGCTCCTCTCCCGACCCGAACGCCTCGAGACCGCGCGCCATCAGCTCTACGAGGACGAACGCCGACGCGTCGTCTCACCACAGTTCCTCGGCGATGCCCGACAGCCACTCCGCAACTGGCTCGACCTCTGCCGCGACATCACGGACCCCGCCCTCGACGCCCCCAGACAGCTCTCCCTCTTCGACGCCCGCCTCGACATGGAACACACGCTCCTCCGCGACGCCTACGCCCACTGCGCCGCCGCCGGCATCACCGGCTACTCTCCACTCCTCCACGACGAACGCCTCGCCGAACTCGCCTTCCGCCTGCCCCTCGCCTGCCGTGTCCGCGGCAGCCAGGGCAAGCTCGCCCTGACCGAGGCCGTCGCCGACATCCTCCCCGCCACGCTCCTCGGACTCCCCAAGCACGGCTTCGAGATGCCGCTCCTCCGCTGGCTCGGAAAAATCCTCCTCCCACGCGCCCGCGAGACCTTCGCCTCCCCACAGGCGCAGCTCATCTTCGCCCCACAGCCTCTCCGCAACTGGACTCACCGACTCAATGACCTCCAGCCACGCGACTACCCGCTCTGGGCCCGCTTCCTCCTCCTCGCCTGGCTCCACGAACGCAATATCCTCGAACTCGACTGACTTCCTTTCTCAGTCCACAAAATACACAAAAAACTCAAAGCATCATTTGGTCATCGGCGATAAATTTCTCGCCGATGACCAATTTTGAGGGCAAGTACCACTAAAGGGAACCTATATCAATATCTTTTTGACAGAAATTCCGATTGTTTCTGTTTGAAAATCTCCAAATGAGATTTTTCTGTGTTT
>CALZPA010000316.1 GCA_945827525.1 uncultured Lentisphaeria bacterium | reverse complement strand
TGCCGGAGCGCGCCCATTCCTGCGCGGAGTAGCCGTAGCCGAGGCCGTAGCGCTGAGGGATGGTGTCGGCGTTGTCGTCGAGATACATGCGCATGCCGAGTGCGACCTGCTTGAGGTTGGAGACGCAGGAGATGGCGCGGGCCTTCTCGCGGGCCTTGGAGAGGGCGGGCAGGAGCATGGCTGCCAGTATCGCGATGATGGCGATGACGACGAGGAGCTCGATGAGGGTGAAGGCGGGACGGCGTTTCATGGGGCGTTCTCCTGTTGGCATGGGCGCGGTCAGCGCCGCGCGTTCCAGTCCGGGTTGTCGTATTTGTCGTGTTCGAGTTCGGCGATGCGCTGGAGAAGTGTGTGGTCTGGGGTGAAGGGGGTGAAGGTGACGTGGAGGGTGTCGCGGAAGCCGTCGAGGAGGGCGTCGGCGAGTCGGTTTCTGGGGACGGGGAGGGGGCCGCCGAAGTGGAGGCTTCCCTGGTGGAGGAGACCCTCTCGGACGCGTCGCTGGGCGGAGCCGCCGACCTTTCGTCCGTTGAGGAGGATGTCGTAGCGTGTGGGGTGCTGGAAGCAGACCATGGTGAGGCGGTCGACGGCTCTGGGGATGAGGGCGTCGGAGAGCCTGGCGTCGAGGTCGAGTCGCTGGAGTCCGTTCTGGACGGCGCGGTTGAGGTCGTCGTAGGACTTGAGGCGGTCGAGCTGGTTGAGGGGATGGTCGGGTGGGAAGACGGCGGTGTAGGTGACGTCGTGGTCGTGGTAGACGACGCCGCCGCCGGTGGGTCGCCGGACGACGGCGAAGCCTGGGGGTGCGGCGTCGAGTCGCTGGATGTAGCCGATGGAGACGGCGGGGCGGTCCCAGGCGTAGAGTCTGAGGAGTGGGCGTCTGCGGTCAGGCGCGCCGAGGAGGAGAGCCTCGTCGGCGGCCATGTTGAAGGCTGGCGGGTGAGGGCCGTCGAGCCAGAGGTCCCAGGCTTCTCCGTCTGTCGTCGTCGTCATGGCGGCGTGGCGTCAGAATTCGAAGGTTGAGTCGGCGAGTCGGCGCTTGACCTCGTTGAGGACGCGCGTCTCCTCGTCGAGGGTGGGTGCGACGAAGGTGGCGGAGAAGCGGACGAAGTGTCCGACGTCGTCCCAGGGGACGGTGGAGATGAGCTTTTCGGAGATGAGCCACTGCGAGAAGTCCTCGCCGGACTCGAAGCGTCTGCCGTTGCGGATGCCCTTGGGGATTTCGACGTAGAGGTAGAAGGAGCCCTGTGGCATGGCGGCGTCGAAGCCGAGGTCGCGGAGGGTCTGGGAGAGGGCTGCGAGTCGTCGTGCGTACTTTTCGCAGATGCGTGGGGTGATGCTGGCCTGGTTGCGGAGGCCGACGGCTGCGGCCTTCTGGATGGCGAGGAACTGTCCGGAGTCGGCGTTGTCCTTGACGGTGGCGAAGGCCTTGACGGCGAGCGGGTTGCCGCAGATCCAGCCGAGTCGCCAGCCGGTCATGTTGAAGCCCTTGGACATGGAGTGGAGCTCGACGGCGACGTCCTTGGCTCCTGGGAGGGAGAGGATGCTGAGGGGCTTTCCGGTGAAGTTGAGGGGTGCGTAGGGTGCGTCGATGACGAGGAGGACATTGTTCTGGCGTGCGAAGTCGATGGCCTTGGTGTAGAATTCGACGGTGGCGCAGGTTCCGGTGGGGTTGTTGGGGTAGTTGAGGTAGCAGAGCTTGGCGCGTCGCTTCTGGTCCTCGGTGAGGGCGTCGAAGTCGGGGAAGAAGCCGTTTTCCTTGAGGAGCGGCATATTGACGACCTCGCCGCCGAGGTATTTGGTCCAGGTTCCCATGACGGGGTATCCGGGGACGGTCATGAGGGTGATGTCGCCGGGGTTGATGAAGCAGGAGGGGAGGAGGGTGAGGGCGGACTTGCTGCCGATGGTGTGGAGGATTTCGGAGTCGGTGTCGAGCTCGACGCCGTAGAGTTCGCGCATGTAGTCGTGGACGGCGGCCTTGAAGTCGGGGCCGCCGTTGTCGGCGTAGAAGCGGTTCTCGATTTTTCCGGCCTCCTCGGCGAGTTTGGCGACGACTTCGGGGAAGGCCATGTCGTCGGGTTCGCCGACGCCCATGTCGATGAGTTCGGCGCCGGGGTTGGCGGCGAGGGCGGCTCGTTTGGCGCGCTTGATCTTCTCGAACTTGTAGATTTTGGTGTCCTTGCCGAAGGCGTTGCCGCCGATGCGTTCGGCGAAGAGGCTCTGGATGTAGGATTCGGGCATTGTGGGGGGCTGGGGAGCGGGTGTGGATTGTGATTTATGGTGTTGGGGGTGGTGCGAGGCGTCGCCGGTCACTTGCCGGCGCCGCAGCACTTCTTGTACTTTTTGCCGGAGCCGCAGGGGCAGGGGTCGTTGCGTCCGATTTTGGGTTCTTCGCGGACGAGCGGCCTGCCCTTCTCTGGCATTTCGATGTCCTCGTGCGCGGGTGGCTGGAGGAGGAGGTCGACTTCCTGCGCGAGGTCGGTGAAGAAGCCGCGGTGCTCGGCCTTGAGCATCTGGCGGAACTGTCGGTTGCCGCTGGAGAAGAGTCCGTTGACGACCTTGCGGACGAAGGAGGTCTGGTCATGGAGTCGTCCGGCGTCGATGATGTCCATGACCTGGGGCTTGAGCTTGCTTCCGCCGACGACGGCGGCGTTGATGACGAGTGCCATCCAGAGCTGCCAGTCGTCCTCGGGGGCGAGTCCCTGGTCGAGGAGTCGGCGGTACTCGTCGATGATGTCTTTTTCGGGGATGAGCTTTTCGAGCCAGAGGAAATGGAAGGCGAGGATGGCCTGTTCGCGGATGGGGCGTGGGAGCGCGGGTTCGAGGACGAGGTCGCCGATGGCGCCGAGGTCGTCGGGCTGCGAGGTGGAGGCGAGGAAGCGGTGGTAGTTGGCGATGAGCCAGGAGTCCTCGCCGAAGGAGTCGGCGAGCGAGGGCTGCCTGGCGAGGCGGTAGATGTCGGCGAAGAGGGCGTCGTCGCGGTGTGCGGCGGCGATGAGGAGGGCCATTTCGAGGGCTCTCGAGTCCTCGTGTGCCTTGAGCGAGGCGGGGGCGGAGCGGATGATGTCCTGGAGGGTCTGGCGGCAGTCGTCGTAGTGTTTCGCGGCGGCGTCGCAGGCCTGGAGGAGGCATTCCGCCTGGTCCGAGCGGAGGTTCTGGTTGAGGTCGGTCAGTTCCATGTGCAGA
>CALZPA010000315.1 GCA_945827525.1 uncultured Lentisphaeria bacterium | reverse complement strand
CTTTGTAGTCTGCCTGCGGTCCGCAGGGTACTGGGCGCTGCGGCCACCCCCGGAGGGGGTAAGCTGGCTACGCCCGTCGAACGGGATGAACCCTCCTCCGCTCTTCGGGTCAGGGTCCATCACGCCGGCCGCGGTGCCCACAGGGGGACAGACGATGCCGCCGTCGGGCAGCCTCACGGCACCCGACGGCAGCCTCTCGCCCCTGGTCTCCGGTATGAGCCGCATGACCTCGCTCAGCCGGTCCTTTCCCGGCTTGTCTTCATTTTCCATTTTCGGTTCTCCTCTAGATGTGTCACAGCATGACCAGGGTGTGCGCTCCGCTGGACACCGCCACGTCGCTCATCATCCTGCATCGGTGGTAGTACGGCTGCTCGTGGGCCCAGTCCAGCCTTGCGTCGGCCACCACGGACGCGCCGTCGCCCACCGTGATGTGGCCGGTGGTGGCCCTGACGCCACGGTTCTTGTCGGCGATGGACACCCTGATGGCGAGCCTTGCTCCTGCCCCCAGGGACAGCTCCAGCAGCTCCAGCATCTTGTTGGAGCCGCGGATGTCCCTCAGACTGCGGTCGGAGCCGTCGTAGCCGTCAGAGTCCGTGTCGTCATCCGGGTCGAGCCCCTTGTGATAGCCGTTCATGGACAGCTCGGACCCGTCGCCAAGCGACAGCGTGGCGCCCTCGCCTCCTATGCACATCGTGCGCATGCCGGAGATGGTCACGTCATTGCCGGCGCTGATGCGGCTCCCGTACAGCAGGATCTCGAAGTTGCGCAGTCCCCTGTCCGACCTCGTGTAGGCGTTGGGCCCGACCGCGAAGCCGTCCAGGTCATCCTGGGCTATCGAGAGGTATCGCTGTATGCGGTAGACATTCCCCATGTCGATGCGCGGGCCAAGAACCATCAGCCCGTTGCCCATGGTGATGTCGTCCGAGCAGACCGTATGGAGGAACGTGCCCGCAATGGTGGCGTCGTCCCCAATGGTCAGCCGGCACCCGGCGGTCGGTTCACAGAAGCCGGAGATTCCCCTGGTGTCCAGGATGCAGTCAAACAGCCTGGCGCGGGCACCAACAGCGACGCTGCCGCCCTCGTGGGTGGAGCCGTAGTCGCCGAACCACACGCAGCGCAGGACGGACCCGTCGCCGACGGCGGCGTCATGGATGTTGACGCTGACGCCGCCGACCTGGCAGTCGTCGCCCACCGTGAGCGACACCCCAGGCGACAGCGTCACGTCGCTGACCACGGACCGCTTGCCGACCTTCAGTCTGGAGCCGGTGCGGAGGTCGGAGAAGCATACCAGCGAGCCCTCGCCGACCTCGATGCTGGCGTGGTCCGAGCGCACCCTGCGGCACGACGCGCCCTTAGCCAGGACAACGCCCTCCTTCGGGTCCTCGGGGAACCTGGCGCGAAGCACGGCGCTGTCCACGCTGTTGCCCTTGTCGTTCAGCAGTTTCTTCGCCCCTGCGGGCATGTAGCTGCCGCAGCGCCCGATGAGCGACCGCAGCGTATGTCTCATGTACTCTTGTCTGTTCATCACTTGTCCCCCATGACTGCCTGGATTGCCGCAACCTTGTCGACCGACGACTTGGAGACCTTGAACGCCTCCACGCTGAGGTTGGTCATGCGGCGGGACGCGACGATGATCAGGTCGCGCAGCTGCCGCATCTCGTCGACGCCCGCCTGCAGGTCAGCCGGCGAGAACGCCGGCACAGGCCGGGCCAGCCACTCGGTCACCTTGGCAAGCTGGACCCCTGCCTGGGGAGAGGACTGGCGCTTCGGGCGCGGCTGCGCTGCGGGCGCCGCCGCGGGCTCTGCCGTGGTCTCCGGCTCGCTGGGCGCGGTCACCTCCGGCTCCGGCTCTGGCGCGGCCTCCGGCACCGCCTGCTGCTCCGGTGCGGGCGTCTCCGCCTTGGTGTCCGCGTCCTGCTTTCTGGCGGCCGCCAGGTCGGCCAGCGAAACCCCGACGGCCTCCACGGCCGCATCATGGATTGACTTGTCGTCGCTGTTGAGCTCGTATGTCATGCTCTCTGTCTCCTTTTCCTTGCTTTCCTTGCTCTCGTGACTATCCTCTTCCTTGGCTGTCTCCAGCCCCTGCAGCTTTCTGCGCGACACCTTGCGGAGAGGGTTGCCGCGCGACTTCATCTCATCCAGGCCGCTGCGCACCAGCCCGGACCATGCCTTGTGCTCCTCGGACCAGCCGTCCAGCATGAGCACGCTCTCGTCGGGCATCCTCACCGAGTCGATGCCGCTGTCCAGATGGAGCTTGGACGGCGCGACCACCGCGGACATCGTGTCGCCCGACAGCATCAGCATGAGGTCGCCCCCGCCGGCGGACACACCGACCCACGCCCCTATGCCTGACAGGCTGCCGCCGAGTCCCTCAAGCAGCCACGACGGAGCTGTGTACAGCCCCGAGCGCATCCCTGACAGCCCGGCCGACGGTATGGAGGTCATGAACTTGGCGCAGTTGCCGTGCCCATACTCCAGCAGCCAGATGCCAGGCTCGCCCAACGGCGTCGACGTCACCGGCAGCAGCGCATCATGCTCGCGCGGAACGCCTGGAAGCTCCACCAGGTCCGGCCCGATGAGCCTGGACATGGTGAACCCCGGCACGTTCAGCAGCCCGACCTCCTTGCTGTCGGTGGCCGGATGCACCAGCCCAGGGCCGAAGTTACGCTCGTCATCGCGCACAGGGCGACGAAGCACCATGCACCGGGTGACGACGTACATGGAGTCGCCGTCCCTGACCCTGGACGCGGCCACGGGACGGCCATCGGCGGCAAGGGCCGACAGGAAGGTGTCAAGCGCCCTCTGGAGGGCGAGGTCGGCTGGGCTGTCGGACTCCCCAGGCCTAATGTATTTCATTTCGCTCATGTCTGTGTCTCCTTAGAGTTAGGGCCGCAGAGCGACTTGCCCTGCGGCCCGATTTGGAACCTGTCTGTGTGTACGGTCAGCTCAGCTCCACCGTGGCGAGCAGCTCGTTGACCCGATCAATGGTCCACGCCACCTTGTCCTGCGGGATGAAGTTGAAGTCGACCAGAATGACCTGCGCCCCTGAGTCGCTGTCCGTTCCGAAGGACGATCTGAGCCCCGGGAACAGCAGGCACAGCGCCGAGGAGATGTCCGAGGCACGGTCATAGGTCACGCTGTCTGGGACCCGGACCCGATAGGTGTCGACGCGCTCCAGCACAGGGACGCGATGCGTGTCCTCCCTGCCCGCCACGG
>CALZPA010000314.1 GCA_945827525.1 uncultured Lentisphaeria bacterium | reverse complement strand
TGGCCGTCGCATTTGCCGGGTATAGCAGGGTGGGGGAGTCCATGGCGCACCCACCGCCGGAGACACCTTCCATTAAACATAATGCGCATTATACGACGTTATGTGCCATCCACGGTGAGGCTCCCTGTGGCGGCTGTCCGACCAGGCTCGGACGGCGTGCGGATATGGTTCCGCTGCACGTCCGGAATGGCGCCGACAAGGGCTGGCATTGGCGTTTGTGCCGTTGTCGGCTTACATTATGCGTGTCCGGTGGACATCGCCGCGAGTGTCCGTCCGGCGAAGCACATCGGAGTCGGCTGGCGCGTCTGGAGCCGCGCATTCGTCCGAGTCGCACCTGTCCAAGTTCGAGGAAATTGCCGCCGTGATAATCATGATGATGATAATGAAGCTAGTCCGTTCCGTCCGCCGCGACCTGCCGTTGGCTCTGCTGTGCGCCGTCATGCTGTCGTTGCTGTCCGGCTGCGCCTCGGCGCCGTCCTACCGTGGCGCGGCGCATGAGCTGCGGAGCTATCCGTACGCGACGGCGCGTCAGCGTCCTGAACTGTGGGTGACATACTATCCGGCCTTTCTGTCACAGCCGACGGCGGCGCCGGTCGAGCCGGACGGCAAGCGCGGCCGCGCGAAGCCGCGCCTGCTGTCCGAAACGCGCGCCCTGCGCGACCACAACGGCTCCTGGACTGACGACGCGATGCGCCATGACCTGGACGCCATGCAGTCGTCGGGCTTCGTCGGCGCGTTCCTGACGGTGCGGCCGCAGGATCTCACGGACGCCGCGCGGCTGGAGCGCATCCGTCATTTCATGCGTCTGGCGTCGGGACGCCGCCCGTCGTTCCGCGTGGGCCTGGGTCTCTACGCGGACACCCCCCTGGAGATGGGCAGCGGCAACATCGCCCAGTTCCTCCTGCAGAACGGCCTCGCGAAGCCAGCGCCCTCCCCTCGCCTCGCCGTCATCTTCGACGGCGCCAGCATCACGCTCAACCGCCAGGACTTCCGCGAGGAGCGACTCCTCGACGTCCTGGTCCTGCAGCCCGACGGAGGCTTCCGTCCGCCGCGTCCCATCGCCTTCATCCGCGCCGGCGACGCCGGCCCCAGCGTCGGCATCGACTGGCGTTCACAGGCAACATGGCCCGTCCCCCGAGGCGACGGCTCCTTCCTGGCCGACAGGCTGCGCCAGGCGTTCATCAGCCGCAGGCCGACCATCATCATCCACTCCTGGAACCGCTTTGCCGACGGCAGCTTCCTCGTCCCCAACACCTTTGACGGCCCCCTGCTGCTCGACACCCTCGCCGCCGAGATGGATCGCCTGGAGACGCTGCGACTCAACGCCACCCCGGCGTCCGACTGACCGACCTCGCCTCGCCTTCACGGACGGCGCAGCAGCAGCCAGACGAAGAACGGCGCCCCGAGCAACGCCGTGACGATGCCGACAGGCAATTCCGCCGGCGCCGCCACCAGGCGTCCGACCGTGTCGCACACCACCAGAAAGCAGGCGCCGAAGGACAGCGAGCACCACGCCAGACGGCGATGCGACGCGCCCACCAGCAGCCGGCAGATGTGCGGACTGACCATCCCCACAAACCCGACCGGCCCGCACACCGCCACCACGCCGGCCACCATGAGCGACACGCCCACATGCAGCCATAGCATCGTGCGACGCACCGAAACACCCCGGCTCGCCGCGTAATCCTCGCCGATGGCCAGCAAGTCCAGCGCCTCCAGACGCCCCATGATGAGCAGCGCTCCAGTCAGCGACAGCACCGCCAGCAGCGACACCTCGCGCCAGTCGTAGACGTCCAGCCCCCCCATCAGCCAGCGCATCACCTGATGCATCTCGCCCGGCGTCCCCAGGTAATTCAGGAACATGATGAGGCTCGAGAAGAAGAAGCTGGTCGCCACACCCGCCAGCAGCAGGCCCGACGACGAGAGCGAGCCGCCTCGGCCAAGCCGCCCCAGCCCCATCACCAGCGCCGTCGCCCCGATGGCGCCCGCGAATGCCGCGACCGGCAGCAACCCAACCCCCAGCAATGTCCCACCCGTCGGCATCAGACGCATCAGCAGGGCCACTCCCAGCGCCGCACCGCCCGAGACCCCCAGCGTGTAGGGCGTCGCCAGCTCATTGCGGAACACCCCCTGATAGCACATGCCACACAGCGACAGCCCTCCCCCAGCCAGCAGTCCCGCCGCCAGACGCGGCAGCCGCAGACGCCAGAACACCTCCGGCGACAGCTCCGCCACGCCCACCAGCGGCGACAGCACCGCCGCCACGACTCCAACCAGCATGATTGCCGCCAGGGCCAGCGCCCGGCGCGAATTCGACTCCCGCTCAGCCATGGTATCTCTGTCTCGCAACGCCATTTCCGTCAGACATCCAGACGCCAGCCTTCGTCTCCGGCGTAGATCATCTGCCGCGTCATGCCGCCATCGATGCAGATGTTCTCGCCGTCGATGAAGCCCGCCTGATCCGAGGCGAGGAAGAGCACCATGCTGGCGATGTCCATGGGGTTGCCGACGCGTCCGGCGAAATGCTGGCTGGCGTCCGCGCCGCCATGGCGCCGTCCCTCCGTGTCAATCCAGCCCGGAGAGATGGAGTTGACTCGCACCCGTCCCGCCAGACTGGCCGCCAGCGCGTGCGTCAGCGCGGCAATCCCTCCCTTCGCCGCCGTGTAGCTCTCCGACTGCGGCTGGCTCATCCGATCCCGCGACGACGAGATGTTGATGATGGACGCCCCGGCGCCAAAGTGGTCACAGAACAGCTTTGCGAGGTAGAATGGCGCCGTCACCCCAACCGCCAGCGCCCGACTGAACTCCTCATAGGAGCAGGCATCAAGCCCGCGAAACAGCGGCGGCGCATTGTTCACCAGCACATCCACCCGGCCATGGCTCTCCAGCACTTCGGATGCAAAGCGCTCCAGCACCTCCTTCTCCCCAATGTCCCCGACAAACCATGGTCCAGGCGTCACGTCAATCACCTGGACATGCGCCTCTTCCTGCATAAAGCATTCCGCACAGCATTTCCCGATGCCATGAGCACCGCCCGTGATGACCACAACCTTATCCTTAAATCTCTTCTTCATATCCATTCTCTCTCATAAATTGTGAGCGTTCGAAAAGGTCGATGACTGACCAAGACGACAGCGGCTTTCCATCCGACGACGAGGCGCAGGGTCTTATAGGTCTTATAGGTCTTATAGGTCTTATAGGTCTTATAGGTCTTATA
>CALZPA010000313.1 GCA_945827525.1 uncultured Lentisphaeria bacterium | reverse complement strand
GGCCCTCGGCGCCGACCGTAGCCCGCGTGTCCTCCGAGGCCTGCCAGCCAGCCGCCGTGCCCGTGAACGTCCAGTTCGGCGTGACCGGCCTCCCCTTCTCCATCTCGGGGTCCATCAGCCGGATGCGGCGCACCTCGAACGTGCTGACCCCATGCTTCGCCCGGTCGTGCGTCGTCGCCAGGTCGAGGCGGAACTTGCGCAGCTTGGCGAGCGGCCAGTAGGGCGTCACCTTGTAGGTGTGCCACTCGCTGTCCGCCTTGAGCCCGAAGGAGACGAACTTGTCCGAGAAGAAGCCATTGAACTTGCTCTTGTCCGTGTCGGTGTAGAAGATCTGCCCCGAGCCGGCCAGGTTGGTCTTCAGCTCAATCTCCAGATACTGGAAGATGCTGGTGGGCACATCGACGATGGGGCTGGTCACCCAGGGGTCCCAGTTGGCGATGGTCCCCTTCATCACACCGTCCTCGCAGCGCACATTCTCCACATGGCTCATGGATTGCGTCCACGCCACCACCTTGGCCGGCGTCTCGAAGGTCCATTCGCGCACACAGCGCTCGGCATGGACGCCCAACGCGGCCAGCAGGCAACAGACCATCAGAATGCGTCTCATCATGTTGTCTTGCTCCTCTTTTGCTTGTTTCGGGGTCTTGACTGGACACGGGCTTGCCCGCTCATCCCTGGGCGAACAGCCGACCATACAGCCTGCGGACACGGCCCCGGCAGGCCGCCACGCCAGCCGCCGCCTCCGGGTCGCCCCCGAAGTGGCGGCGCATCAGGCGGCCCTCCTCACGGCACTCCTCGTCGTGAAGCGGCAGCACCTCGCGCAGCAGAAAATACACGTACTTGACATAGCGGAACTCGCCGTGAGCCTGAACCGCCTCGCCCGGCACCGCGTTCACCGCCACCGAACGGCACGCGCGAATGGCCTCCGCCAGAGACGCGAACTCCGCGTCCCGGGACAGCACCACCGTGTAGTACCAGTTGAACAGCTGCCCGTCCGAGACGCCGTGCGAGTCGGAGATGCCGACCACCGGAATGCGACGCCCCTTCGCCCGCTCCTCAATCCACCGCGCCAGCTGCAGGCTGTTCTGCTCGGACTGCGAGCGGTAGTACCCGCTGACCAGCTCCAGCGCGTCAAAGCGGCGCTCCTCGTAGAACGCCCGCTGCAGCGCCTCGCTCACGTTGTACCGCTCGTTCCACACCCAGTACGGATGGCAGAGGAGGCTGATGCCGCCCGCCTCGCGGATCTTCTGGAACACCCAGCAGCTCGATGCGTAGACGCGCCGCGACGCCGCGTCCAGATACGGCACGTCCAGGCTCGCCTCCATCTCCGCCAGCTCGCGCTCGTAGGTCTCCTTCTGCCGGTGCAGGTCGTTCACGCTGAACGAGCCGCCGAAATTCACATGGTGGACGCAGTTGTCCGGCGGATGCACCTCCTCCCCCGGATACACCCGGAAGTCCGTCTCCAGCTCCGACATCCCGCGCACCACCTCCAGCGACGGCGGCATCTGATGATGGTCCGTCAGCGCGAAGAAGTCGAAGCCCGCCTCACGGTACGCGCTCGCCACAAACAGCGGACTCTCCTTGCCGTCCGAACGGCAGGAGTGCAGGTGGAAGTCCCCACGCCAGGGACGCAGCGGCAGCAGATCGTCCTCCACCGCATACACATGGAACTGCCACGTCGTCTGCTGACCGTTCGGACGCCGGTCCCGCATGATGAGGATGAGCTCCTCCTCCCGAGGCGCCGTCACCTCGAAGAGCAGTTTTCCGCCCACACGCTCTGGCACAATCGGATTTCGGCTGTATGTTTCCATCTCGGACAGCTCGAACGTGTACTCGTGGTCGTCCCGCAGCGCCACATGGTCAAACAGAGGCGCCACCGTCACCCGAACCGGACGACCCACCGGCAGCACCTTCGGACACACGTCAAAATACTTGTCTTCCTTCTTCAAGTCCATTGACAGCAACCTTCTATGACTTTGACTAGCCCATCGTTGCCCCCCTGCCGCCACGCCCGCCCATAACCTACCCCAACGTGCGCACTTTCTCAAGGCACAACGAGCTTTTTTTGACCCACCCCCACATACAGGAAGCCACCACCATGAAATGGACCACCGTCAGCGACTACCGCCACATGAGCGAATACGGAGCCGACAGGCTCTTCCGAGCCGTCACCGCACGGCTCGACGCCGGCCTGACCTGCAACCTCGGACTCGCCACCGGCAACACCATGATCCTCCTCTACGAGCTCCTCGCCGACAGGCTCAACCAGGCCGGAACCGACCTCTCGCGACTCCATACCTTCAACCTCGACGAGTACGTCGCCAACGACCGCGTCTCGCCCGTCCCACCCTCCCACCCCCTCTCCTACGCCAGCTACATGCACCATAACCTCTTCAGCCGGCTCAGCCCCGAACGCCATTTCGACGAGGCGACCCAGGCCCACTTCCCCGACCCCGCCCACCCCGACGCCTTCGACCAGACCCTCGCCGACGCCGGGAACCTCGACCTCCAGCTCCTCGGCATCGGCTTCAACGGACACATCGCCTTCAACGAGCCCATGTCACCCGACGACATCTCCCCCGACGACTTCGCCCAGCTCCCCACCCGCGTCATCGCCCTCAAGGAGCTCACCATCCAGACCAACGCCCGCCTCACCGCCGACGGCAACCTCGACACCGTCCCCCGCTATGCCGCCACCATGGGTATGCGCCAGATCCTCGCCGCCCGCGACATCCTCCTCCTCGCCTGCTTCCCCGAGCAGACCGACCCCCTCTCCGCCATCCGCCGCCTCGACGCCCCCACCCCCAGTCTCCCCGCCTCCTTCATCCTCAACCACCCTCACTCCGAAATCGCCTACACCACCGACGCCATCGCCCTCTAGCCCCCCGACACAGCAAATCCTTCAGTCCGCTAAAAAGACACACAGCATACCCCAAAGCCCCCGTGCGGCCTTGCCGCCGGGGGCTTTTCCATGTCCTTTTCAAGGATATCTTATTATATTGGAAATAAATGATTTAGAACAGTTGACACATGCGCTTTCCGTGCCATGGTATGTGGCATACCGAAGGGATTGACGACCGCTTTCCGCCGGGCGAGGCGGCAAGAAAGCGCCGCGGCTGCGGTGCCTGTCCCGACGGCGCCCCCGCCGTCGGGCGAAGACGCCGACCGCTGGGCTGGAAGTTCTCCGCGCGGAAGCGCGGGATGTACCGACGGCGTCCCCGCC
>CALZPA010000312.1 GCA_945827525.1 uncultured Lentisphaeria bacterium | reverse complement strand
ATCGCCCAGCGTCGGGAACGGCTACTTCGTGTGCTTCGTCTCGGCGTCCGGTGCCGCGAACTGGAGCAACGCCAGCATCTCCTACGGAGTCGCCCCCGCTTTGTCCATCTAAGTAATCTGTACCTTAAATCCGGCGCCGCCATCTGGGAGCGTTAGCGACCCGGCGGCGCCGGATAACGTTTGTGGCCGGCCATAGAGACAGGCACGACAGCCAACGCCCATGAGCAGGGCGGGCGCGAGGCTGCGGCGTATGGTATCCTCAAGGCGCGGATGGCGAGGGGCGGTCGTCCCTCTCCGCGCCCGTGGAAGCACAAGGAGAGCCGCATGGAGTTCGCCCAGGACGAGACGTTCCGTCTGAACGGCCGCGTGTACGTGGTCAAGCGCCAGCCCAGAAAGTTCTGGGCCTGCCAGAACTGTCAGCTGTCGCACATCTGCACCCCTGAGACCTATGCAGACCCGGACTTCCCCAAGTGCCGGGCAAAGGACCGGTCCGACGGGACCGACGTGGTGTTCTTCGAGCACTACAGCAAGGGACGCAGACGCTAGCCTGAGACGGGGCGGCGAGGAGAAGAGCCTCGCCGCCCTTCTCTTACGCACTCTCTCCTATGAGAGAGGACAGGAGCCAGCCATGCCGCCAAAGATTCAGCTTCCAAACCCGTTCCGCACCTACGCGGCCCACATCTACCCGCGCACCATCAAGGACGCGCTGACCTGGGGAGAGTACCTGTGGGAGCGCAACGCGACCTACCGCAACTGCATCAAGAAGGTCGTCTCGTACTTCGCCTCGGGCATCTCCGCCCGCCAGGACGACTCCGACGACGAGACCGACTCAGAGGCGTCAGCGGCCTTCCACGACCTGGTGACGGACACCTACGGGATGCTCCCGCTGGTGCAGCGCTTCGGCGAGGAGCTCGCGGCGATGGGCAACGTGTTCGTTTACGTGCAGCGCATCTGCACGCGGGACCTGCTGTGCCCGACGGAGGGCTGCGGCACGGTGCTGCGGATGCGCAGCCTGGTGCGCGACCGCGACTACCGCTGGGACCCGCCGTCCGTGGGCGACGACAGCGGCGGCTGGATGCGCGGCGTGCGCATGCGCTGTCCCCGGTGCGGCCAGGACGTGCGCATGACCATGCGCGACTCCAAGTCCCAGGACGACCGCGGGCGTCGCCTGCGCATCGTCTTCCTGCCGGCGGCGGACATGCGCATCCGCCACAACCGCCTCACCGACACCTACAGCTATGTCTACCGGATGCCGCAGGACGTCTCCGACGCCATCCGCAGGGGCGAGCAGATCTACCTGGAGGACACCCCGGAGGTGTTCCTGGAGGCCGCGCTGCGCGGGGAGCCGTATGTCATCCTGCCGCAGGACGCCCTGCTGGCGATGCGCGTGCCGTCGCTGTCTGGACTTGACCGCGTCTATGGCGGGTGGGGCCTGCCGATGTTCATGTCCGCGTTCGACGACATCGTGCGCATGCAGCACATGGACAAGTTCAACGAGGCGGTGATGAACGACTACCTCGTCCCCCACCGCATCATCAGCCCCGCCCCGCAGAACCTCAAGGCCGGCATCGACGACCCCAACCGCATGCCGATGTCCGGCTCCATGTTCCGCGACATGATGGCCTCGTCCATCCAGGGCCGCAGCGTGAACCCGTCGCAGTGGACCATCTCCCCGGTCCCCGTCCAGTACCAGCAGGTCGGCGGCGACAAGAGCATCATCCCCGCGGACCTGCTGGAGTGGGAGGCCGCGCAGATGTTCGTGGCGATGGGCGCTCCCCAGGAGTTCCGCAAGACCGACCTGCAGACCGTGGCGCCGACCATGGGCCTGCGCATGTTCGAGCGCCAGTGGCGGCCCTTCTCGCGCTGCCTGGACGCCTTCGTCCGCTGGCTGTCGCGGCACATCGCCTACGAGCACCGCTTCGAGGGCCTGCACTGCGAGCTGGACGAGACCTCGTTCGTGGAGGACGACATGAACCGGCAGGTGCTGCTGAGCCTGATGCAGGCGGGCATGGTGGCCAAGGCGCCGGTGCTCAAGACGTTCGGCATCGACTTCGAGGACGACCTGGAGCAGCGCCAGCGCGAGGCCCAGATGGAGCAGGACGCCGCGCTGCGCGCCCAGACGCAGCAGCAGGGCATGGAGGCCGTCATGTCGGTCATACCGCCGCCTATGAACGCGGGCGTCACCGCGGCCCAGGCCAACCTGCAGGCGATGCAGCAGGCCATGGGCGGCGGAGGGGACCCGGCGGCCATGGGCGGCGCGCCCGCCGTGCCCGCGCCCATGGGAGGAACTCCATCCATGGGCGGAGGCGGCGCGGAGGGCCAGCCCGCCGACGTGCAGCAGGTCTGGCAGCAGGCGCAGGACATCGCCCAGCAGCTCTACGCGGCGCCGCCCAACGTGCGAGAGCGCGAGCTCAGAAACCTCAAGGCGAGCAACCCGATGCTGCACTCCGGCGTGATGCAGATACTCCGCGACATGCGCCAGTCGGTGGCCTCCGACGCCGTGGCCCAGTCCCAGCAGCCCCAGATGTGACCAGGAGGGTGACGCATGTCCAGCCCCAACAAGCCGTCTCCGCCGGGAGCCAGCCCGTCCGTCCCCGACGTCAACAGGGAGTACGACAGCACCAAGCCGTACAACGTGTACTCCAACTCCAGGCCGCTGTACACGCAGAAGCAGATGGACGCGGCCAATCCAGGCGCGGCGCCGGAGCCTGTCAAGGCGCAGACCGGCCTGCCGCTTGGCCATCTGCAGTACGGCGTCGACCCGCAGAAGTGGGCAGAGGACACCAACCGAGTCAACTACGAGCGCTGGCAGGGGCGTGCCAGGACCCATCAGCAGATGGGCGTGGAGCAGCAGATGTACCGGCTCACCCCAGGCGGCTACCGCTTCGTCGCCTACCCCCAGCAGAGCGGCGCTGTCCGGCTTGCCCCAGACGAGCTTAAGGTCGTGTCAGAGTCTGGCACGACCGACTACACCGCCCAGCTTCACCCGAACACCATAGGCATATATTCTCCGGAGACGCGGCAGGCGATGTGGATGTCGACGCTCCGCGGGACGCTGCAGCAGTTCACCCAGAAGTACCCAGGCATCGACGGCCCGAACGCCGACAAGCTGTATCCTAGGCACATCGTGGACGACTACAACGCGACCTGGGCGGCCCTGGAGAACCCGAACTCCCTGGCGGAGGCCACGGACCTTGCCGCCACGAGGCAGATGTACGACGCCGAGAGGCAG
>CALZPA010000311.1 GCA_945827525.1 uncultured Lentisphaeria bacterium | reverse complement strand
TCCGGGGCGCTTCCCTGCCGCCTCGCTTCGCTCGGCGGAATTCGGTCGCGCCGCTCACGCGGCGCTGGCGCGGGCTCCGCCCGCTTCCATAACCGACGGCGAGGACGCCGTCGGTACATCCCGCGCTTCCGCGCGGAGACCTTCCAGCTCTATCGCCTCCGCGCAGAGATCTTCCAGCTCTATCGCCTCCGCGCGGAGACCTTCCAGCTCTATCGCCTCCGCGCAGAGACCTTCCAGCTCTATCGCCTCCGCGCAGAGAACTTCCAGCCCAATCGGCGGCATGTTTTTCTCGATTCAGTCGCCGGCGTCAATTTTCCGTAAAACTATCACCATGTATGCCCAGGACTGCGCTGTTTTCCTTGACAGTACGGACGAGCTTGGTGTCGAATGGCTGGTCGGAATGAGCCTCGATATCCAGCTTCAAGGTAACCTTAACCCCAGGCTTGGACGTGAAATTGGACACGACTTCGTCCATGATATTGGAGAAGTCCAGACCCGCGCTAATGGGATCCAGCTCAATGGTTCCGAAGAAATGACGGTGCTGCGGCACATTGGAGCCCGCTCCCGGGGATGGTGGCTGGGAGCCTGGCCCATTTCCTGGTTGACTGTCTGTTCCTGTGGAACCGCTTGTCTCCCCCGATGAGCCGTCTGATGAACTGGCTGCATGACCCCCTGATGCAGGAATCGGTTTGGGCGCATGGGCGAGCTTGTATGCTTCCGCCGTCTCCTGCTGGATCAGCAGGGCGCTGTTGTCGATGCCTAGAGTGACCATGCTTTCTCCATGGCTGAATCCCAGGTAGCTGTCCCCTTCCTTGCCCATGGCGTAGCCAAAGAAATCGCCCTTGGAGACACCTTCACAAACCGTCTTGGTGAAGACGTCGGCATGGAGAATGCGTGGCATGGAGTAGTAATTGCAGCAATCTAGCCAGACCTTCTGCAGGGACACCTCAACCTGGCCGTTCGTGAAATAGCGCTTTTGCAGCAAATTCTTCAGCAGCATAGGCGACCACTTGAGAATGACGCTTTGGTCATCGGTCAGCAGTTTCTCCACTGCGGCGGCAATGCTGCCGTTGGAGGTGCCAAGTCTGCGGACATCAAAGGTGACGTCTCGGGGGCCATTCTCCATGGGGATCAGAACATATCGGTAGCATTCCTGAAGCACCTGCTTCAGGAAGAGCAGGGCTTCGTCCTTTTCCTTCTTCGCCTGCCTGGCCTGGAAGGTATCCAGATTGAGGCGTCCGTTCTCGATGTCGGACACGATTTCATTCCAGGCCAGAAAGGTGCGGCACTGATCCTGGGCGCGGGTGACGACGTTCATGTCAGGCGAGAGGAAAATGAGCCGATTGCGATGGTGTCGCGGCTGTTCGCCCCTGTTTTCCAGGATTTCTCTTGCCGCCTCGAAGGCAGGTTTGGCATTGGCCTTGGAATAGGACTTATTGTAATCCAGTGGAATGACCACCAGGCGGAGTCCGTTGCCGATGTCGTCTGGGATGTCGGCATGGGGCGTGAAGACATGCACGCCGGAGAAGATGGTGCTGTGGCCACAGAGCTGCTCTGTCCTTTCCTTGCCCGTCTTGCGCATCTGCGTCGCATCCACCTTGCTCTTGCGGGTTTCCATCTCACGGCGGAGGTTGGGGCGTGTGTCGAACCAGAAGCGATCCATGTCGGCAAAGAGATAGTGGAGCTTGTCCCGCAGGCGCCTCAGGACATCCTCGTAGGTGGAGATGGTCTGGCCTGGGACGGCGCAGCCCAGCAGGATGTGCTCCACGTTGATGCCGCGTGAGACCTGTGCCGGGGTGGAGGGAGCGCTGCCCAGGAAGATGGTGCGGGTGACGCGGGTGGCGGCGAAGATGCTGCCGAAGCGCGTGTCGCTGCCGTCAATCCTGGCAGGCATGGAGCCATCGCCGTCGATTTCCGTTTCGATGATGGGGTCCCATCCCTGGGGCAGGTAATGGGTGCTCTTGATGCGGACTTGGGTATCCTCCAGCGGAATGGAGCCAGGCATGATGAGCGGATCCTGGTCGTTGGCGTTCCACAGCCTGTGGATGATGATCGCCATGTACTGCAGGACACCACGGGTCTTCTGGAACTTGTCCAACGTGGACCAGTCCTCGTAGAGGCGGTCAAAGACCTCGGGATGGATGGGATAGGAGGCCTTCAGCCTGTCGAAATAGCTGCCTTCCTGCACCTCCTGGGGCAATTTGTCCTTGTTCTTCCGGTAGTAGTCCGTGAACTCACGGCAGGTGTCCTCCATGTCCTCGGCATCGCCGATGGACTCGAAGAGGCGACGGCGGACGATTTCAAAGGCCTCGTCGGAAGCGACGGGCTTCCAGACGCTTTCCACACGGCCGAAGTACTTCTCCAGTGTGTCCAGGGCAGTCCGTCCGAAGGTGCCGGCCGCCTCCGTGTCGGATTCCGGCAAGGATGCCAGCAGGATGGCATTGGGCACCGCCTTGACGCTTTCGGTCAGTATCTGGATGAAGGAGACGTTGCTGCCGAATTTGCCGGCGGTCAGTTCCTTCGAGTCGTCCAGTTGTCGGAAGAACGCCACGAGCTCGTCCAGCAGGATGACGCATGGCGCGGCCTGTTTCAGCAGCTCCACCATGATTTCCTTGCCGGGCGCCGTGCCGGTCTTGTCGCTGTCCGCCACCCTGTCGTATCCTTCAGCCCCAAGCAACTGATAGGCGAGATGTCCCCAAATGGTGTTGATGCTGAGGGCACCACGCTCCGCCGGCTGATTGGGCGACAGATTGTTGCCGTCGATGACGGCGACTTTCGCCTGGGGCAGGGCCGTGATGTTCGCCTCATCCAGGATGGCGGGTATTCCGGGAAGCCTGTCGGTGGAAACTGTGCGGGTCGCCAGATGATAGACGGCAAGCAACGTGTGGGTCTTGCCGCCGCCGAAGTTGGTCTGGAGCTGGATGACAGGATCGCCATCCTGACCCGTCAGCCGTTTGGCGACGGAAATCAGCAGCAGGCGCATGCCTTCCGTGATGTAGGTGCGGGCAAAGAACTTCTCCGCGTCCAGATACTCCGGCGCGGCATCTCCCTGCATGACATGGAAGATGTCCGCAGCAAATTCGGACTGTTTCAGTGTCCCTTCCAGGACATCCTTGTGGGGTTTGGCGATTTGTCTCCAGGGTTTCATGGTAAGACTCCTGCTATCTAGTATGCGTTCGAAACGGTCGGTGGACAGCGGTTTTCCTCCCGACGGCGAGGCCGCCTGGGGCAATGAGCCCTATAAGACCTATAAGCCCTATAAGACCTATAAGACCTATAAGACCTATAAGACCTATAAGAC
>CALZPA010000310.1 GCA_945827525.1 uncultured Lentisphaeria bacterium | reverse complement strand
GGCGTCCTCCGCGAAAGGCTCATAGGGCTCATTGCCCTAGGCGTCCTCCGCGAAAATCTCATGTGCCGCCGAGCGAAGCTAAATCGTCATTGCCCCATCGAACCGACGGCGTGTTCACCGCCCGGCGGCGAGGGCGCAGCCCGGGTCAGGGGGAGCATGAGCTTCGCTACGGGACACTTTTTTCAGATGCTCTCAAGAAGAGGATTGTTTGCAGAATGATTTTTTGGGGATTAGGTTAAGAGGTTACGTTGTAACGGAAAATCCTTCAGGATGAGGGAGGGAAATATGTCACCTTGATTGCTTTGTTGTCTTGATTTGTCCGATTTTTACAACAAAAGAGGAATAAAGAAGATGTCGGAAGCGATAGTCGATTTGAGTCAGTTGCTGGAACAGTATCGTCTGGCGGTGCTGTGCGAGTCACCGGAGAGCGGGCGGATGGCAGAGCGCATACGCGAGGAGGCGTTGCGTCAGGCGGAGGAGCGCATGGAGCGTCAGCGTGAGGAGGCGTCGGGCTGGCGCGGGCTGCTGCTGCAGGTGCAGGACTATGGCCGCAGAGGGATGGCTCTGGCATCGCAGCCACTTCAGGAGCTGCTGTCCGGCAGTGGGGTGCAGACGGAGGACACCATCCTGCAGCAGGCGATACGGGAACTGCACCAGCTTGGCCTGAAGGACTATGTGCCGGCAGTGGAGGCTCCCCAGCCTGTCCAATCGGCACCTGCGTCCCCCGCGCCCTCAGTCAACGCCCTGGCGCCAGATCAACGTGAGAAGGCACTGAAGGAAATCACTCTGCTGATGATCAAGATCATGGCCTACCGCACTTGGGACAATGACCGTGACAAGATGCTCTACCTCGCGGAGGCCCAGCGGCAGATTGCCAAGCTGGATGCCGGGCTGGGACAGCGCGCCAAGGAACGCCTGGAGCAGGGCAAGCGCATCGCAGCCTTGCAGAACCAGGCGTTCAAAATGGGATCAAACAACAACCAGCCAGGTCTGGAAGAGCTAATCCAAAAGGCCAAGGCGGAAAAGGCCACTGGCCTGGAAATCGACAAGATCAACGCACAGTTCCTGAAAGGCAAGGAACGCAATGAGTCCTATCGCCGAGAACTGCATGAACGGAAACGGCTGGAGGCACAGGGGAAGGCGCCAGTCTTGACACTTCCCGAATTTCCGCCAGAGCAGCCACATCCGTATGCGCTTGGCAATCTGACACCAGCCCCGCACTGGAACATCTATCTGGACGAGACCGGCAGCCTCTTCGACCAGAGCATTTTCCAGCAGGAAACCAAAAAGACGCTAAAAGGCAAGCTGGCGGCCGTACTGGTGCCCGCAGGAAGCGCCTTGCCCAAGCTCAACGGCCTTCGCCACGCGACAGACAGCAGCCTATCATCCAATCTGCGCCTCCTGACCGAACTGCTGGAGAAAGGGCGCGGCTGCGGCATCCTGGGCGTCACACTGGAGGCCATGCCCCAGGTGGACATCGACTATTGGGACGCCGGCTTCGAGCGCCTGGTCGACCTGACGTTCCGGCAACTGCCGACCACAGACAGCCTTGTCCAACTGGACTTTATGGTGGAAAACCGTGGTTATGACAGTGAGACGGGCATGAAGGAGACACAGCGGAAACTGATGAGAACCGTGGAGTCCAGCCTTTACCGCTATGCCAAGAGCTATCCCTTCAAGGCCAGGCTCATCAACTGCCATGTCCATGTGGAGGCCAAGAGGAAAACCACCAATGCCCAATTCCTGGCCTACAATGGCTATGCCGACCTCATCGCCTACGCCTGGAATGGCGCCAATACGGAACTCCTGAATGCGCTGAGGAAAACCGGTCTGCTCCACCGCTGCCTGCTGGACGGCGACTCGCAGGAGCTGCCGCTGGTGATGGATCGCCTGGAGCATCACGAGTCGGTGCCGATGCGGACCTGGAACAGCCTGCTGCTGTCGCCGGACGCGGCGATGGGCGACAGCCTCGTCTCGCGGCTGCTGGAGCGCCAGGGACAACTGCTGCGGCAGGACGTGGACGCCTGGACGGCGTTTGTGGAGGAGGTCGTGGGACATCTGAACTCGAAGGCAATCTCGCTGCGGCTGCTCTCGCGTCAGATTGACTGGCTGGCGGCCAACATGCCGGACGAGTCGCAGTTGCCGGGCCGTCTGCGACTGGTGTGGCTGACCTCGAAGCTGGCGGAGGAGAATCACCGCGGACGGCTGTCTCCGGAGCTGATTGGCGACATCACCATGCTGTCGCGCCAACTGTTCATCGAGGACGCGCCGCTGTGCTGCTGGGCCAACCTGCACGCGGCCGTCGAGTCGGCCAATGCGTTCCGCTTCGGCGAGGCGCGCCAGACCGTGCTGGACTACGCCAGACAGGCGGAGCTGTTCAGCGGCGCCGCCACGCCGCTGGAGGCCATCCGGCAGGGCATCCCCAGCCATAAGGTCGCCATTCAGGGACTCCAGTACTACGGACAGCTCCTCTCCTCGCTCGGACAGCATGAGGCGTTCCTCGGCAACAGCGCCGGCGCCCTCCCCTACCTCGACGCCGCGCTCCAGTGCTATGCCCAAATGGACGACCGTGCCAAGAGCCGCCTCGACATCAGCCAGACCCTGAGCTACAAGGTCATCTGCCTCATGGACAGCGCCGCCGACAAGCTGTCCATCCAGAAGCAGATGGAGCAGTACCTGGGTGCCTCCCTGACGGACAGCGCCGCCAAACTGGCAGTCGCCCGCGACGACAGCAGCAAGTACGCCCACCACATCCTGCTGCGCTATCTGGTCGAACTGCCCACGTCGCATCCGGCCGTCCAGGCCTATCTCGCGCGACAGGACAAGTGGCAGGTCGGCAACGGCCACCCCCGGGAGCTGATCGAATTCTACCGCGCCCTCCTGCTCGAGAACGCCCAGCAGCGGCTGGCCCACCTGGATCAGGCAGCGGAACTCGCCCTGAGCGACGACAGCGGTGCCACCCTCAAGGCCATCGCAGCCGTCATCATCCGCGCACGGCTCGGACTCGAGGCCAACGCCGACTGCTCCGAACGGCTGAACGCCCTGCTGGAGACACTGGTGCTCGAGCTGCCCGACTTTGGCCCGACGCGACTGGAGCTGCTGTCCGCAAAGAACGGCCAGACGCTCCCGCCGCTGGAGCTCGCCCGACGCGTCCTCCCCTTCAACTTCCGCTAAATCGACGACAGAAGCAGAAAAGAACGACGGCGAGGCGTCGCGCACGCCCTCGCCGTCGGGACAGGCACCGCTGGCGCGGCGCAATTTTTCTCGATTGAGTCGATTGAGTCGATTGAGTCGATTGAGTCGATTGAGTCGA
>CALZPA010000309.1 GCA_945827525.1 uncultured Lentisphaeria bacterium | reverse complement strand
GCCCGCAAGGGCCTCGACCAGATCGACGCCCGCCGCTACGCCAGCGCCTTCTCGGACATCGACGGCGTCGAAATCCGACGCTACGGCGTCGCGTTCTGCCGCAAGGCCTGCGCCGTCGCCCTGGCCGACGACCACAGCGGCCAGCCGTGAAGTCGGCTACCCAGCCAAAACCAAAAGGAGTGCCCAAATGGGCACTCCTTTTGGCGTCAAAATGTTGATGTCCCAGATGCTATGGAGCCGCCACGCTTTCCACCGTCTCACGTTCCACGCCTGCCGTGTCCGTGCCTTCCGCCTGGTGCTCCTTCCGGTACGTCTCGTACCATTTCCGCGCCTCCTCCACCGTCGTCAGCGACTCTCCATTGGAGATGAACTCCAGATACTCCTTGGCCCGTTCCCGGTTCGTCTCGTTTTCCGACTCCAGCAGGCGGATGAGCACTGGCGCCGCTGTCGCGACGTCGAACGCCGCCAATAGCGTCAGGTAGGAATTCGCCTCATCGCTGTCCGGGTTGCCGTCCAGCAGAGAGAACCAGTCGTCGGCTGTGAGCAGCTCGCCCTTGTCCTCATGGAGATTCTGCTGAATGAGGTGGTTCATGACCTCGTTGGCGCGCTCGCGAATCTCGCCCGTGTCGTGGCGCAGGGCCAGCAGTGCCTTGACCGACTTGGGGCCGCCAACCCACAGAAACGTGTCCAGCGAGGCCGCGCGCTCCGCTCGGTTGCCCTGGCTCATCTTCAGCGCCAGCTCCAGTGCCTCATCATGGCGCTCGTTGTCATCCAGCAGCGACTGCAGCTTCACAATGTTCTGCGAGGCCTCCTCCAGCAGCTTCTCCTGGGCCGCCGCGCGACGCCGCGCGCGCTCCTCATCCGTCTCGCCGCTCTCCGACAGCGCCACTTCAGGCGTATCAGCCACACTCGGAGCCACAGAAGGCGCCGTCTCCACAGGGGACGCTTCCTTCTGCTTCGGCAAAAGCACGACGATGATGGCCACCGCGATGACCAGCGCAAAGATGCCGATCGTTTTCAACCGCTTGTTCATGAATTCTCGCTTTCGTCTCTTAAGTTGATGGATATATATCTTGGTTCAATTCTCAGCTCAGCACATCACATCCCTGATGCCCTCGCCCGAGGTGGCTGGCTCAGCGGTGGATAATGTAGCCGCATCCCTGGACAGCCGTCTCCGCCGCACGTTCCCAGCGGCCCTTGCGGAACTGCCAGACCTCCTCGCCGGACAGGGAGGCCCCCGACAGCCCCTGCATCGTCCAGCCCTTCCCCGGCTCGGGCGCCGATGTCACCGACGCGCCCGTCAGCGTCAGCGTCAGGTCCTCGTCCGCGCCCACATACAGCCAGTAGGCGCCATGCTCGCGCAGCTCCGTCGGACGCGCATACGAGCCGTCTGACGTCATCTCGAACATCTCGCGATTGAGCAGCTCGTTCGCCGAGTCGTCGCTCAGATGGCACGGCACGCTGATGAGATTCCAGCCCTGGGCCAGCGGCATCGCAAACGACTTCTCGCGGTACACGCCCATCTCGATTGGCTCGCTCGGCAGACTGCCTGCTCGGCACGACCGCACCGACAGGCGAGCAGGGCTGTCTTCATTCTCCGGCGCCAGCGTCAGCGTCAGCTCCCCTGCACAGGCCTGCCAACTGCCGCCATTCAGCGAGTAGCTGATCGCCTCGCCCTTCGCCTCCGCCGCCAGCGACGCCTGCACCTGAATGCCCGCCCCACCGTCCGGCAGCACATAAACGGCTCGCGGCGGGCTGTTATTCGCGGAGACCACGGGCCCCGCGCAGCGCGTCGCCACAAACTGCGCCACCTCGCTCGTCTCCGTGTATGAACGCACACAGATGGCCTTCACCGGCGTCGTGTCCGTCACCGTCAGCGTCCCGCCGGAGACCAGCGTCGGACTGCCAGCGGTCGGTGTCCGGCCGTCCAGCGTGTAGTGGATGGCCGCCTTCGGGTGGGCCGCCGTCACCGTCAGCGACAGCGACTCCAGGCTCGGCTGCGCCTCGGCCAGCGCCAGCGTCGGCGCCGACGACTGGATCCGGAACGTGCCCTCGACCGTCACCGCCGGCGACAGTGCCTTGGGCACGGTCAGCGTCCCCGTGAACACCGCCGCCCGCACAGTCGTCGAGGTCGTCAGCTCAATGGCCTCCGTCTCATCAGCGGTCAGCACATAGACGGGCGAGGTCGTCTTGGGCTCCGTTCCGTCCAGCGTGTAGCGGATATGGTAGCCGTAGTCGAGGACGTTGGTGCTGAATTCCAGCGACAGGCCGTCGAGATGCGCCGTCTCGCTGTCCTGCATGAAGGCCAGCTCGACCGGCGTTGGCTGCCAGCTCACGCCATCCAGCCAGATGCAGTTCCTGAACCAGAGCAAATCCGCCTTATACTCGGCGAGTTTCTCCTTGTACCCGGCGGTGTCGCCATCATAGTCTCGTTTGTCCGGCTCCGGGAGGTTCTGGGGGTCATAGCTGTACACATCCTTGGCCGCATAGGAGTCATAGCGGTACTGCGGCTCGTCCTTGTAGAATTCGATGATGACCTCATGCTCATAGGTGCGGACATAGGGCCCCGTCTCGGCCAGGCCGCCGGCCACGGCGATCTCGGCCTGCTCCCAGTCGACGTCCTCGCCATAGCTGCCGGTCTGCATGAAGTCCGTGGCCTCCTCGCCATCGACATAGACGCGCAGCCCATCGTCGTTGTCGCAGGCCGTCTTGTACCAGAAGCGGAAGACGCCCGGCCCGAAGACCTTGAAGTGCAGCCGGGCGCAACGCGCATCCGCTTCAGTCGTCTTGTCCATGGTGAAGCCGGAGACCACGCAGGACGCGCCCTGCTTCGGCGAAGTCATCACGCCGCCCTTATTGCCGGCGCTTCCCGACTGCACCGCCCACTTCGAGGTGGTGGTCTCCGTGAAGTCATCCTCATCCATCTCGATGAAGACCGTTCCGTCCTCCACCTCCTTGGTCACCTTGAACGTCCGCATGGTCTGCTTCACCAGCGTCACCGTGGACGGCAAGTCCAACGCCTTCGCCAACTTTGTGATATCGTCTGCCGACACATGCAGAGACGGATAGACGCTGAGGACAAGAAGGGACAAAAGAAGACTTCTGGAGATTATGCTCATGATACGCGGGATACCTGGACAGACGAAACCAACGCAAGACAGAATGAGGCTAGGAAGCCAGTTTGTTAGACCGCTCCGGCACGCGCCATGTTCCAGCTTATGCTGATGTTTTCAGTGAGCAGTCCATGCGTCAGAGTGTGTTCATTCAGGTAATGTCTTCATCCAGCCATAGGAACGGGGACGCACCTTATTCCGCCGAGTGAAGCGAGGCGGCACAAGACCCCGGCGATTGGG
>CALZPA010000308.1 GCA_945827525.1 uncultured Lentisphaeria bacterium | reverse complement strand
GGATGCGGGCGTAGCTCAGTTGGTAGAGCGCCACCTTGCCAAGGTGGCTGTCGACGGTTCGAGTCCGTTCGCCCGCTCCATTCATCATTCTCAAGGGATGCGGGCGTAGCTCAGTTGGTAGAGCGCCACCTTGCCAAGGTGGCTGTCGACGGTTCGAGTCCGTTCGCCCGCTCCATTCCCTCTCCATCCGAACTCGCCTCTGCGAGTTCGGATTTTTTTGTTTCAGGGAGACTGCCGATGGACATCAGGATGAACACGCTCACGCCCGAGCTGTTTCTGGAGCTGTATGGGTCCGTGGGCTGGGAGCCGCCCTGCCCCGAACAGGTGCGGACGGCACTCCGGCACTCGCTGGCGACCTTCACCTGCTACGACGGCGACCGTCCGGTGGGCATGGTTCGGCTGCTCGGCGACGGCGGCATGTCGTTCTACATCAAGGATTTCGCCGTCCGTCCCGCCTATCAGGGGAAGGGCGTGGGCACTGGCCTGCTGATGGCTCTGGAGCGCTATGTGCGGGACTGCAAGCCTCGCGACTGGGCCGTCAGCCTGGAGCTCATCAGCTCCCGGGAAGCCGTCAGCTTCTACCGGAGATTCGGCTTTGAGGAGCGTCCCTGCGACTGGGACGGCCCCGGCATGCTCAAGATGGTGCGGTGACACAGCCTCGAAGCACGACACACAAAGAGAAGAAGGGGCGCCCCACACCCGACAGTCGGTCGTCAGGGTGGGGCGCCCCTTTTCTGTGCCCGTGGTGTTCCGTCAGCGGATGATGACGGACTCGACGCCGAAGGAGGCGGCGACCTTGGCGATGGTGTCGGCATGGTGTCCGATGCCGAGCGCGAAGTGATGGGTGGGGCCTTCGGCCATCCAGCGCTTGAGGAAGGTGCGGACATCGGGCTGGAATTTGCCGTGGGTGTTCGTGTTGCCGGTGGGGGGGATGGGGCCGGGCATGGACTCGCCCTCGCCGATGACGAACTTGAAGCCGCCCTGCGCCGTGACGCCGATGCTGAGCATGGTGATGGGGCCGGTCTTGATGTTGAACTCGACGCCGGCGCCCGTGCCGGGCTTGCCGTGGTACTTCTTCAGGCTGCGGATGACGGGACGGCGGTCGGCGATGTTCAGATGGTGCGGCCCATCATGGCCGACCAGGATGGTGTCGCGCACAAAGTCGACGGGATGGAATTCGGCGAAGCTGCCGCCGATCTCCAGGCGATCCATGATGAGCATGGCGATGCACGTCTTGATGTCGAACTCGCCGCACATCGGGAAGCCCGCCGCCGTCAGCAGGGAGTTGCCCACGATGAAGTTGGTGACGAGGCGCCGCATCTCGGAGCCGGCCGTCGCCTCGTAGTAGTAGGCGAAGCCATCGAGGCGCTTGGCGTCGACGAAGCGCTCCAGCGCGACGGCGACCCGCGCCGAGAGCGTGAGGTCGGACTCGGTGAGCTTCGTGGTCAGCGGGTCGGAGACGGGCTCCGGCGTGTCGAAGAACCCGAGGATGCGCTGCTTCATGGCGACGACGGCCGCATCGTCGTCCGTGAGCTGCTGGAATTCGCGCATGATCTCGTCGGCCTCGCAGGGGACGACATGAGCGCCGAAGAAGCGGGTGACGGCGGTGGGGTCGGTCTGCATGTCGAGCATGGTGTCGAGGACGTGCCCCATGAGTCCCAGGCGGGCATGGCGCAGGTCGTGGCGGACACGTGCGACCTGGCACCACTCGCGCAGCTCGGCGTCGGCCACCTCGTCGCCCTCCAGCATCCCGATGATGACGGGCGGCACGGGACGGCCCAGCCGCGCCGCGACGCCCGTGAACTCGGGCACCGAGCAGATGTCGTCGTTGCACAGCTGCATGAACGTCGTGCCATGCGCATAGTCCATCGCCGCCAGCGGCTGCAGCGCCACCAGCACCACCGGACAGCTCACCGCACGCACAATCGCCCCGAACGTCGCGCTCGTCCCATACGTCACCATGTCCACGAACAGGACATCCAGGTCGGCGGCCAGTATCTGCGGCAGCGTCGCGTACGCCCGCTCCTGGCAGTCCACCATCCCGAAGTCGGCCACCTCGACGCCAAACCCCTCCAGCTTGCGCCGCAGCACCTCGGCCTTCTTCATCAGCTCCGGCAGCAGCCCGTCAAACTGCTGCCAGTAGGTGTCCAGCCCAATGCTCATCAATCCGACTTTGCCCGTCAGGGCCTTGCGACGCTCAACCTGCAACATCTGCGCTTCCTTTCTGTAGCCTTCTTTTCATGTCCTGTCCGCTTGTGCCGACGCGCTTCAGGCATCATAGTGTCCCCATGACCCGCACCGACACCCCACAGACTGTCATCAGCAACCGAGATGAGTGAGTGTTCGAAACGTCGACGGCTGCCCGGAACGACCTCAGTTCTCCGCCCGACGGCGCCCCGTGCGGGACACAGAAACCCTTCGAACGCACTTCTGACAAGTAACCTAATATCATGCCAACCGAGCCTTTTGCAACCACGCCCGCCGCACAGGAACTCCAGACCATCGCGCAGGAGCTGCGCGACTTCCGGCCCTTCCCCGTCGGCGACCCCATCGGGAACCTGGCGGACACCCACACCGTCAGCCTCACGGCGGTGACGCTCGCGACGCTCGCCGTCGCCGCCGCCGCCCTGCTGCTCGTCTGGCTTCACGCGCGCCGCCGCGGCTGGAGCCGCCGACGCCTCCTCCGGCGCGCCCCGCTTGCCGTCCTGCCGTCGGCCCTGCTGACGCTCCTCGCGCTCGTCTCCGCCCACTACTACTACGGCGGTCCCTTCAACTACGCGGGCTACGCCGTCCCCGAACGCCCCGCCGACGTCCTCATCTGGTTCGCCGGCGCGGATGACGGCGCCTACGCCTGCGTCTACGCCGAAAGCAACTACTGGCGCGCCCTCGAGCAGTTCGGCCCCGCCAGGGCCGCACTCTTCAGCTTCGCCGACCTCCCGCAGGCACTCGACTACGCCCGACGCCTCCCGCAAGACTCACGCCTCGTCGTCCGCGGACACTCCATGGGCGGCGCCACCGCCATCCGCTTCGCCCGACAGTCCCCCCATGACATCCTCCTCCTCGACACCCGGGACGCCACCAGTTGGTTCGGACACGCCCACGAGCGCCCCCCGCGCGTCCGGCACTGGCGCAACGTCCTCCCCGCCGACACCGCCCTCCTCGCCCCGCGCGACGCCCATCCCGGAACCAACTACTGGGGTTCCCTCAACATGGCCAACGTCTTCCGCCTCCTCGGACGCCCCTGGGGACGCCTCGACGGCGCCGCCAATCTCCTCATCCCCGGCGCCGACCACCACGAGGTCGGAAACAACCTCCGCGAAGACTGCCTCCCCTCCCCCTGATTTTCGCGTCCCTTTTGC
>CALZPA010000307.1 GCA_945827525.1 uncultured Lentisphaeria bacterium | reverse complement strand
AGCGGCGCGACCGAATTCCGCCGAGCGAAGCGAGGCGGCAAAGTGCGCAGCGCCAGCCCGACGACGGCCCCGCCGTCGGGAAAAAATTGGCTCAAAGGAGATGCCGTCAGTCTTTGCGGAGGATGATGAGCTGGTGCATGGCTCGGCTCATGGCGGTGTAGAGGCCGGTGTCGTTCCAGCGGGGGTCGTCGGCGTCGACGTCGAGGAGAATGATGATGCTGGCCTCGCAGCCCTTGAACTTCATGTAGGTGTAGAAGCGGATGGAGCCTCCGGGCAGTCCGGCCTTGGGCTGTTCGACAATCGTGTAGTTGCCAAGCGTGGGCTGGTCGCCCAGACAGGTGTGCGCCAGGGAATGGCCGGCCAGAATGACGATGTCCGAGTAGTTGACGCGCTCCACCTTCACCAGGCGATCCAGCTCCTCCAGAAGGAGCTGTCGGCCGTCGGAGCCGTGCCTGACGATGACGTCGCTGCCGGTGGGCGTGTGTGGCATGGGCTGGAGGGGGAGTTCGCTGAGCGGCTGCAGCGCCTGGATGATCTTCTGCGTGTTGCGGCAGTTGCGCGTGAGCCGGATGGGCGGCAGGCCGAAGTCGGGCAGGTGAAGCTCGTCGCGGAAGATGTTCTGGGCGGGGTCGTAGAAGACATAGAAGTGTCCGTAGGGACCGACGAGGCGTGGGATGAGCTTCCAGATCTGGGGCGAGAAGTCCTGGGCCTCGTCGACGATGACGGCGTCGTAGGTGACGGGGTTCTGGTCGAGGTATCGGCCGAGGAAGTCGGGGAGGACCTTGGAGTAGAGGAGCGGGTTGCGGCGGTGCCGGTCGTAGTCCTCCTGTGGGATGTTCATGAGCTCGACGCAGAAGTTGAAGAAGGCGCGGACGGTGATGCTGCCCTTGTAGCCGTGTCCCCAGGTGAGGTTCTGTATCTTCTTGGCGAGGAGTTCGTTGAAGCAGAGGAGGAGGGCCTGGCCGCCATTCTCGGCGATTTGGCGGGCCTTCTGGATGGCGAGGTAGGTCTTGCCGGTGCCGGCGGCGCCGATGAACTGGAGGTGGGTGAAGTCCTGGAGCACCTCGATGATGGCCTCCTGCTGCCGGGTCAGGATGTTGAACAGGGGGATGTTGTCGAGGATGGATCTGGAGAGCAACTGGTGGTAGTCGAATTCGGGGGAGAGGATGTCGAGGATCTCCTGGCTGTCTGGGACGTCGCCAAAGCAGCCGTGGGGGAGCGGCGCCTGGAGGATGAGGCCCTCGGCGAGGGTGTCGATGTTCTTGAGGTCGCTGAGGTAGACGATGATGTCCTTGGCGTCGGGCGGCCAGACGGTGGCCTTGGCCTTGGAGCAGGCGGGGAAGCAGAGGGCATGGGCGAAGCGGAGGGGGATGTCGTGGCCATAGTGCTGCTTGATGAGCCTCATGATGGCGTACTTGTTGTGCTTGGCCTGCTCGACGGGCTCGATGGGGCGTCCGTCCTGGTACCACTGTCCGTTCTCGCAGGAGATGGAGCCGCCCTTGACCTCGAGGATGAGGAAACCGAGGTCGGGACGGTAGAGGAGAAAGTCGATCTCGCCGTCCCAGAGCTGGTTGTGGAGGTCACGCGTCAGGAAGTCATAGGAGTGGAAGACGAACCAGTTGGCGGACAGATGCTCCTCCAGCTCCTGGAAAACCGCCAGCTCAGACTGGTGGATGTAGTCCTGATTGAACTCGGACGGAATAAAAAATGCCATAAAAACAACCTCCCGCGACAAAAACTGCCCAGTTGCGCGAATATACAGTGTGGACACTCAAGTTAGCACGCAACCACGATTTCGCAAACGGAGAACAGCCATGAACGACGACGACATCCAGACCGCCGAGTCCACCGAGACCCTCCCCCAGCCCCCTGACGCCGCACAGCCCCTCGCCATCGACCAGCGCCAGTCGCTGGCCCCGGCAGAGCCGGCCAAGGCGGAGGCGGAGGCGGACGAGTACATCATGTGGGGCGCGGGCCGCGCGGCGGCGATTGCGCTGGTGCCGTTGCCGCTGGCCGACATCGTGCCGCTGCAGCTCAACGAGACCTACATGATCCAGCGCATCGGCAAGGCCTACGGATACAAGGTGACGGAGGCGGCGCTGGCCATGCTGATGGGCATGATTGGCGCCTCGCTGGCAGGCAAGCTCCTCGCCTCGTTCCTGCCGTTCCTGAAGATGCCGATCGCAGCGGGCGTGACGTATGCCGTCGGACGCACCGCGAAGGCCTACTTCGCCTCCGGCATGACCCTCAGCAAAGACCGCCTGCAACAGGAGTTCGACCTCGCCCGCAAGGAGGCCGACCGCATCAACTGGAAAGACCACACCGTAGAGGAGGATGACTGAACATGCCCAAAGAACACGACAACCACGACGACGACCTCAAGCGCTCCATGCGTGAATTCGACGAGATGCTGAAGGGCTGGGAAGCCTACGAGCAGGCCTGGCGCGAGGACATGACGTGCATCGAGGACATCATGGACACCATCGAGGAGATTCTGGAGGCCGTCGAGAAGGGCTACATCACCGAGGAGGAGGGCCGTGCGAAGCTCGCCGCCCTGCCCCAGCCCAGCGCCGTCCGCGACGGCAAGCCGCACCCCACACCCTCCCTGCCCTCCCTGCCGCCACTGGAGCTCGCACAGAAGCTGGGCGACGACCTCGACCGCGAGGCCGACGAAATCGGGCACCTCAGCGGAAAGCTCCTCAAGCTACTGAAGACCGCAGACCCCGAGGTCAAGGACAACCTGCGCCTCCGCGAACTCCACCAGTATCTCGCCGGACTCTACGCCTCCCTCCCCCTCAGCCAGGACGACGACCAGGAGCAGAACTGACGATATGGGACTGCTGGACACCCTCATCAGCCAAATCCTCGACGAGCCGGACGCCTGGGAGACACGCCCACACCATCCCGTCAACAACGTTCCCGACACGCTGCTCCTGCCACCTGGCACACCCGTCTTCTGTGACCTCATCTTCGGCGCCGCCGAACACACCGGCATCTGGGTCGGCGACTCCATCGTCCACCTCGACGGCGCCGGCGTCATCATCCGCACTGCGCCCGATGAATTCCTCGCGCGTCTCGACGGCATGAACCCCGCCGTCGACATCTTCTATCCCGCCACCGGCCCCTCCCGGCCCCTCGCCTGCCCCAAGGCCGCCCGGCGCGCCCTGAGGCAGGTCGACTCCCCCCACCACTACCATCTGCTGTTCGACAACTGCCACGGCTTCACCATCGAGTGCCTCACCGACGCCAAGCTGCCAGGCACCGTCAGTCTCCGCACCGTCGAGATGGCCATCTCCTACGTCTGCAAGGCACAGCGGTGGCACTGGCGACGCTGGCGCTGGCAGCAGGCGCAGCTCCGCTGACGCA
>CALZPA010000306.1 GCA_945827525.1 uncultured Lentisphaeria bacterium | reverse complement strand
AACTGCAATTAGGTTAGCCTTTATATCACCAGCTGAGTGATGAATTATTGACCTTACAGAAGCCTTTGAAAATTCCACCTTATCGTTTAGACACGGTGTCTCATGTTTTCCTATAAGGCCTTTGTTCAGAGCATATTCGTAGCATTTGTCAGTTAGCCATTTTCTCGCTTTTAAGCTTGGAACATCTTTGCTTTCAAAGATGGCATTGCTAGTAGCTGACACCTCCTCTGACTGGGATAAGTCCGCTCCTGCATATTCGTTGACGGCTATGACCGTATACCCCTCCTTTGAGGGTGTTGTGTCTCGCAGGCTGTACTTGACGCCGCCATCGTCGTCCTCGTCGATGGCAGTCAGCTCGATGTCCTCGGCCTGCGCGTCCATTTCCGCGTACTTCTTCTGCTTTTCGTCCAACTCCCTCTGCATTTCCTGCCGGTAGGAGTCCAGCAGGCCATTGAGCTCCTCGATCTTTCCGTCCTCCGTGAAGGGCTTTCCGAGCTGAGGCTTCAGCTCCTCGATATGGCGCCGATGCTCCGCAATCTGCTGCCGGTAGCGGGCGATCCGCCGGTCAACCTCCTCGTTTCTCGCTCGTTTGTCCAGCAGATCGAGGATGCCCCTGCCGCTCAGGCCGGGGACGTGCTCCTGTGTCTTGCCCTCGTCGCCCACCTGAAGCCTGTGGTCCAGCTTTCCGGTCGGGCTCTTTATGTAGGCCTCGGACATCGCCATGTGCAGCCGCCCGTTGACGGTAAGCCGGTGATGCTCCTGCCGGAACTCATTGCTTCCGAGCCGCACCTTGTCGGCAAGCGACTGGCTATTCTCCCTGACCGCCATCTCGAACTTCACAAGGCCGTCTTCCCCCGTGTACTCTACGCCGTCCAGCGCGATGGAGGTGACCTTCCCCTCGGGGAACACGCTGGCGTTGGCCACCTTCTCGCCCTCCGCCACCTGGATGAGCTTCTCCAGCGCGTTGATCCGAGACGGGATGTCCTTGCGTATCTGGTCGTTCAGGAACACCTGGCTCGCCTTCCACGACTTCTTCTTGCTCTCCAGACGACGCAGCTTCCGCTCGGTGTCGTTGACCAGCAGGGAGTACTGGCTGCCGGACAGGTCGGCCATCGTCCGCCCAAAGGTGTCGTCCTCCTCCTCGACGCTTCGGTTGTCAAAGGAGTCTCCCAGCAGCGCCATGCCGTTCATGACGCTGCTGACAAACTTGTTCTTGGTCATGAGACGCTGATAGGCGGTCACGTCCAGCGAGTCCTCGACGCCGAAGTTGAGGATGCGCACGGGGATGCCCATGTCCTTGTGGAGGTTGCCCTGGCGAAGGATGCGCCCGCGCCGCTGGATGTAGTCCATGGGGCGGTTTGGCGCGTCCATGTTAATTTCAAGGAAAAGCCGCTGCTGGATGTTGACGCCGGTGCCCAGGGTGGCGGTACTGCCGAGGATCACTCGGATGTCTCCGGCGTTCACCTTGTCGAACACCTCCAGCTTCTTCTTCTGCGTCATGCCGGTCTCCATCACGAAGACCTGGTCGGCTGGGACGCCCTGCTCGATCAGCTTGCTGCGGATGTCCTGGTAGAGGTTGAAGCCGGTGTTCCGGTTGCGGAAGATGTCGGAGAAGATGGCGACGGTGCCCTTGTAGGACTCCGAGTCCTTCAGCGCGCGCAGGGTCTGCCGGACGGCCTCGTTGGTCTTGGTGCTCTCGTGATCCGGCACATCGGCCACCAGCCGAGGATCGATGGCCGCCGCCTTGGCCAGGCCATAGGCGACGATGGGGATATGCGAGTTCTCCCGCTTCTGACTTCCGGACATCCCGTCGAATTCCTGCAGCATCTGGCGCACACGGCGCATGACGGACCGCAGGCCAGGCGTCTGCGGCAGGTAGAGGCTCTGCTCCTTGCCGTCCTCCACCTTCGGCAGATTCTTCAGCACGTCTCCGGCGTCCTGGGTGAACACGATGTCGAAGACGCCGGAGAGGATGCGCATCAGCTCCGGCATGTTGTTGTAGCCGGTGAAGCGGGTGTTCTCCTTGAAGCGTCCGTCCGTGGCGAACTCCAGCACGCGCTGGATGGTGCCGAAGTTCCGGACAAAGTCATCGAAGTAGTAGATGTCGTTCGCCTTCATGTCATCTGCCGGCATGAGGTACTTCATGAAGGTCCAGGACTCCGCGGCCGTGTTGGACACGGGCGTTCCGGTGGCGAACACGACGCCCTTGCCGCCGTTCCGCTGCAGGACAGACTGGACCTTGAGGTAGAGCCCCTGCGACTTGGCGCTCGATGACATGTCCACGCCCCGCACCCGCTGGATGGAGGAGCTGAAGCCGAGGTGCTTGTACTCGTGCGCCTCGTCCACCAGGATCGCGTCGATGCCGAGGTCGTCGAAGTTCTGGAGGTCCTGCCTGCGGTCGAGAAGGTCGCGCGTCCGCGCCTCGACGTTCCGCGACCTTATGGAGTCGCTCCGTTCGCGCAGCTTCTCCGCCTCGTTCTCCGTTGCCTTCTCCAGCTGGCTGGCCTCGCGGTTCATGCCGTTCGCCCGCAACATGCGGACCACCTGCTCCGCCTCCTCGCGCTTCATCGCGATGTAGCTCTCCTTGCGCTCCTCGGAGTCGTCGATGCGGTCAAGGACGGACTGCGGGATGATGACCATGTCCCAGTCGTTGTAGCGGATCTTCGCGTAGAAGTCCTGCCGCTTCTCCTTGCCGGTGTCCCGTTCGCTCAGGCTAAGCACCTTGGCGTTCGGGTACAGCGCGCGGGCGCTCTGGGCGAACTGGGACAGCGTGGCGTTCTGCACCACGATAAGGGGCTTGCTGGCGACGCCCAGCTCGTCACGCTGAAGGAGGCTGCCCGGCTGCTGAGCGTCAGCCAGCCGTACCTCTACAAGCTCAACAAGGAGGGGCGTCTGCCGTTCGTGAAGCTGGCTCCCCGCTGCAACCGCGTCCGGCTGTCGGACGTCCGGACGCTGGGCCAGCTAGGCCAGTTCTGAGCGTGGTGGCACAGTGGCATATCGTGGCATATCACATGGATAAACTGACGTAATCAGGTCAGAATTCCACCTCCCGCCGCCCGTTGCCACGACATAAGAAAACCGCCTAATACATTGTGTGTTAGGCGATTATAATGTTCCCCCCCCGACTGTGCGAAGGCGTATGACTGCTTGCATAATCCTGCAAAAGACTCAAAAAGGAAGAGTCCGCAAAAGGCACAAAAGACTCAAAAAGGAAGAGTCCGCAAAAGGCACAAAAGCGACAAGACCACAGGACTGTATCGCAAAAAAAGGAGCCTTCGGAAGCGGATTGCTTTCCGAAGGCTCCGAGGCTATGGATGGCGGAGAGAGTTACTTTCGACCCCCCTGTGTCTGAAACCCCGTTTTAACCTCA
>CALZPA010000305.1 GCA_945827525.1 uncultured Lentisphaeria bacterium | reverse complement strand
CGTAGTCGCGTCCGTTCTGCAGGGCGCGGGCGCCGAAGGTGACCTTGTCGCCGAAGCGCTCCTTGAGGCAGTTCAGCGCCGCGGTCCATTCCTTGGCCGCCACGTGCGCGTTGAACGTGTCCCGGACGCTGGCCAGGGGTTCCGTATGGGTCACGGCCTCGGGCGCGTCTGAGGGGCTCTGTTCGCGTGTATCGGGGGTCGTGTCCTCTACGGGCACGATGGGGTTCGGCGAGTACTGGGGCTCGCGCATGGCCAGCGGGCCGTAGGGGAGGGTCACGGCCCTGTCGCCGTGGCGCACCTCCAGCGTGAGCTCCAGGCGGCCCTTGGCCACCTCGGCCAGCACGGTGTCCCTGGTGGCGGGCTTGAGCCGGGACAGGGGCTCGTAGGGGACGGTGTAGGCGACGCCCGGCTCGGCCCACAGGGGGCGCTCGAGCCAGTTCAGGGCACGGGCCTGTCGCGCCCGGCTGACGATGGTGGTGCGGATGTAGGTCTCGCTCATGGTGTCTCCAGTATGCCCGAAGGGGGCGGCCAGCGGGATGCGGGCCGCCCCCTTGCCCGGGCGTGTCGTGTCAGTGCGTCAGGTCAGGCCGTCAGGCCTGGTTGTCCCAGGGCTCAAGGGTTCCGGTGAAGGAGACCTTGGCCACGCCGGCCGCGTTGACGATGGCGCCGCCGATCATCTCCCACATCTTGACCTCCAGCCAGTAGCCGTCCTTGATGTCGGTGATGAGGGTCACGTCGTCCATGATGCAGAACATGCCGTAGTAGCGGGGCTCGGGGTAGATGTAGAGCTCGTTGTCGCGCCACAGGTCGCGCTTGATGGTGGTGATGATGTCCAGGCCGTAGAGCTTGGTGGTCGTCACGCCGTTGTAGAACATGTCCTCGGCGGTGGTGCCGCCGATCTCGTCCTTGGTGAGGATGCCGATGTCGCTGTAGGTGAGGTAGTTCATGATGCCCTTGGCGGCGATGAGGTTGCCGGGGGTGACGCTCATGGCCTTCTTGGCGGCGACCAGGGACTCGCGGCCGATGGGGCCGACGGTGATGTTGCGGCGGCAGCCGAGGTCCTTGTTGTCGGTGTTGACCTCGCCGAGGATGTAGTCGTCGAGGGCCTTCCAGGTGGCGTCCTCCTGGTCCATGATGGACTTGAGCATGTTGTCGCGCAGGATGTCCATGATGGGCATCTTGTAGCTCTTCAGGCGGATCATGTCGATGCCGTAGTTCGGCGAGAAGACGCGGTGGAAGTCGATGAAGACCTTGCGCCCATGCAGGACGTCGTTGGTCGTGCCGGCCTCGAACGGGACCTGCATCGCGCCGCTGGACTCGAACTCGATCTCGGCGAAGGTGCAGGGCAGGTCATTGTAGGGGTTCTCGGCCAGGTTGGCGTCGGTGATGACGGTGGGCGGGAGCAGGCGGCGGTAGACGCCGTTCTCGCGGATCTCGGTGCGGAAGTAGTCGTTGGTCG
This sequence comes from uncultured Lentisphaeria bacterium, assembly GCA_945827525.1. Taxonomy (GTDB): domain Bacteria; phylum Verrucomicrobiota; class Lentisphaeria; order Oligosphaerales; family Oligosphaeraceae; genus CAAGGB01. The sequence continues at coordinate 1,941 of CALZPA010000305.1, read as the reverse complement.
CCATGCCGGCGCGCTTCACCAGGCCCTCGTCTCCGGAGAGCAGGCTGGAGGTGAACTCGTCGGAGACCATGGACAGCTTGCGGCGGTCATAGGTGCTGTTTGCGAAGTCGTTCATAGTTGTCTACCTCCTTCAGGCCTGTGCGACGCCGGCCGGGATGAAGCAGGCGAGGAACGCGATTCTCTTGACTTTGTATGGGGGCTTGTGGATGCCCTTGTCGTTGCCCAGGACGCTGACGAAGCCCAGGTAGGGCTGTTTCTTGCCGGGGCCCTCGGTGGCCACGGTGACCTTGCCGAGCTTGGCTTCGGTGCCGGGGATGAGGCCGTCGTTGATGTGGTAGGTGGCGTCGGGATCGAACTCGGAGGTCTCGATCTCGTAGCCGGAGGTGACCGGGATGGCCGCGATGAGCCCGCCCGAGATGGGGTAGCTGGAGTAGGCCATGCTGGAGGCGAGCTCGCCGGTGGTGACGCCGTTGTCGAAGCCGTTGTTCATGGCGATCATCGGGACGGGGCGGTTGACGCCGGTGCCGGCGGCGGCGCCGGCGACGAAGGTCCCGTTCTGGTCAAGGCTGACGACGGAGCCCTGGACGATGCGGTTGGCCTCGGTGGCGTCCTTGATGGGGGCGACGAACTCAATGCGGTTGGGGCCCGTGGCGATGCCGTGACGGACCACGCCGATGTGCTCGAACTGGCGGGGATGGTGCTGTCTGAGAATAAGTGGCATGTGCTTTGTCCTTCTGTCTAGTCAAGCCGGAGCATCCGCAGGGCGCGGTCCAGGCTCTCGTCAACCGAACTCGCGGCACGGGCCGGCTGGCCCGCGGCGACCTCGCCTCCACGCAGGCGCAGCGCGTCGGCGGCGGACGCCGTCTTCGCCTGAGCCTGCGCGTCAACAATCTCGGGCAGAACCCGATACAGGGACTCCGGGTCCGCCAGCATGGCGGCCCGCGCCTTCGGGGCCTCTCCGGGCTCCAGGGCGCCCGCCTTGACCAGACAGGCCACGGCGGTGTCCACGGCGGCCTCGCCCACGGCGGGCTTCGCCTCGGACGCGCGCTTGTCCATCTCGGCCCGCTCCGCCTCCAGGGCGATGACGCGGTCCATCAGGCCGGCGCGCTCGGCCTCAAGGGAGTCGACGCGGTCGATGAGTTCTGCGGCGAGCTTTGAGAGGCCCTCGAATCTGGTGTCTTCCATGTGGACCTCCCCTCGGCTCAGCGGCCGAGCAGAACCTGCGCCGCGCGGGCGACGCGGGGAGAGACGCCCTGCAGCGACGCCTGCTTCACCTCGCCCTCGGGGACGGCCTCCTCGCCGGAGGCGACCACCTGGATGGTCTCCTCGGGGGTGAGCCCGGCCTCGGCGCCGCGCTGCAGGATGGCGTCGGCCTGGGCGAGCTCCTCCTCGGACACGGGCTCCTGCTGGGCGGCCGCGGCCTGGATGAGGTCCATGGGGTCGACGCCGGCCTCGGCGGCGAGCTGCTCGACCTCGGCGCAGGCGGCGACGATGTCGTCGGCGGTGACCTCCTGGCCAAGGGCGGCGGAGGCGTTGTCGGCGAGGGCCTGGGCTCCGTCCATCATCGCGGCGGCATCCGCCTCGGCTCCGGCGACGGCCTCAAGGGCCTCGCCGTTGGCCTCGTCCTCGGCGTCCATGGCGATGGAGGGGTCGGCGGCGGCGGCCTCGTCAAGGGCGGCGGCGGCCTCCTCGGGGGACATGCCGGTGGCCTGGGCGAGCTCCTCGGCGTCGGCGGCCTTCTTGAGCATCAGCAGGGTGTCGCGGACGTCGCGGAAGAAGGGGTTGCCGCTGGCCAGCTTGTTCATGCTGTCGGCGAAGTCGGCGAACTCGTGCTCTCCTGAGTAGGAGCGGAGGGACGCGAGCTTGGCCATCACCGGGGTGGCGGGCACGATCTCGGTCTGGGCGGAGGCGGTCGCGGCGGGAGCGGCGGAGGCCTGCTTG
>CALZPA010000304.1 GCA_945827525.1 uncultured Lentisphaeria bacterium | reverse complement strand
CGATTAAGTCGATTAAGTCGATCGATTCACTCGATTTTCTCGATTAAGTCGACATCATCGACCGAATTCCGCCGAGCGCAGCGAGGCAGCCGGTCTTCGCCCGACGGCGGGGGCGCCGTCGGGGCAGGCCTCGCTGCGCTCGGCGGAATGTGGCTCCACTGCGTCAACGCGGGATGGCATCGAGTTCGGCATGGAGCTGGCTCAAGGCATAGAGAGGAAGATCAAGGAGGGTGTAGCCGCCTGGCTCGACCGTCTGGCGATGATACTTGGCCAGGGAGGTGCGCACTGCAGCCCGAGGGCGGAATTTGGCGCAGAAGGTCTTGAGGCTCTTGGCCTGCAGGTTCACGGAGGCCTTCGCCTCGACCGGAACCACCTCGCCTCCGCCCTGCAGCAGAAAATCAACCTCGGCATCACCTCGGGGCGATGCCCAGTAGTGCGGTGTCTCCCCTAGCTCGGCAACAAGCTCCTGTAGGACAAACTGCTCGGTCAAGGCACCCTTGAACTCCTCGAAGAGCCGCGAACCTTCCAACAGCGTGCGCGGCGCAAGATGCACCTTGGTCGCCAGCAGGCCGACATCCAGCATAAATCCCTTGAACGCCCCATCGACATAGGCATCCAACGGCAGATCTGGCTTCGAGACACGACACTCCCGCCGCATCAGCCCCGTCTCGGTAAGCCAGCGCATCGCAAACTCCAGGTCACGGGAGCGCGTACCTGGCTGGACATCCTTGAAGACAAACTGCTTGTTCTCCCGCGCGAGCTGTCCCGGCAACGCATCCCAGAGTGCCTCGAGACGGCGCACCTGGACCGATGGCGCATGCTTGCCAAAATCGCTCCGGTAGTCCAGCAGAAGATTATTCTGAATGCGTCTGACTTGCGTGAAGTCCTCGGACGCCACAAAACTTTTGACGGCAGCCGGCATGCCGCCGACCAGAAAATACACCTTCAGCAACCGCACCATCTCATCATGAAAGGACACCACCATGCCCCAGTCCCGGCTGTCAATCAGCTCGACAAACGACGCCTTGCCGATGGCGGCCAGGAATTCCCTGAATGACAGCGGATAGAGAAACACGGTATCCACCTTCCCAACCGGGAACCCCGTCCCCACATGCTCCGCCAATCCCAACTGGGATCCTGCAGCCACAATATCCAGCTCCGGCATCTCCTCACAGAAGAATTTCAGAGAGGCCAACGCCCCGGGACACTCCTGTATCTCATCAAACACCAGGAGCGTTCTGCCCGGCTCTATCCTGAACCCGACCTCAAGCTGAAGCGCCAGCAACAGCCGCTCCACATGGGTTTCGGTGGCAAAGACCCCATGCAGAGGAGACGCATGATCAAACCTCACATAGGCCGTCCGCTCAAACTCCCGCGCCCCAAACTCCCTCATCAGCCAAGTCTTGCCCACCTGACGCGCACCGCGCAGCAGCAGCGGACGACGCCCCGGCGCCCGCTTCCAAGCCACTAGCTTGGCCATCATTTTTCGTTCCATCGTCTAACATCCTCTATCTTGCTGGTATCACGATAGAAAGATAAACCTAAAACCACATTTTTCAACCGACTTTTTCCACCTACACGCACCTTTTGTGAGGGACTTTTGGGGGTTGGACGCACCTTTTGCGAGGGACTTTTGGGGTGAGAGTCCACCAAACACGCAACAGAGCACAAAAAGTCGGTCGCGCTCCGGCGGTTTCGCCCGACGGCGGGGGCGCCGTCGGGACAAAGGTGCGGAGAATGCGGCGTCTCAGGGGGTGGTGGGGAGGCGCTTGTTGGCGAAGGCGAGGATGGAGCTGAGGTACTCGCGAGGCTGTCCGGTGTCGAAATGCTCGCCGTTGACCATGAAGCCGCGGAGTCCCTGGGTCTGGCGGAGCTCATCGAGGGCGGTGGTGAGCTGGAATTCGCCCTTGAGGCGTCGGTTGGCGGCAATCTGCTCGCCGAGGATGCGGAAGACGTCGGGGGTAAGGACATATTGGCCGTAGACGCAGAGGAAGGTGTCGTGGGGGAGTCCGGGGACGGCGAGGTGCTGTCGGGCGTAGTCGAGGGAGGGCTTCTCGGCGAATTCGGCGATGTCGAGGAGGGTATGCTGTGGGTTGGCCCAGGAGCCGCCGGCGGTGCCGTAGTGGTGGACGGTCGAGCCGGGGGCCTGATAGAGCGAGAGGGTGGCGCGCGGCTCGAGGGAGTCGAAGGCGTCGAGGAGCTGTCGGGCGCAGGAGCGGGCTTCGTTGGAGGAGTAGAGGTGGTCGCCGAGGAGGAGGAGGACGGGCTGTCCGTCGGCCCAGTCGCGGGCGCAGTGGACGGCGTGTCCGAAGCCCTGCTGTTCGCGCTGCTCGACGTAGGAGATATGGCGGCTGATGTCGGCGAGGTGTGCGGCCTGCGCCTTGCCGTCGTCCTTGAGGCGGGCGAGCTGGGCGTCGGAACAGGGAGAGAAGTAGGAGGCGATGAGGTCGCGGTCGGCGGGTCGGACGATGATGGCGATGTCGTCGCAGCCGGCGGAGAGTGCCTCCTCGACGATGCTCTGGAGGATGGGCTTGCAGACGCCGTCGGGGGTGATCATCGGCAGGAGTTCCTTCTTGACGGCCTTGGTGGCGGGGAACATACGGGTGCCGAGTCCGGCGGCGGGGATGAGGGCCTTGCGCATGGTGGGAGTTCCTATTCTTTAAGGTATAGAGGGGTATGGGGCTGGCGGAACAGGCAATGTACCCCCGATTGGCAACCGCAACAAGCCGGACAGAGAAAAATTTTTCGTAGTCGCTTGCAATGTGGGTGAGTCCGGGCTATATTGATAGCGTTGACAGAACAAAGCGTGTACCTGTAGCTCAGCTGGATAGAGCGTCTGGCTACGGACCAGAAGGTCGGGGGTTCGAATCCCTCCAGGTACGCCATTGTCCGTGGCAGGATAGCTCAGTTGGTAGAGCAAGGGACTGAAAATCCCTGTGTCGGCGGTTCGACCCCGCCTCCGGCCACCATCCCCTTTCAAGCCTGTGTCGCCTGTGCGACGCAGGCTTTTTTTGTCCCCTCCTTCTGACCGTCGCCAGCAGGCTCCTGCGGCAGCGTGCCGTCCAGGAGTGCCCTGCCCTACCCTGCGGCGGGCTCTCCCCCTGGCTAGGAGGCCGCCGCACCGCCTCCCGGCGGAAAATTTCGGATGGCGGCTTGCAAAAGGCCGGAGGCGGTCTATATTAGTAGTGTTTTCAGCAATGAAGCAAGCGTACCTGTAGCTCAGCTGGATAGAGCGTCTGGCTACGGACCAGAAGGTCGGGGGTTCGAATCCCTCCAGGTACGCCATTGTCCGTGGCAGGATAGCTCAGTTGGTAGAGCAAGGGACTGAAAATCCCTGTGTCGGCGGTTCGACCCCGCCTCCGGCCACCACTCCTTCAAGCCTGTGTTTCGCGACACAGGCTTTTTTCGTTTCCACGCACGAAATCCG
>CALZPA010000303.1 GCA_945827525.1 uncultured Lentisphaeria bacterium | reverse complement strand
GTGGGCCAGGTCAACGCGGCGGTGTCCAGTGCGACCGCCTCGGCCACCGCGGCGGGAGAGGCGGCAGACCGCGCCGCCGGCTATGCTGTGGAGACCTATGGGCGGGACGTCATCGATGCCATGGTGGGAGCCGGGCTGGACGTGTCGTTCTCGGCGGACGGCGAGGAGTGGCACTACCCGCAGACGGAGGACGACACCATGTTCCGGGTGCGCAGCCTGGGCGTGGCGGACGCCGCGTGGAGCGCCGCGGTGGCGCTGCCTAGGGGCCCGAAGGGCGTGCCAGGGGCGACCGGAGTCTCGCCGCTGGTGAAGGTCGAGCATCGTGACGGAGCGACCACCATCACGGTCACGGACAGGGACGGCACCACCACCTCCACCATCCCCGATGGGGTCACCGACGCCTATACCCGCGCCGAGGTCGACGCCAGGCTGTCGGCGGTGTACCGCTACCGGGGCACGGTGGGGAGCTATGCCGAGCTGCCGACGGAGGGCAACGAGGTCGGCGACGTCTGGAACGTGTCCGCTGAGGACGAGGAGCACTTGCTGAAGGCGGGCGACAATGTGGCGTGGACTGCCGACGGTACGTGGGACGCGCTGTCGGGGCAGGTCGACCTCACGCCGTTCGCGCGGAAGGCGGAGGCCGCGACGGACCACAACCACGACGAGCAGTACCTCAAGCTGTCTGGAGGCACGGTAACGGGCACGGTCTACGCCACGGCGGTGAACGCGGTGGACAGCCTGTCTGAGGGCGGTACCAAGCTGTCGGACAAGTACGCGGCCAAGGCCCACACGCACAAGGTGGCCGACGTCACCGGTCTACAGGCCGCCCTGGACGCCAAGGCGGACGCCGACGCGGTTCCGGCGTCAGCGGTCACCTACGCGGAGACCCTGCCGACGGCCTCCGAGAACGCCCCAGGGTGCGTCATCGTCACCGGCGACACCACAGACAAACAGACCACCGGCCACGTCTATGCGCTCACGGCATCGACAGGCGGGGCCGTTCGGAACCTCAGCATCACGGTCGTCGGCGACAGCCGCATGACCGGGACCTATCTCTACCACGGCCTGTTCCGCGGCTCGCACAGTTGGGTCAGCAGCTCGCTCGCGGACTACGCCGGCACGGGCGGCAACACAGGCAACATCGTGCTCTGGCGCGGCAGCGACAATGGCCACTGGTACTTCACGGACAAGAACAATCCGGCCTTCGAGACGGTCGGGGCCCTGTACACACGCCATGAGACCGACAACCCCCTGGACATCACCGAGACCGAGTGGAGCGACGGCGAGTCCGGCACGCTGACCGTGACCATCGCCGACGGCGGCGAGGGCCATCCCGCGCTGAGCTTCACCAGCGAGGCCCTGGGCAAGACCATCGCGCTGTACCGGAAGGGGACCCACAATGACCGTCCCCGCTGGGAGTCCCAGGATACCGTGTCAGGGAACTTCATGTACGAGCTGGTCTGGGACATGTCCTCCTGGATGCTGCGCAATCCGGTGGACGACACCCACCCCGAGAGCATCGTCTCCGATGCCGCCAGCCCGCTGGAGCTCAGCGGGCAGACCTGGACCAGCGTCTGCACGCTGGAGGAGGTCTCGCCGGCATCCGGAGGGGCGTCCTACGCCTACAAGGACATCACCGGGGCCGAGCTCGACGCCCTGCGGGCGGCGGTTGCGGCGCTTGAGGCGCGGGTGGCGGCGCTGGGCGGCTGACGCACGGACCGCTTTACCGGCAGGGTTTGGTTGAGGCCAGGGGGAGGAGACCCGGAGGCCCGCCATGGAGGTGATACCGATGTTCCAGCGCGGCTGACGCCCTAAGCGTCATCAGGCAGTTCAGGAGACAGTCACAGGTCCTTTGGGAGAGGAGACCGGACATGACCGTGGACGAGCAGATGGAGACGCTGAGAAAGGCTCAGCAGCACTACGAGAGGGACATCAGGGAGGAGACCGCCATGGGGGAAAACTGCTACACGCCCGTCGAGAAGAAGGATGAGTACGCCAGCAAGGCAACCGCCGGCACCGCGCTTGGCTTCGGCATCGGCAGCACGGTTCTGACCCTGCTGCAGCAGAACGGGGGACTCGGCGGGCTCCTTGGGGGATGCGGCTGCGGCAGACAGCAGTACATCACCCGCGAGGAGGCCGCGCTCCAGAACCAGCTCAGCGCCAAGGACAGCGAGATCGCGCTGCTCAAGGCCGACAAGTACACCGACCAGAAGATCGTCGAGACCTACAACTCGCTGTACTCGAAGATCGAGGCGCTCGGCGAGCGGCTCACCAACCGCATCGAGGCCCAGCGCGCCGCGCAGGACGCCATCAACCTGCAGCAGGCCACGCTCAACGCCGCGCAGACCTCGACCATCGGCTGCATGAAGCAGCAGATCGACCAGCTCTTCGGGCTCACCAGGCTGGTCGTTCCCAACGGCAGCGTCTGCCCCGGCTGGGGCAACGTGACCATCACCCCGGCGACCGCGGCCACCACGCCCGCGGGCTGACAGGTGAGGTAGTGTAGACGAAAGGGAGACCGGAGGCGGACACCGCCTCCGGTCTCTTGGGCATATGGGAGGGACCGTGATGAAGATCGAGAACGTGACGCTGGCGCTGAAGGAGTGGTTCCTGGACGCGGTGATGCCGCAGCTGGAGTGGTACGAGCAGCTCGTCGCCGGGCTGGCCATGAGGCCGTCGGTGGAGGAGCGGGTGGCCCAGGCCCTCCCGCTGCTGGAGAAGTGGGGGCTGGTGCACGACGGCGAGCTGGATGCCGTGGAGCTGATGGACCGCCTGTCGGACACTGTATACAGCAGGCGCGACGAGCTGCCGGTGAAGATAGCCGGGCACACCTTCTCGCTGCGCCTGGCGAACGTCAGAGAGATACTGGCCGCGGCCGCGGCCAAGGAAAAGGAGAACGGAACATGCGTAGAGCGACCCTAGCGGCGCTCGCGGCGGTGTGCCTCACGGGGTGCATGACCGACCGCGAGTACCAGCTCAGAAAGCAGCAGCTGGCCAACCAGGCCAGCCACCCCCAGACCTATGAGCCCATGGCCTTCGAGATGAAGGGGCCGGTGAAGCTGGAGCTCGTTGACGGATCCCAGCTCAAGGTCCGCGTCACCGCGCCGGGGCAGCCCTTCCGCGAGATCCCCATCCCGGACGGCGTGCGCAGCCAGACCGAGCTCATCCAGCACCTCATCAACGTCGGAGCCATCGGCGTCCTCGGCTGGAAGGCCATCGACAGCGCCAAGGGCTCCACCAGGGTCATCAACCAGGCGCCCGCCGCGGAGGCCGCGCCATGAGCGACGCCGTGAACCCGGCCCACTATGCGTTCCCCTCCGGCGTCCAGGTGGCGGACATCACCGACTACCTGGACTTCAACCGGGGCAACGCCATCAAGTACCTGGCGAGGGCAGGCCGCAAGGACCCCGGGGCCGAGCTCGAGGACCTGCGCAA
>CALZPA010000302.1 GCA_945827525.1 uncultured Lentisphaeria bacterium | reverse complement strand
ATAGTCAAGCCGTTCCATCGCTCTCCCAAAACCTGCACACCAAACGCCACCTCGACTCGCCGTCGCCCCGTCCACTCACTCAATCTAATCGCTGCCACCAAAGCCGTCAAACCACACGAGCCGAAAACACCTCCCTGAAACCCTAACCATAAATTTACATTTTTGTAATCGACGGCAGAATTTTCGCGCCTTATCGGGGAGGATACAGTAGTCAAACGGGAAAAGTGGTATAGATTATTACATTTTCCACCACTATAATATAGTGGTAGACAGGTCATCGTTCTAGGTATCTCAGCGGAGGCGTTCTTTCTTTATGGACAACAGCAATCGGATGTCGGCGATTGGGGCGATAGGGTCTCTGCCGGGGCTGCCGCCGGCGGCGGCGTCAAAAGTGGGCATCAGCCACTATGGTGAGGATGTGTTCGGGGAGGCGGCCATCCGCAAGCATCTGGCGAAGGACACGGCTCAGAAGCTGCTGGCGACGCTGGCGGGCGAGTCGCCGTTCGACCCGAACATCGCGAACGACGTGGCGCACGGCATGAAGGAGTGGGCGCTGGAGCGCGGCGCGACGCACTACACGCACTGGTTCCAGCCGATGACGGGCGGCACCGCCGAGAAGCACGACGCATTCCTGGAGCTTCATGAGCACGGCGAGGCCATCCTCGAGTTCTCCGGAAAGAACCTGGTGATGGGCGAGAGCGACGCCTCGAGCTTTCCGTCGGGCGGTCTGCGCTGCACGTTCGAGGCGCGCGGCTACACCGCCTGGGACACGACGAGCCCCGCGTTCATCAAGCGTCACTCGAACGGCGCCACGCTCTGCATCCCCACGGTCTTCTGCTCCTACACCGGCGAGGTCCTCGACAAGAAGACGCCGGTTCTGCGCTCCATCCAGGCGCTGAGCCGCGCCGTCTCGCGCCTGATGGGCGCGTTTGGCCTGCCGGAGGCGCACACGGCCATCACCATGGGGCCCGAGCAGGAGTACTTCCTCATTGACCGGCGGCTCTATGTGCAGCGTCCCGACCTGGTGCAGACGGGGCGGACGCTGTTCGGGGCGCCGCCGCCCAAGCACCAGCAGCTCGAGGACCACTACTTTGGCGCGATACGTCCGCGCGTGGCGGCGTTCATGACGGAGGTGGAGCAGGAGCTGTGGCGTCTGGGCATCCCCGCCAAGACGCGCCACAACGAGGCGGCGCCCGCCCAGTTCGAGATCGCCCCCATCTTCGAGGAGCAGAATCTGGCCATTGACCACAACATGCTCACGATGGAGGTCCTGCGCACCGTCGCCGAGCGACATGGGCTCGTCTGCCTCCTCCACGAGAAGCCCTTTGCCGGCGTCAACGGCTCCGGCAAGCACAACAACTGGTCTGTCTCCTACGGCAAGCGCAATCTCCTCGACCCCGGCGAGACGCCCCACGAGAACGCCATCTTCCTGACGGTCCTCTGCGCCGTCATCCGCGCCATCGACAAGCACTCCGACCTCCTTCGCGCCACGACCGGCACCGCCGGCAACGACTGCCGCCTCGGCGCCGGCGAGGCGCCGCCCGCCATCATCTCCATCTTCCTCGGCGACCAGCTCACCGACGTCATCGAGCAGATTGAGGCCGGCACCGTCACCGGCTCACGCAAGTCCAGCAAGCTCCGCATCGGCGTCGACACCCTCCCCATCCTCCCGCGAGACGCCACCGACCGCAACCGCACCTCGCCCTTCGCCTTCACCGGAAACAAATTCGAATTCCGGATGCCCGGCTCCAGCCAGCCCTGCGCCGAGGTCAACACCACACTCAACACCATCGTCGCCGAGTCCCTCGACCACTTCAGCGACTGCATCGCCGCGTTCAGCCCACAAAAGGACTTCCACTCCCAGCTCCAGACGCTCCTCCGGGCCACCATCGTCCAGCACAAGCGCGTCATCTTCAACGGCGACAACTACAGCGCCGCCTGGAAGCGCGAGGCCGCACGACGCGGACTCCCCAACCTCCCCAACACCATCGAGGCCATCCGACCCATGCTCCTCCCCAAAAACCAGGAGCTCTTCGAACGCTACGGCGTCCTCTCACGCGTCGAGGTCGCCTCACGACACGAGGTCTTCCTCGAGGAATACGGACGCCGCATCCGCATCGAGGGCGAAATCGGACTCGAAATCGTCCGCAGCATGATTGCGCCCGCCGTCGTCCGGCAGCTCGGCAACGCCGCCGCCGCCCTCGTCCAGGCACGGCAGGCCGAACTCCAGCATGGCCTCCGCGCCCTCGAGACCACCACGCGCATCCTCGGTGACGGACTCGACCGACTCGACAAGGCCGCCGACAACCTCGACCGCGCACTCAAGGGACAGCACGACGAGATCATCGCCGCCCTCGCCGAACTCCGAACCGTCGTCGACCAGCTCGAACATCACGTCGACGACACCCTCTGGCCACTCCCCAAATACCGCGAAATGCTCTTCATCTACTGATGGCCATTTCCATCCACAAAATACACAAAAACCACAAAATACACTAGCACACACAGACGTTCTATGTATGCTGCGGACAGCAAGTTAAGCTTTCCGCAGCGAACAGTCTCCTTTCGTGTGCCTAGTTTGTGTGGCTGGCGTATTTTGTGGACTCCTTTCTCATCTCGTCGAGGAGGGCGTCGGGGACGTGGAGTCCGCCGTAGCCGACGCCGAGGCGGATGCCGGGGCGGTTCTGTCCGTGGAAGTCGGAGCCGCCGCTGACGAGGAGTCCGTGCTTTCTGGCGAGGGTGAGGACATTCCTGACCTGGGTCGGCGAGTGTTCGGAGTAGTGTGCCTCGATGCCGTCGAGCCGATGCTGGGCGAGTTCGAGGATGATGCGCTCGCATTTGGCGACGGTCATGTTGTCCCTGGTCATGGGGTGAGCCCAGATGGCGAGTCCGCCGGCGGCGTGGATGGTGTCCAGGCACTCCCGCGCGGGCAGGACGAAGCGCGGGACATAGGCGGGGCGCCCACGGCCAATCAGCGTGTCGAACGCCTCCCGCTGCGTCCGGACATAGCCCCGCTCGACCAGGGCGGCCGCGATGTGCGGACGCCCCACGACGCCTGGCACGGAGCGGCAGGCCAGCACCTCCTCCAGCGTCAGCGCATAGCCCATCCCGTTCAGTCGGCGCACCATCTCGGCGTTGCGCTCGTCGCGCCAGCGGACATACTGCTCGCAGGCGCCGCGCAGGCGCGGGCAGCCGCCGTCGACGAACAGCCCGACCATATGGCAGTGGTCGCCCTTCTCCAGGCAGCACGAGAATTCGATGCCCGGAATGGCGCACAGCTCCGGATGGCCCGCGGCGGCCGCCAGAAACTCCTCCAGCCCCGCGATGGAGTCATGGTCAGTGAGGGCAATCGCGGTCAGGCCCGCACGCACCGCCTCCTCGATGAGTTCCGCAGGCCGTAATGTCCCGTCCGACATGGTACTGTGGGTATGCAGATCCAACATGATGTGATAGGCGCCCTCCCT
>CALZPA010000301.1 GCA_945827525.1 uncultured Lentisphaeria bacterium | reverse complement strand
CCTTCCTCATCGTCCAGCTCGCAGCCTTCGACCGACACACTCCCGAACAGCCCGCCGACCCCGCCGACTACGACCACAGACCCTTCCCCGAATTCTCCGCCTACGCCCTCACCCGCGAAATCCAGCAGGTCGTCGCCGAAACCATGGACAACGTCGGCCTCATCACCGCCTTCGACTGCGGTGACCCCACCGACATCCACCCGCGCGACAAGCAGACGCTAGGCCGACGCCTCGCCCTCAAGGCCGAGGACATGCTCAACTGGATCCCGCGCGACGACGCCGACAGCCCCGCCTACGCCGGACACATCGTCCAGGGCGACACCATCCGACTCTTCTTCACCCACGCCGAAAGCGGACTCCACACCACCGACGGTCTCCCCCCAAAGTCCTTCTTCCTCGGACTCCCCAGCGGCGAGCTCGTCCCCGCCAACGCCCGCATCGACGGCGACACCGTCCTCCTCTCCTCACCCCTCACCACCAACCCACAGCGCGTCCGCTACGCCTTCACCGGCTTCTGCCGCGTCAACCTCGTCAACCGCCACGGACTCCCCGTCCTCCCCTTCCGCACCGACACCGTCGACTACAACCGACTCTTCTGACCTGAACGCCCCTCCCCCCCTCCACCCTTCCATGCCAACTGCGAGGAACACCACCATGAAACGACTTCTGACCGCCGCTCTGCTAACCCTCGGACTCTGCTGCATCCGGGCCGCCGAGCCTCACAGCAGCGTCATGCTCTTCGACTTCCGCGACAGCCAACTGCACGGCTGGAAGGGCAACTCCCAGGTCAAGGCCCTCACCCCTACCCCCGAGGGACTCCAGGTCACCGTCACCGGACGCGAGGATCCCTGGATCGAGGGTCCCGCCATCCCCGCCCTCCCCCAGGGCGACTACGACAAGATGCTCGTCGAGGCGCACTTCCGAAACACCGGCTCCACCCAGGTCCAGATGTTCTGGGGCCGGCGCTTCAACGCCGCCGACGCCTGCTACTTCAACTCGCCCGCCAACGACCAGTGGCTCACCGCCACCGCCGTCGTCCCACGCCTCGAGCCCGGCACGCGCCTCCGCTTCGACCCCTGCCACACCAACGGCTCCATGACCCTCGCCTGGGTCCGGGCAACCCCCATGGCCAGCCTCTTCAAGCCCGACTTCACCATCCCACAGCCCATCGCCCTCCCCGCCGACGCACCCGCCGTCACCGACGGCGCCCTCACCGTCCGCCACCACCCCACACGCTGGGACGCCTTCACCGTCGAACTCGACGGCCACCTCATGGCCGCCGGACTCTCACACCCCCTGCTCACCGTCGTCGCCGCCAGCGGCGCCCCCCGCTCCCTTGACCTCACACAGGCCAAGACCACCTGCAGCCAGACCGCTGACGGACTCCGGCTCACCGCCACCGTCACCGACGCCGACGGCACCACCTGGACCCTCTCCCGCACCTTCACCGCGCTCCGCGACGGCCACGGCGACGCCATCCGCGTCACCACCTCCTGCCGTCCCGACCGCGACGCCCAGCTCGCCAACCTCAGCCTCCTCACCCTCTTCCCCGGCCTCGGCTCCTTCGGCACCCGCAAGCAGCAGGCCCTCCTCGCCGGCGCCGAGTACCTCGTCGCCGACGAGGCCTCCTCCAGCGAGCTCGACGTCAAGGGCGCCAACGCCAACCGACTCTCCGTCGACCCCGCCAAGCTCTGCCTCCCCCTCATGGCCCTCGCCGCCGACGGACGCTGGCTCTCCCTCTCCTGGGACGACAGCGGCCTCCGCCCCGCCACCGTCTTCGACACGCCCGACCGACAGTTCCGCTCCGGCGCCCACCTCTGGGGACTCTGGCTCCCCGGCGTCGGCCGAAACCGCCTCGACGGCGACCTCAACACCTACCTCCCCCTGAACGTGGCCGCCAACCAGGAGCTCGCCCTCACCGCCGTCATCGCCGGCGGCCCCGGCGAGACCATCGTCCCCGCCGTCCAGGCTCACGTCGCACGACTCGGACAGCTCCCGCCACTCCCCGCCCACGCGCCCGACTTCCAGGCCGCCATCCGACTCCTCGCCGCCGGATACCTCGACTCCGCCGCCAACGTCAACCACACCTGGCGACACGCCGTCGTCCCCAACCCCAAGTCCTTCACCCCCACCGCCGCAGCCGACGCCATCCTCAACCTCGCCTGGCTCGCCGCCAACACCACCGACCACGCCCTCGCACAGCGACTCCGCCAGGAAATCGCCGACGCCCTGCCCGCCGTCCTCGAGCACAGAAACCTCCGCGCCATCGGACACAACCCCAACCCCATCCACCTCCACCTCTTCTTCAACCGCATCCAGGACTGGCTCGACACCAACCACCGCAGCGCCCTCGACTTCCTCTCGCGACACGTCCGACCCGACGGCTCCTTCCCCTTCGTCAAGCCCGAGAAGCTCCGCCACAACTACGGCAGCACCCACTGGACCGACCACGCCAACGGACTGACCGCCGCCCGCGGCTACAACGCCTCCCTCGCCGCACTCGCCTCCGCCAGCCCCGAACTCCGCAAGGCCTACCTCGACTGGACAGACAGAATCTTCGACCTCTACCGCAACGACGCCCCACGGGGCGCACAGACCTGGGAAATCCCCCTCCACACCCCCGACATCCTCGCCTCCGCCTATCTCCTCGACCACGCCGTCGCCGCCTACCAGCTCACCGGCAACCCCAAGTACCTCCAGACAGCCCGCTACTGGGCCTGGACCGGCATCCCCTTCGTCTACCTCACCGACCCCGCCCGTGACTATGGCCCCAACGGCCTCTACGCCACCATCGCCGTCCTCGGCGCCACCGGCTGGACCGCCCCCTTCTGGATCGGACTCCCCGTCCAGTGGTGCGGCATGGTCTACCGCAACGCCCTCTACACCTACCTCGACCTCCTCCGGCAGCTCCCCGACACCCACGCACAGGTCAGCCTCTGGAGCCACATCGCCGCCGGCATCACCCTCACCGGACTCAACATGACCTTCCCCCTCGCCGACACCCAGCGACAGGGACTCCTCCCCGACGTCTACGTCCTCCAGACCCAGGAGAGCACCGGCCCCGCCATCAACCCCGGCACCACCCTCCTCCACCTCCCACAGGCCTACGGACAGCGCCCCCTCATCGCCCAGACACGACTCGACACCGGCGTCATGGCCTTCGCCCTCGGCTCCATCGCCCAGCTCCCCAACGGCGACCTCCAGCTCGACCTCTGGCCCGAGTCCGACACCCAGGTCCTCATCTCCGGACTCCCCGACCGTCCCGCCCGCCTCTCCTGGAACGGCGCCCCCATCGACGCCTCCTGGTCCGCCCCTCACCGCGCCCTCATCCTCTCCCTCAAGGGCAAGGGCATCCTCTCCTTCCGATAGGCCATTCCCATCCCTCTTTCGCCTTTTTCGTGTATTCTGTGTTTTTTGTGTCCTTTGGTGTCTTTTGTGGACTGAACAGAAAGCTTTTTCGTGTTCTTTTGTGTCTTTTGTG
>CALZPA010000300.1 GCA_945827525.1 uncultured Lentisphaeria bacterium | reverse complement strand
CCCCACTCCCACATGTTCTACGCCGACCAGGCGGACGGCCTCGCCACCGGGCTCCTCGAGGCCACCGGCTCGCGCCTCCCCCGGGACGGCGCCCACGGCTCCCCGGGCATGGCCATCGCCATGACCGCCGACCTCTACCGCCGCCTCCCCAACCCCAGGGGCGGCATCGCCGACATCGTCGTCGGCAACGGCGACGCCTTCCTCTGGTCACAGCTCGCCGGTGTCTCCTGGGGGAACATCGCCGCCTGGAACCTCACCGAGGTCGAGCTCCAGGGAATGAGGCCAAGACCCAGGATCGGATGCGCAGGGCAGGTCATCTGCCACCATCCGCACGGCCCCCTCGCCGCACGCTGCTACAACGAGCGCCAGACCCTCTGCCGCGCCTGCTCCCCCGCCACCGACTCCGCCATCGACCTCTCACGGCCCGACGGCATGCCGCGCTGGCGGGACACTCCGGGCGCGCGCATCCTCGCAAAGGCCTACCCCATGCTCCGCGAGCTCGCTGCCACCGGCAAGGCCGGCGGTCGCGCCGGCGCCCGCGACCTCTACGACCGCATCGCCATCGAGGAGTACGGCCCCATCGACGCGGACCACCCGCTCGTCGTCGCCTGCCTCCTCCGCTCCGGCGGCGGCTACGGCCCCAGGCACGTCCGCTGGCTCCGCGACCAGTTCGCCGCGCACTGCCGCGCCCCGCACCGCTTCGTCTGCCTCGCCGACACGGACATCCCCGGCGTCGAGACCATACCCCTCGAGAACTCCGCCGCCATGGCCCCCAACGCCTGGGGGCAGGTCGAGCTCTACCGCGACATCTGGCCGCGCGACGCCACCGTCGTCACCTGCGACCTCGACACCGTCGTCTTCCGCGACTTCACCCCCCACCGCTGCCCCGAGGGGCAGCTCTTCATGCTCCGCGAGCGCGGCAACTGGCACCGCTCCGCCTGGGCCGTCTGGGGCGCCGGGCTCACCGTCTTCCGTGGAGACTTCTCCTTCATCCCCAGGATGTTCCGCGAGGACCGCCTCGCCGGCGGCGAGCGCGACCCCCTCTACGCCCACATCTCCTCCCAGGAGTTCATCACCTGCGCCCTCCGCGCCCACGGGCGACTCCCCATGGACATCGACCCGCACCTCTGCGCCAGATACTACCAGGGACGCCCCGACAGCATCGTCCCCGACGCCCACATCGCCGTCTTCCCCGCCCACCCAAAGCCCTGGGAGATCTCCCCCAGGCCCGACTGGATACCGCCACTTCCGGAGGATTAGCCCATGAGAAACCGCCATCCGTCCCCGTTCCTCGCCGCCCTCGCCGCCGCCATGGCCATGGCCCTCGCCGCCACCGCCTGCATGTCCGACCGCGAGTACCAGCTCAGAAAGCAGCAGCTGGCGAACCAGGCGGCGCACCCCGCCACCTTCGAGCCCATGTCCTTCGAGATGACCGGCCCCGTGAAGCTCGAGCTCGTCGACGGCTCCCAGCTGAAGGTCCGGGTCACCGCACCAGGACAACCCTTCAGGGAAATACCAATTCCAGATGGGATCCGCAGCCAGACCGATCTCGTGCGCCACCTCGTCGACGTCGGCGCCATCTCCGTCATCGGCTGGAAGGCCATCGATGGCGCGAAGGGGCGAACGACCACCATCAACAACAACGCAGGAGCAACGCAGCCATGAACCTCGACCTCACCTGTCTCCAGTCCATCCGCACCCTCGCAGACGACATCCGCACCCTCGCAGATGCGCTCATGCTCCGGTCATCCGCCATGCCCGAGCAGCGCATCGCCGAACTCATGGCCGTCCTGGACCCCGCGCCCCATGCCCTGCGTGAGGTGCGCGACGACTTCGCCGCCCTTGCACAGGAACCCCAAGAACCGGAAGAACAGGAGACCCGCCCATGACCATCCAGAAGACCCTCGCCGTCGCCATGGTTCTTGCCGCCGCCACCTCCTGCATCGGCCCCACTGTCGTCGCCTGGCGGGGCATCGTCCACTTCAACCAGCAGGAGGCGACCACCGAGGGGCGCACCGTCGCCACTCCGAACAACAGCTCCGGCTCCGTCGAGGCCGCCAAGACCAACGACTTCCAGACGGACATCAATCACCAGAAGGACACCACCCCATGACCGACAGCGACGCCAGCCCCCACGCCATCCTCGCCCATGCCCTCGCCACCGTCCCCGGGCTCGACCCGGGGGCCGCGGCCGGCATGTCCCCCGACGAGATCCGCGACGCCTACAACGGCTGCGGCCCAGAGCGCTGGCCCCAGGCCGTCCGCGCCGCACTCGACGCCATGACCTCCCTCTACGCCCCCGCCGTCATCGTCCACGACTGCGACTTCACCCTCTCCGACGGCTCCGAGGAGGGGCTTGCGGACGCCACCGCGCGCTTCCGCGCCAACACCGCAGCCATCCTCCGCCACCGCTACCCGCTCCTCTCCTGGAGCGTCGTCAGGCCGTCCTACCGCGCCTCGCGCCGACGCGCCGCCGCCGTCCGCGCCGCGCTCGACCTCGCCGTCTCGCCCGCGCTCTGCCGCGCCGCCTGGCGCGAGGCCGCCGCCGCCGGACGCCGCGCCGCCGGGGAGGACGCCTGACGCCATGCTCGACCGACCCGTCTCCCTCAACGAGGCCGAGGCCATGCTCGACGCCCGCCTCGACCGCGCCACCGCCCTCCGCTTCCGCGAGATCCTCGCCGCCTGGGCACCAGGCGCCAGGCAGCGGGCCTTCTTCTCCGCCAGGGTCGCCGCCGCCACCGCGCTCTCCATCCTCCACCGCCGCTGCCGCCAGGTCCTCGAGGGCGACATGACCGACGCCCAGGCCGTCCGACTCATCCAGGAGTGGTTCCTCTCGCCCGCGGGCGGCTCCATCCTCGCCTCCATGGGCTTCGCCCCCGTCCGCGACGCCAGGGGCGTCGCCGAGCTCGCCTCCGGCGCCCGACTCGCCCTCGTCGTCCGCACCAACGTCCTCATGGCGCAGGAGTGCGGACGCTATCTCGCCTGGAAGGATATGGCCGACGCCTTCCCCTACGGGCGCTGGCGGTGCGGCCACGCCGAGCACCACCGCGAGGAGCACCTCCGCCGCGACGGCAGGGTCTTCCGCTTCGACCACCCCATCTGGACGCAGTCCCCGCCGGGGGGCGAATTCAACTGCCGCTGCCGCCGAGAGCTGCTCACCCAACGCGACCTCGACCGCCTCGGCCTCGTCCCCGAGCCCGACGACTTCCCCTTCGCCCCCTCCTCCCTCGGCTTCGACCCCTCGCGGCCCGTCTCCGACACCCCCGTCGTCCCCGGCGCGGGCGTCCTCCCCGAGCTGGCCGAGCGCGCACTGAGGCCGCCCGCCGAGCCGCTCCCCGACCCGCACCTCCCGTTCCCGCGCGTCGACCTCGGCGCACTCGTCGCCGCGACCGGCCAGCCTGCCGACGGCGCGCCGCCGCCGGGACCCGCGTCCGCCATCCCGGGGCTCGCCGCCGAGCCGCCGCTCATCCGGCCAGGGGACGGCGACACGCCCCGCACGATGCGCG
>CALZPA010000299.1 GCA_945827525.1 uncultured Lentisphaeria bacterium | reverse complement strand
AAATACACAAAACACACTAACTGACTCTTCCGTTGAGCCTTTTGAACCCTATTAGTCCCCAAAATACACAAAACACTCTAAATGACTCTCCCTTCGAGACCTTTTGAGTCTTTTGTGTCTTTTTTGTCTTTTGTGAACTAAAATCTTCCCCACGAGAAAAAAAGAATAATAATATTATTTTGTTTTATTTCGTGTATTTTGTGGACTTCCCTTTTGATTTGTTTCGTGTTTTTTGTGGATAACTTAAATTTTGTGGATTAGGCAATGAAACAGCATGATTTGAATGAAATTTTAGTCACCTCGACCCTGGACGGCACATCCCAGCCCAGCCTTCTCTTTATCCCTTCGGGCGCCCCCCGCTCCGTCCCTCTCGTCATTGGTCTCCACACCTGGAGCTATGGCCGCTTCAACAAGGTCGACGACTATCTTCCCCTCTGTCGAGCGCGCGGCTGGGCTCTGCTTCTCCCCGACTTTCGCGGCCCCAACCTCCGCACCAATCCCCAGGCGGCCCAGGCCTGTGTCGCCGACACCGCCATCCAGGACATCATCGACGCCACGGACCACGTCCTTGGCCTGCATCCTCAGCTCGCCCCTGACCGTCTCTTCCTTCTGGGGGCCTCCGGCGGCGGGCTTGCCGCGCTCATGGTCGCGGCGCGTTCCCCACGACGCTGGGCCGCCGTCGACACCTGGTGTCCCGTCAGCGACCTTCTCGCCTGGCACCGGCACTACGGCAACGGCGTGAGCTACGCCGCCGAGCTCGAACACTGCATCGGCGGAACGCCCGACACCATCCCCGACGAGTACCGGCGCCGCTCCCCCGTCACCTACGCTGCCGCCCTCGCCCAGGCCACCCTCTCCATCCGCCAGGGACGTCACGACGACATCGTCCCCTGGCAACTCAACCGCGACACCTACCGCGCCATCGAGGCCTTCTCACCCAGCGCCCTCTACTTCGATCTCTTCGACGGTGCCCACGACGAGCATCCCCACCGCTCCTTCGAGTGGTTCGACGCCCTTCTCGGACAGCGCGACGCCACCACCATCACCGGCTGACCGGCCACGGCCTCTACCGCACCGCCAGCATCCGCTCGATGGGGCGACGCGCACGCTCCATCAGCGGCTCCGGAAGCTCCACCCGTGGCTCCATCGTCTCCAGCGCCGACACGATGCTGTCCAGCGTCAGCTTCTTCATGTTCGGACACGTCACCACCGGCGACAGCCCGATGAACTCCTTCCCCGGATTCTCCTTCCGCATCCGGTGCAGGATGCCATGCTCCGTCCCAATCAGAAACCGCCGCGCCGACGACTCGCGCACATACCGCAGCATCCCACCCGTGCTCAGCGCCGCGTCCGCCAGCGAGACCACCTCCGGCACGCACTCCGGATGAACCAGAAGCTCCACCCCGGGATACTGACGCCGCATCTCCCGCACCGTCTCCGGCACAATCCGGTTGTGCGTCGGACAGAACCCCGGCCACAGCTCCAGCCGACGCCCCAGCGACCGTGACACATTCGCCCCCAGATTCCGGTCAGGCAGAAACATCACCTCACGACCAGACTCTATCCCACCCACAATCCGCTCCGCGTTCGCCGAGGTGCAGCAGATGTCCACCTCCGCCTTCGCCGCCGCCGTCGTGTTCACATACGCCACCAGAACCGTCTCCGGATGCTCCCGGCGATACCGCGCCACCGACTCCCCCGACGCCATCTCCGCCATCGGACACCCCGCCCCAGGCACGGGATGAAGCACCACCGACGCCGGCGACAGGATCTTCGCCGTCTCCGCCATGAACCGCACCCCGCAGAACACCAGCACCGACGCCTGCAGCTCACGCGCCTTCAGGCTCAGCTCCAGCGAGTCCCCCACAAAGTCCGCCACCTCCTGAACCTCCCCCTCCACGTAGTTGTGCGCCACAATCACCGCGCCACGACGCTCCTTCAGCTCCGAAATCCGCTCCCGATAGTCTATCATCTGTCGCCTCTCCCTGTTCGCTCTGCTCACTCTCTCGCACACACACCACCCCTCTCCTCCAACGGGACTTTACTATACTCTACCTTAATGGTATTTCCACTTTCACGCATATTGTCCCCCAATTTTATGTCGTTCTCTACTTGTCAAGTAGTCTTTTTGGCGATATAGTATGTCCAGTTACGCCGACGGGTTCTGCCGTTAGGCGCAAGAAACGAGAGTACGCGAGAGAGACCAGGCGTCTCGAAGCATCGAGAAAAAGGAGAAGAATCTTATGGACGAGAAGAAATCCGCTGACGCCTCCTGCGCTCTGAGCTGTTCGGAGTGCTCCATCCGAAACTGCTACCGCCGCGACCGGAAGTATCCCGACTTCTGCCTGACCTCCCAGTATCACGATGCGGTCGAGAAGACGCGCGAGCTCTACACCAGCGACTCGGTGGATGGCCGCCTGGCGCGTGCCGCCGCCGAGATTGAGGGCGAGTACTACGGACGCCTGACGCGCCTGGAGGAGACCATTCGCTTTGCGAAGAAGCTCAACGTGATGAAGCTGGGCATCGCCAGCTGCATTGGCCTGCTGGACGAGGCCAGCCTTTACGCAAAGATTGTCCGCACGGCCGGCATTGAGACCAAGACGGTCATCTGCAAGGTCGGCGCCATTGACAAGACGGAGATTGGCCTTCCGGACGACCTGAAGGTCTGTCCGGGCTGCAACGAGTCCTGCTGCAATCCTGCGCTTCAGGCGCAGGTGCTGAACGAGTGGGGTTCGCAGCTCAACGTGATGGTGGGGCTTTGCGTCGGTCACGACGCCATCTTCGCGCGTCACAGCGAGGCTCCGGCGGTGACGTTCATCGTGAAGGATCGTGTGTTGGGCCACAATCCGGCCGCCGCCCTCTACACGGCAAAATTCTACTACAAGCGTGTCCTGGACGAGAAGACCTTCCCTGAGCCCCGCAAGCACTCCTGAAAAGCAGTGCTACTCCTGAAAAGCAGTGCTTTCGTTCCGAAGACAAGTGAGGCGATGAAATCGATCGCCTCACTTGTCTCTTTCGTTTCCCTCATCTCATTCGGCGTCTAGAAGCACCAATCCGCCGAAGCAAAGCCGCCGAGCGACGCGAGGCCTGTCCCGACGGAGCCCTCGCCGTCGGGCGGAAAGGCCACCGAGCGAAGCGAGGAAAAAAGCCGCGAAGTGGCGCCCCTAGCCCCGAAGCGGCGCGCCCCCCCGGAATGCAGACAATGGAACTGGAGCCCCGGAGGGGCGACCCGCGCCGCGCAGCGGCTCCTAGAGACCCTATGTGCCTTTCGCGGAGGACGCCTAGGGCAATGAGCCCTATGGGCAATATGAGCCCTATGAGTCCTATGAGCCCTATGGGGAAAAACACACGAAACAACACAAGACGAGAGCAAAACCGCCGAGCGAAGCGAGGCGGAAAGAAAGCCGCGAAGCGGCGCCCCTAGCCCCGAAGGGGCGACCCCTGATTAGCCGGGGGTTCGCGCCGCGACAGCGGCGCGACCCCCCGGAATGCAGACAATGGAACTTGAGCCCCGGAGGGGCGACCCGCGCC
>CALZPA010000298.1 GCA_945827525.1 uncultured Lentisphaeria bacterium | reverse complement strand
GGGCCTGGTCCCGGCGAAGATGCGCTCTCCGCCGGGGCCAGGCCCGCTTCCTTTAGCATTTTTGTATGGCTTGTTTCTTGTGGACAGAGAGGGAGTTTGGCATCCTCCGCAGACTGCCTCATTCTTGTGATTATTTTGTGTCTTTTGTGGACAGATAACCAGTCTTCACTGGGCGACGCCATAGGTGAAGTTGCCGTCGGGGCCGACGTCGACCTTGAGCGTGGAGCCCTCAGGCAGCTCGCCGCCGATGACCATCCGCGACACGGGGTTCTCCAGCCGCCGCGTGATGACCCGCTTCAGCGGACGTGCGCCATACTGGGGGTCGTAGCCCTCGTCCGCCAGCGCCTGCTTCGCCGCCGCGCTGATGTCCACGGACACCCGCCGCGTCTCCAGACGCTTCGCGAACTGCTCCAACTGCAGGTCCACAATCGCCAGGATGTGCTCCTTGCCCAGACGGTGGAAGACCACCACGTCGTCCAGACGGTTCAGGAACTCCGGCCGGAACTGCGCCCGCAGCGCGGCCATCACCCGGTTGCGCATGCCCTCGTAGTCCTTGCCGTCGTAGTTGACGATGTCCTGGCTGCCGATGTTCGAGGTCATGATGATGATGGTGTTCTTGAAGTCGACGAGGCGTCCCTGCGAGTCGGTCAGCCGCCCGTCGTCGAGCACCTGCAGCAGGATGTTGAAGACGTCGGGATGGGCCTTCTCGATCTCGTCGAACAGCAGGACGCAGTAGGGCTTGCGGCGCACGGCCTCGGTGAGCTGGCCGCCCTCGTCGTAGCCGACGTATCCGGGAGGGGCGCCGATGAGCCGCGCCACCGAGTACTTCTCCATGTACTCGGACATGTCGATGCGCACCATCGCCCGCTCGTCGTCGAACAGGTCACGCGCCAGCGTCTTGGCCAGCTCCGTCTTGCCGACGCCGGTGGGGCCCAGGAAGATGAAGCTGCCGACAGGCCGGTTCGGATCCTTCAGCCCAGCGCGGGCGCGCAGGATGGCCTCCGACACGGCGTCCACCGCCTCGTCCTGGCCGACGACGCGCCGATGCAGCTCGCCCTGCAGGTTGAGCAGCTTCTCGCGCTCGCCCTCCATCAGCTTGCTCACCGGAATGTGCGTCCAGCGGCTGATGATCTCGGCGATGTCGTCCTCGTCAACCTCCTGCTTGAGCAGGCGCTGGCCCTCCAGCGACTTCGCCTGCGCCTCGGCCTCGCGTATCTTGGCCTCCAAGCCCGGTATCGTGCCGTTCGTCAGCTCGGCCATGCGGTTCATGTCGTACTGACGACGCGCCTTCTCCAGGTTCGCCTTCGCGACCTCCAACGCCTCCTTGTACTCGCCGACCGACTTGATGGCGTTCTTCTCCGTGTCCCAGCGAGCCTCCAGAGCCGACACCTGCGCACTCACGTCCGCAAGCTCCTTCTCCAGCTTCTCGCAGCGCTGCCGCGACGCCTCGTCCTTCTCCTTGCGCAGACCCGTCAGCTCAATCTCCAGCTGCATCTTCCGGCGGCACGCCTCGTCCAGCTCCACCGGACGGCTGTCAATCTCCGTCCGCAGCTTCGCCGCCGCCTCGTCGACCAGGTCGATGGCCTTGTCGGGCAGGAAACGGTCCGTCACATAGCGGTCGGACAGCACCGCCGCGCTCACCAGAGCCGCATCGCGGATGCTCACACCATGATGCACCTCATAGCGCTCACGCAGACCACGCAGGATGGAGATGGTGTCCTCCACGCTCGGCGGCGGCACCAGCACCGTCTGGAAACGACGCTCCAGCGCCGCGTCCTTCTCGATGTACTTGCGGTACTCGTTCAGCGTCGTCGCGCCAATGCAGTGCAGCTCGCCGCGGGCCAGCATCGGCTTCAGCAGGTTGCCCGCGTCCATCGAGCCCTCGCTCGCGCCCGCGCCAACCACCGTGTGCAGCTCGTCGATGAACAGGATGATCTCGCCCTCGGACGACGTGACCTCCTTCAGCACCGCCTTCAGACGCTCCTCAAACTCGCCGCGGTACTTCGCGCCCGCGACCAGTGCGCCCATGTCCAGCGAAATCAGCCGACGCCCCTTCAGGCCCTCCGGCACATCGCCAGCCGTGATACGCATCGCCAGCCCCTCGACGATGGCGGTCTTGCCGACGCCAGGTTCGCCGATCAGCACCGGGTTGTTCTTCGTCCGACGGCTCAGAATCTGGATGACGCGCCGTATCTCGTCGTCACGGCCAATCACGGGATCCAGCTTGCCCTGCTGGGCCAGCTTCGTCAGATCCTTGCCGTACTTCGACAGCGACTCAAACGTCGCCTCCGGATTCTCGCTCGTCACACGCTGGTTCCCGCGCACCGTCTGCAGCGCCGACAGGTACGTCTCCTCCTTCACGCCGCGCTCCGACAGCAGTTCGCCGCTCGAGCGACCAGCCTTCATGATGCCGTACAGCAGATGCTCCACGCTCAGATAGTCGTCCTTCAACTGCGCCGCGAAATCCTCCGCGGCCTGCAGGATCGCCGACCCCTCCGAACCCAGATACACCTGCACACCATCACCCGTCACCGACGGCAGACGGCTCAGCTCCCGGTCCACGGCCTGGCGCAAGTCCTTCAGGTCCACGCCCATCTTCGTCAGTATCGAGCACGCAATGCCCTCATGGTCGTCCAGCAGACCAGCCAGCAGATGCAGACCCGTCAGCTCCTGATGGTGCATCCGACCCGCCAACTGCTGCGCAAACGCAAAGCACGCACGGCTCTTCTCAGTGAATTTGTCGTAGTTCATGTCGTTCTCTCCTTGTTTTCCGGCAGCCGACCAGCCAGATGCCTGCCTGACCGACTCCTGTGCTTCATGCTTCAATGACAACGACGGAAAAAGCAGAAAACATGCCAAGAAGAAATGGGCGTGCGCGACGGACTGAGCGCCTTCAGCGCTGAGCCATTCTGTCACACCCGCTCTCCAGACCTGTCACACCCAGACGCAAAAACGGCGCGGACGATGACCCATACGGGAAACCGTCCGCGCCGCCTCATGGGCTTCAGCCCCTGAACTGATCAGTTGTTGGTTCCGCTGCGCGCCCACCACTTGCGGTTGCCCGGATCCTGCGCGACCTGCTTGCGCAGCCACGTCACATGACCGTCGAAGATGCCGGCGTTGAAGCCGTTGTTGTGCGTCAGGGGAACGAACGCGCCGTCCGTCGGAGCCGTGTTCCAGGAGGCCGGCCCCAGGCAGATGCCGCTGTTGTTGGAGTTGCGCGTGTCGCCGACGACGATGAACTCAGACGGATGCGGGATGACGCCGCGCACCACATGGCCGCCGCGCTTCCAGGCGTCGTTGCCAGTCGGATAGATGAAGCCGCAGCCGGCGCGCTTGATGTTGTCGCTGCTGTTGTCCCAGCTGGTGTAGTTCCAGCCGTAGTCGCTGCGGTAATCGGACTTGTAGACGTCGAACACCGGCAGCGCCGTGCGTGTGCACGAGCTGCAGCGATAGACCTTCCAGTCGCCCGTGTACGAATACAGGACCTCATGGAAGATCTTGCCGTTCACAATGGCCGTCGGGATGTGGTCGGCATAGTCGTCGGCGTACATCGTCG
>CALZPA010000297.1 GCA_945827525.1 uncultured Lentisphaeria bacterium | reverse complement strand
CGGCGGGGACGCCGTCGGTACATCCCGCGCTTCCGCGCGGAGAACTTCCGGCCCTTTCGTCTGCCCGGGGGCTCCCGCCCCCAGCTAATCAGGGGTCGCCACTCCGGGGCCTGTTGCCGCCTCGCTTCGCTCGGCGGCTTTTTTTCTCGCGGCGGGCGGCGGCAGGGAGTTGCCGTTCAGGGCGTCCAGCGGGCGCCTTCGATGTGGCATTCAGGACGTTCCAGGGTATTGTGATAATAGACGGTGTAGATGTCGCCATCCGGCAGTTGGCAGGAGACGGGGTAGCCCAGGTCGGTATGGACACCATTGTTCTGGATGACGACCTCATCCTTGAGACTCCAGGTCCGGCCACCATCGCGGCTGAAGCATGCGCGGATGCCATATGGATAGTAGCGGTATCCGTAGGTGCAGAGGATGCGTCCGTCCTTGAGTTCAAGCAGGTGATGCGGAAAGCCCCTGATGTCGGTCTTCTGAACCGGCGTCCAGGTCTTGCCTCCGTCCTCGGAGCGCGAAATGTAAAGGTACCCATTGCGGGGCTCGCGGATGGCGACCAGAAGTGAGCCGTCGCGGAGAGCTAGGGCATGGGGTTCCTCAAAGCTGATGTCGGCCTTGAGCGGATGCGAGGCAATGCGGTAGGGGCCTTCCCAGGTCTGGGAGGTCAGGTTCATGATGCGCATGTCGATGGTGCGGAGTCCGTTCGTTTCGCCCATGGTGACGGCATAGAGCCGGTTGTTGGCGATGGCAGGGCCATGGGGAGCGAAGGCGGGCATACGGCGGTGCGAGGTCCAGGTCTGGCCGTTGTCGGAGCTGAACATATAGACGGAGCCGCCATAGTTCTGGGGTCCCGTCGCCTCGATGTAGGCCGTTTCGGCGGCGAAGGCGTTTTTGGTGTGTTCGTAGGCTATCCAACTGTTCCAGCCACCGTGGGTGACGAGGAGTCGGCCATCTGGGAGCGTGAGGATGGCGGGATCGCGCTCGTCGCTGGCGGTATCCGAGATGGAGATGGGCGCGGACCAGTTCTGGCCCTGATCCTTGCTGCGGATGAGGCAGATGCGGCCATAGGGGCAGACGTGCGCCTCGCCCTCGCGGAAGACCACAGTCCAGTCGCCGTTGGGCAGGACTGCGAAGCCGGGGAAGGCGAGATGGCGTCCGCGGAGATGCTTGATGGTCGTGTGCTTGACAGGCTTGCCGCCGACGGCTGGAGGTGGCAGTTGAGGAAGCTCCTCACCCCGATCATCGGGGTCGAACGGGGTCGTGATGGCGAGGTTGCGGATGGCGCCGTTGAAGCCTCTGCCATTGTCCTTGGCGGGAGCGCTGGCACCGAGGAGGAGTCGCTGGGTGCCTGGGTTGAAGTCCCTGATGGCGAGGACGGCGGTCTCGGCAGGTCGGCCATCGACGGAGAGGGAGAGCCGATGGGCGCCAGGCTCCATGGTGGCCACGACCTTGCGCCAGGCCTGCGGCTTGGCGATGACATTGACGACGAGCTGGGCGTAGGCCTTGCCGTCGGGGGTCTGTGCGAGGAGCTTGAGGCCGTAGTTGGGGTTGCCGTCGTTGCTGGAGACCAGATGGAGCGAGAGGGTCTTTCCCTCGACGAGTCGGGGGAACGGGTTGTTCTGGGGCTTGTCGGTCATGAATTCGAGTTCGATGCGGATGCCTCCCGTGAGGTCGAATTCACCGGGGAGCCAGGCGGAGGTGGTGCCGCCATCGGTGGAGAAATGGAGTGCGTTCTGCCGGAAGGTCGGGGCGAGTTCTCCGGACTGGAGTGCCTGGAGATCCAGGAAAGGCGAGGTGGGCGTCTGGACGGTGGGTGAGCAGGCGAGGAGGCAGAGTCCGAGGAGGCAGGGACTGGCGTGGGAGAGGATGGAGGTGAGGTTCATGGTTTTGGACTCCTAGTCGGGCTAGTCACTTACTTGAGAGGATCGGCATTGATGGAGCCCTCAAACCACATATGCTCATGCAGGAACTGCTTGCGTGAGGCCTGGGGCATGCAGATGGCGTCCGAGTAGCTCTCGACATGGCCATCGACATGGATGGCATTGCAGCGTTTGCCATGTGGGAAGCCCATGCGCTGGTTGATGTAGTTGAGGACGAGGTGTCCCTGATCCTGGACGGGCTTGTTCCAAGCGAAGCTGGAGGAGGGGTTGGCGGCGTTTTCGGCGCAGATGTCCATGAGGGCGATGATGGCCGAGGGGGTCTTGATGGTGCCAAGGCTGACATGGTTCTGCTCACCGGCTACGGAATGGTAGCACTGGATGGCGAAGCCGCTGGGGATGTAGGAGAGTCCCTTGGTGTCCCACTTGAAGGAGTTGTTGGTGCCGCTGGCGATGACGCTTCCCGAGGTGGGGCATTCCCAGGTCTTGACGCTCTCGACATACTGGTTGACCAGGTAGTAGACAGAATGGGTGAAGCTGTAGTCGGGGAAGACCATCATGGGCAGATAGTCGCTGTAGTCGGCTGTGTACATGGTCAGCCCCAGTCCAATCTGCTTGGTGTTGCTGACGCAGGAGATTTGCCGTGCCTTTTCGCGTGCCTTGGAGAGCGCGGGCAGCAGCATGGCCGCGAGGATGGCGATGATGGCGATGACGACAAGCAATTCGATGAGCGTGAAGCCATGCGTTGACCTCTTCATGTCTGGTTTCCCTTCCTTTTTGCTGTTCACGACGACTCAAGTGGACTGAATGGGCAGTCGATGGTGCTGCCGCTATGGCATGGGCACGAACGGAAGCTCGGCCCCTTCAAGAATGCAGAAACAGTTTGGTCTCGTGGCTGAGATGGCGGCTCAGGGCTTCCTGGTCGGCTTGCTGGCCCTGAATTCAGCCCGGATGGCACGCAGGGCCCGATGGATATGGCGCTTCAGGAGCTTCTCCGCCTCGGTGGCATCGTTGGCGGCGATGGCCTCGACGATGGCCAGATGCTCCTGCAGCACATCCTGGGTATGGGAATGGTTGCGGTCGGGAATGCGGAGCGCGGCCACCATGCACTTGGAGAGCAGCAGGCAGTTGTCCATCATCCGCGTCAGCAGCTCCGAGCCACAGTGGGTGATGATGAGCTGATGGAATTCGATGTCGGAGTAGCGCCGCTCCTCGAAGGTCGCGCCGTTGGCGGCGCTGTCGGCATCATGGCGCAACTGGTCGACCAGCCCCTCAGGAACGCCATTCTCGACCAGTCGTCTGACGGCCAGCCCCTCCAGACTCTCGCGCACCTCATACAGGTCGAACATCTCCTCCGCCGTGTAGACCTTGAAGCGAAAGCCCGCATTGGGAATGGACTCGACGATATGCTCACACTCCAGACGGTTGAGCGCCTCGCGAACTGGAGTCCGCGTGACCTGGTAGCGAGCCGCCAGAGCCTCTGTCGTCATCTTCTGGCCCGGTACTATCGCCTGGGAGAAGATGTCCTCGAAAATCATGCTCCGCACATAGTCGACGGTATTGCCGCGCTGCTTCTCAATCATCCTGCCTGTCACCTATCCTATCTAAAGGGGCTGACGCCCGTTGCCTGTGTCCTGGACGGTCTGGGGCCATTGCCCCATCTGTCTGGATTACTATACGCGATTGCATC
>CALZPA010000296.1 GCA_945827525.1 uncultured Lentisphaeria bacterium | reverse complement strand
GTTGACCTCCACGCTGGAGCAGAGCCCGAGGCCGAGGCCCTTTTCGCCGAAGGCGTCGCTGCGTGGGTTGGGGGCACTGAGGAGTCGTGCGAGGATTCGGGCCTGCTCGACGGAGGCGCACTCGAAGACATAGGCGGAGCCGGCGGGAACGAGCAGCATCGTCGGCTTGGGGCCGGCATGGATGCGGTCACCGGCGGGCGGCGCCGACGGCGTGCTGCTGACGTTCCAGCTGGAGACCGGCAGCGGCTTGTCAAGGCGCGCGGCGATGAGGCGTCCGCCGACCGGCTGCGCCTCGGCCTGGCGCCGTTTCCAGTCCAGGCGCGGCTCGTTCGGGTGGCGGGTGATGTCCTTGAGCATGACGTTGCCGTCAGCGTCGAGCCAACTGGGGAACCAGCCCTGGCGGTAGCAAGCGGGGCTGATGAGCGTCCAGCGGAGGAAGCGGGTGCGGATGTCGGCGGACGGGAAGTCGAGGGGTGCGCCGCCCTCGAGGTCAGCAATGCCCTGCTGGCCGCCGATGATGACCTGGCGCGGGGCGTCCGGACGCGCGAGGACATCGGTGACCTGGGCGCGGTTGCCGCGCTGGACGAGGTCGCACTGGGCGGCGAAGGCCATGGTGACGTCCTGGGCGAGGCGGAGGTATTCGGCCTGGTAAAGCTTGGAGTCGGCGGCGGCGCCGGTGGCGGGGTTGATGGCGACGCCGATGTTGCGCTCGGCGTCATAGAGGTGCTCGGGTTTGTCGAGCGCCTCGGCGGGGACGGTGCCGTGTTCCAGATACTGGCGGTAGGCGTCGGCGGGGAGCCAGGCAGGGAGCGAGACCTTGCCCTTTTCACGCGGAAGGAAGGCGTGGGTGAGGGGTTTGGGGAGGTCGGTTCCTGTGCAGGGGATGAGCTCCATGCCGAGGTCGAGGGGACAGGGGAGGAAGAGCCGTCCGTCGTCCTTGCGGGGGAAGGGGCCGACGGTCTTGAGGGCGCCGAAACGGAGGGAGGAGTCGCGGTTCTTGTCCTTGCTCTGGTGTCGGAAGGCGTCCAGACGCTTGTCGCGGAAGGTGTGTGTCTGTCCGTTGGCGGACTCCCAAGGCTGGAGTTCGGGCCATTGGGTGAGGAACGCATGGTGGAGGGCGGCGTAGAGCTGGTCGGGGCGTGGCCAGTTGGCGCCGAGGCCGGCGTCGGAGTTCTCCATGGGACGCGCGTCGCGCATGAAGATGACGCCTTGTGGGCGGAGTCTGAAATCGTGCTTGCTCATGGTGCGTTACTCCTCTCCTCTGAGGCGGTTGATGAACGTTTCGGCCAGGAACAGGTTGATGAAGTCGCCGGGACGGGCGCCGCTGTCCTGCGACAGCCCGCGAACCAGCTCCTCCAGATACGCCCTGGCCTTGCCCTGCAGCTCCTCGCGATCCTGCGGCGTCAGGCCGAGGCCCTGCTGTGACACCACATGGCGGAATTCGCCGAGGACGATCTCCGACATCCCCTCGAACGACGCGGCATCCGTCAGCCGCTCCAGCTCGTAGGGCTGCAGCAGCCCCGACAACGCATAGGGGAAGCGTCCGGAAAGGCGTCCGTCGCGGGACAGCTCGGTGACGCGCCGCATCAGCGGCAATGCCTCCGAGTCCCACTTGCAGCCCCACTCGATGATTTCGCCGGAGCGCTTGTAGAGGGCGATGGCCAGCGCCGAGCGGCCGTAGCGGCTCTTGGCGACACCCTCCATGCGCCGCGCCTCACGCACCAGCATCTGCAGCGGCGCCTTCTCATGGCCGATGGCGATGCCGCACGAGCCGTCGAACTCGAACGCGGCGCCTTCCTCCCTGAACGCCTTGCGGATGTCCTGGGCGCAGGCGATGGCCTTGGTGGACGGCAGGATGGCCAGCACATCGTCGCCGCCGGCGTAGACGAGCGTGCCGTCATGCGACTCGACGATGGCCTTGACGCGCTTGAGGGCGAAGGCGGACAGCACCTGGCTGACCTTGCGCGTCGCCTCCCTCTTCTCGCCGAACCTGTCCAGCTTCTCTCCCATCCTGTCGCCGTCGAACATAAGGATGGCGACATAGGGATTTCCGGAGTGGCCGGGACGATCTGAGGTTCCCGTGACGTCATTCTTCTCCGCGATCTCGGGGATGCTGGAGACGGAGATTTCCGTCCAGACCTCATGGTTGGAGACGTTCAGCTTTTCGGGCAGATAGTTGGCATAGCGCTGTGTTTCGCCCTTGGCATGGACCCAGAGCCGCTTGATGAGGTTGACGGCGCCATAGGCGTGGGCCTCTGTCGTGAAGATGCCGCCGCACTGTTTCCGCAGACGTTCCCAGAACTCCTTGTCGCCGATGACCTCCTCCTTGCCGGAGAGGGAGTCCTTGCTCCAGGGCTTCAGGGCATCGTCGAACGCGGCGGGCCACTGGGTGAAGTCGCGCGTGTTGCGGCGGGCGGCGAGCATCCGGTTGACGAGGTCGCTGACGCCCTGGCCGTCCGGGCTGTGCCAGATGTCGGTGTCCGGCGAGATGGTGCGGACGGCCCAGGACGTCTGCAGAAACGCCCTCAACTGCTCGTCCCACTGCGCCTTCCACTCTGGCTTGGCACCCTGCCCCTCCAGCCATTGCCAGACGGCGTTCCCCATCCGCTGCAGCTCCGTCTGGACGGCCCACACGGCATTCTTGGCCAACTCCGGGCCGCGGCCCGCCGGCACCAGTACCGTGAAGCGATTGGGCAGATTGGGGATCAGTGCCCGCTGGACCTCGGCCTCGTCCTTCGGCGGCGCATTCCTGTCGCGCAGGAAAAAGACCAGCGGGTTGTCATCACGGTTGATGGAGGGCATGATGACGTCCTCGTTGCGCAGTTGCCCTTCGCGGACGACGGCGTTGAGGGCGTGCGCCATCAGCCATGAGAGCATGAAGGAGCCTGACCACAGGTCGCGCGTGGAGCGCGCCTGGGCGATGAAGTCCTGGACGGGACCCAACTGGAAGACCAGAAGGTCGCGCTTTTCCTTCGAAGGTGACGAATGCTGCTGTTCCTGCATCGTATGGTTTCCTCTGTTGCTGTCTCTGCCGTCCGACCGTCTGCCCCGGAAGGCACTCACCGAAAAACGCCGTAGTTTACCACAGCCTTCAGGCCATGTCAATGTCCAAGAGGACGTTTTCTCTCAAAAAACACATCATTTTCTCGCCTCCTCCTTTCGCCTGCCCATCCTCTATAAGCACCCTAAGACTCGAATTTCCGGCGACCACACGATTTTTTCTCGTCCGAACCGGAAAAAATGCCCTTATTGGGACGATGACATTTGAGATTTTCATCAAATGCAAGCGTTTCAGCGATGGCTCTCATTTTCAGAGTATGACGGAGCCTACAGTGTGCCCAGTGTCGTTCACAAAGGTCTATGGGCAGTCGAACCGGCAGCGTGTTCTCCGCCCGACGGCGAGGGCGACGCCGGAACAGGCCTCGCTTCGCTCGGCGATTTTACTCTCGTCACTCTCGTCACTCTCGTCACTCTCGTCGCTTCTGCTCCGCCTCGCTTCGCTCGGCGTTCTTTTGTGCTGTTTTGTGTGTTTTTCTCATAGGTCTCATAGGGCTCATAGGGCTCATAATGCCCATAGGGCTCATTGCCCTAGGCGTCC
>CALZPA010000295.1 GCA_945827525.1 uncultured Lentisphaeria bacterium | reverse complement strand
CACGCAACTCATGACCACACGCCGTGCGCAACGCCCCCAACCCCCCACACCCCTCGTTCCACAGCATCTGCAGAAACACCTCCGGCAAACGACCCCATTCCTCAACCATAACACACATACCTCCATCTCGGTTTATATACTCGAACGCTTCAAGTTATCAGATTATCATAAACAACACCGAGGTTACTGTATAATGAATTCACTTATTTTCAAACACTCCATTCCTTTTTAGTATGGACTTGATACCATCACATACGAAGAAAAAAACGTGCGACTGTGCTTGCAAGACACGCATGATACGGCACATTAACGCTATATGCAGTCAACTGCATCCGTTTTCGACGTCCTCATCCACAGCAACTACGGGGAGAACCATCATGGCAGACAGTGACTTGAATGCGGAACTAGAGAATCTCTTCGGGAACAGCGAATCCAAGCAGGAGACGGAGGAGGCGGCCGCCGCGCCATCGGAACCCAAGCAGCCGGAGTCGCCCGTCCGCAAGCCGATGCTGGGCGGCGGCGCGAAGCCGCTGGGGCGAGGCCTGGCGAAGCCGTCCCCCAAGAAGCCGTCGGAGGCGCCCAAGCCAGCGGCGAGCGCGACGGCCCCCGCTCCCAAGGTGCCTGCGTCCGTCCCTGCGCCGGCGGTTCCGCCGCCGTCCGCGCCGCCCGCCTCCGGGACGGCCACGAAGGTGACGCTGGTGTTCGCCATCCTGTCCACGTTCTTCAGCCTGGTCCTCTGCCTGATGCTCAACAACGCCAACCAGCGCATGAGCAGCCTCCAGGGCGCCATCGAGACGCTCTCGCAGCGACAGACCGAACAGGCCAAGAAAGTCGATGACCTCAAGACCGGACTCACGAAATTCTCCAGCTACATCAACGACCAGGTCGGCGAGAAGAGCGAGCTCAACCGCCGCATGAAGATCCTGACCGAGGCCGTCGAGACACTCCAGGAGAAATTCGGCCACAAGTGACGACGCGATGACCGCCTCCGAACCGGACAAGCTCAGCCTCTTCCTCAGCGAGGCGCACAAATTCTGGCTGCAGAACCCGCAGCTCGTCACGGGTGAGCCCTTCTTCAGGCTCTGGCAGGAGAACTGCCGTCCCGTCCCCTTCCCCCTCCCACAGGAGGGACTCCGCCTCAACGGCCAGACGTTCTTCGCCCAAGTCTGGACGGAGGCGCGCGCCAGCCACCTAACCCCCATCGTCTACGCGGACTGGTGGCATGGCGCGCCCACATACCCCTACGAGTGCGCCATGGTCGTCTGCGAACTCGGTCCGCTCGCCAGAACCGTGCTCCTCCCCTTCGACGAGCACGGCTCCTGCAACCCCACACCGGGACCCGAACGCGAACTCGCCTCCGAGGACAACCTCCAGGGCGAGAACATCGAGGCCATGTTCGACGTCGCCACCCACCTCAAGCAACGCTTCCCCGCACTCAACCTCTCCGCCGCCAAGGACAGACTCATCTGCCAGGCCATCCGCGAACTCGATGGCAACTCCCTCGACGCCACCGTCGCACGACGGCTCCTCCGCTGCAACGCCACCACCCGCCGACAAATCCTCCGCAACGTCATCGACCAGATGGCACACGACGAGGTGGACGCGCAGCTCACCCTCGGACTCGACTTCGGCGACGACGACGCCCCCCCACCCGCCGACGACACCGCCGCGCAACCGCCCCCGCTCACCGTCCTCACCATCCCCGCGCGCGGCCCCTGGGACATCTCGCAGGACATCGACCTCCTCCTCGACACCGAAACCGAAATCCTCCGCCAGGAACACGACATCCTCCTCAGCCTCGGACTCGCACAGCCACTCGCACCGCCCACCCCGGAAGCCACCCAAATCCTCTCCATCCCCCTCCTCCCCGAAGCCGCCGAGGCCATCCGAGAAGGAATGCAGTTCCACGTCTTCCCCCACGGCGAACCCAAAAACCGACTCGCAACCCTCACCGCCGACATCCTCGACGGCAACAGCCTCATCGGCACCCTCGCCTGGACCGCTCCCGAACTCGCACGTCCCCTCGACGCCAAACTCTTCGCCACCCCGCGAAAGGGCGCACAGGAATTCATCGTCCGCGCACTCCAGACCTTCCGTCAGCAACTCCACGCCGACTCCTTCCAGTCCCTCACCGCGCTCCGCGCACTCCTCGGACTCGACCCGCTCCCCTGCGCCTGCCCGCCGCCCAACGCCCCACACAGCGTCCCTGACCTCGACGAATGGCAGACACGAGCCCTCAACGCCTGCCTCCTCGACGACAACCCCCTCACCCTCGTCCAGGGCCCTCCAGGCACAGGCAAGACCACCGTCATCGAAACGCTCGTCCGACACCTCGTGCGCCAAAACCGACGCATCCTCATCACCGCACCCTCCAACGCCGCCGTCGACAACATCTGCCGACGCCTCCGCGACCTCCCGCTCCTCCGACACGCCAGCATGAAAGATGCCGTCGCCGCCGACATCGCGCCCTTCTGGGCCAGCGACGACCACGCGCGCAGCGCCTTCGACGCCAAAACCCGCCACGCCTCCGGACAAATCCACGCCGGCACCCATGTCGGACTCCTCCGCTCGCCACGCATCGCCGAACACCTCGAACAGCTCAAGGCGTTCGACGTCATCATCTTCGACGAGGCCGGCATGTCCCGAACCGCCGAGGCCATGCTCTGCCTCGCGCTGGCCCGACGCGCCTGCCTCTTCGGTGACCCCCTCCAGCTCCCACCCATCCCCCTCACGCCGGAAGTCCAGCAGGCCATCGCCGCCAGACACCCCTCCATCACCTGCGCCCAGCGCAGCTTCATCTCACAGGGACTCCTCACCTGGCTCCAGTTCCACCGGCAGCTCCCAGCCATCATGCTCCAAATCTGCTACCGCTGCCAGAACCCGCGACTCATGCGCTTCGCCTCGCTCCTCTTCTACAACGGACGCATCCGACCCAACCCCAGCGCCAGCTACTATCGACTCCCCTGGCGAGAACGGCAACGGCTCTTCCCACCACAGACCATCCAGTTCATCTCCACCTCCAAGCTCCCACCCAGCGTCCGAAACGAACAGCTCGTCCTCGACGGCAGACAGCCCGGATACCTCAACCACGCCGAAGCCAAAATCTGCGTCCGACTCGTCCTCCAGAAGCTCCACGACGGCATCCCACGAGACGAAATCGCCGTCATCTCGCCCTACCGCAAGCAAATCAAGCTCATCCGCGAACTCCTCAAGGCCGAACCCCATCCCGACTGCTCCGACGAGGACTGGAAACGCTTCCGCCACACGCGCATCTCCACCATCGACTCCTTCCAAGGCGGCGAAAGCACCGTCGTCATCATCTCCTACGTCCGCTCCGGCGGCAACTCCGTCGGCTTCATCGACGACCCCAACCGCGTCAACGTCACCCACACCCGCGCCAAACGAGAGATGGTCGTCATCGGCGACCTCGACTTCCTCCAGCAACACGCACAGGGACGCATCTTCCTCCGCCTCGCCAAAAATATTCACCGAGACGGCATCATCACCGAATGTGATGAGCTTACGCATCGCTGACAACGGCAAAATGCGCCGCGACAGCGGCGCCTGTCCCGACGGCGCCCTCGCCGTCGGGCGAAAATCG
>CALZPA010000294.1 GCA_945827525.1 uncultured Lentisphaeria bacterium | reverse complement strand
CCAATCTGTCAAAGAGAAAAAAGAAAAATTTATCATTATAAGCCTAATAACGTTGGAAATTGCATCCAATCGTCATATAGTAACAGGAGTTTTTTCATGGGTCGCATGGGTTTGGCCCATGAGAAGAGTGAGATGAACCCAAGAGCAGAAGGCATCCATGATGATGAGACGACTTTCAGGTCTGGTATCGGCGGCGTACACGCCGATGGATAGGGATGGGGCGATTAGGCTGGGTATGGTGGGCGAGCTGGTCGAGTATGCGCAGGCTCACCAAAACGCGGCACTGTTCGTGAATGGGTCGACGGGTGAGTTTCCGTCCCTGACGCTGTCGGAGCGGAAGGAGCTGGCCTTGGAGTATGTGCGGTGCGCGGCGGGTCGTCTGCCGATTATCGTGAACATCGGGTCATGCTGCGCGGCGGACAGTTGTGAGCTGGGTAAGCATGCGGCCGCCATTGGTGCGGATGCAGTCTGCGTGATGGCGCCGTTCTACTTCCGTCCGGAGACAGTCCGTGACCTGGCGGAGTTCGTGAAGGGGATTGTGCCCTGCTGTGGAGGTCTGCCGGTGTTCATCTACCATGCGCCTGGCATCACGGGAGTCCGGCTGCCGATGCCGGAGTTCCTGTCCATCATGCGCGACGAGGTGCCGACGTTTGCGGGCATGAAGTTCACGAACGAGAATCTGTGCGAGTTCATGGAGTGTGTGCGGGTATCGGAACGGATGCAGATGCTGTCCGGGCGCGATGAGATGCTGCTGGGGGCGCTGGCGATGGGGGCGCAGGCAGCCGTGGGCACGACCTTCAACTACATCCCCCGCATCTATCAGTCGGTGATGTCATGCTTTGCCTCAGGCGACCTGGCGGGAGCCCAACGGTGGATGTCCCGGGCGCATGAGGTAGTTCGCGTGTGTCGGCCCTATGGTCTGGCGGGCATCAAGGTCATCATGCGCTTTGCCGGCCTGGACGTCGGGCCGATGCGCCGTCCGGTGAACCAGCTGTCGGAGGAGCAGATAGTCCAGCTGGGACATGAGCTGGAGTCGCACGGGCTGATGGAGTATGTGGGCTAGCCATCATGGCAACAGGTGGAGGGCAGGAGCAAGATGACTGGGATAGACATCGCCCTATGCGGGCTGTATCTGGTGGTGACGCTGTTCATTGGAGCGCTGGTGGGGCGTCGGCAGCACAGTACGGAGGATTACTTTCTGGCGGGTCGCGGCATGAGATGGTGGCCTGTGGCCATCAGCCTGTTTGCGTCGCTGTTCAGTGCGATCAGCTACATTGCGATGCCGGCGGAGGCATACAACTTTGGCTGCACCATGCTGGTCTGCGGCCTGGTGAGCGTCCTGGCCTTGCCGGTGATGCTGTTTGTATTCCTGAAATTCTTCCATTCGCTTCGCCTGTTCACCATCAACGAGTATCTGGAGCGTCGGTTTTCCGTGACGATTCGCCTCATCAACAGCCTATTCTTCATGTGTGTGCGCCTGACCTACCTGGGGGTGGTGCTGTATGCGACGGCGATGCTGCTTGACCGCGCCCTAGGCTGGCCAGCCTGGCTGTCGATTGTGGTGGTCGGCATCTTCTGCACCCTCTACACGTGCATGGGGGGCATGGAGGCGGTGGTCTGGACAGACGTGATGCAGTTCTTCGTCCTGCTGGGCGGCGTGCTGCTGATCATCGGCGCCATTGCCTGGGAAATGCCTGGCGGCATCGCCGGCATCTGGCAGTTCGCCGCCGAACGCGGACATGGCTTCGAACTGGGTCCCGACTCCGGCTTCTGGAATTTCGACCAGCGAGGACGCATCAATGTCTGGCCTCTGCTTCTGGGACTTCCAGGCGCCTTCATCGGCCCCGCCACCGACCAGATCAACCTCCAGCGCTGCATGAGCTGCTCGAAATTCTCGGATGTGACCCGAGCCGTGATGGCCAACACCATCCTCAACCTGCCCATCTGCTTTGTCTTCTATTTCGCGG
The DNA here is from genome assembly GCA_945827525.1 of uncultured Lentisphaeria bacterium. Classification (GTDB taxonomy): domain Bacteria; phylum Verrucomicrobiota; class Lentisphaeria; order Oligosphaerales; family Oligosphaeraceae; genus CAAGGB01. The sequence continues at coordinate 1,642 of CALZPA010000294.1, read as the reverse complement.
GACTGGCCATCCTGGCCTTCTTCAAGTCACTGCATCCGGAACTGGACACCGGCCTGCATGGCGACCTGGCGTTCTGCCAGTTCATCACCAACCACCTGCCGATGGGACTGCGCGGCGTGCTCGCCGCTGGTGTGCTGGCCGCCGTGATGTCCACGGTCGACTCCGTGGAGAATTCGCTGAGCGCAGTCTTTGTGAAGGACATCTATGGGCGTGTCATCCGTCCGGGACGCGACGAGACGCACTATCTGAAGGTCGCGAAGGTGACGACCGCCGTGATTGGGATATCGACCTGTCTCTTCGGCCTGTCGGTGCTGCTCATCTTTCAGGGGCGTGACATACCGCTACTGGAAGTCTCGAACGTGTGTCTGGGCGTGCTGGGCTCCTTCAGCTCGGGCATCTTTGTGCTGGGACTGCTGTCCGTGCGCGTGACGCCCAAGGCCATGCTCATCGGCATCCTCGGCGCCATACCGTTCGCCTGCTACTTCACGGTGTTCCGCTATATTCTGCCTCCACCCTCGGAGCGCATCGGCTTCATGTATCTGGGACTGTGGATTTCGATCCCTGAACTGCTCATCGCCTATCTGGCCAGCTTCTTCTGTCACGACAATCCGCCTGACCACTACCGTTATGTCATCTGGTCGCGCTGGTTCAGACAAAGGGACACAGCCCATGCGTAGACGCTCACGACTCCTGTTGGCCTGCCTTCCGTTCCTCCTCGCCAGCTGCACCCATCGCCAGGCCCAGGAAATCCTGATGGCGCAAATGCGCCATGGCGACAGTTGGAGGCAAATCCATGCCGCCGAGGCGCTGCTCAGGTGTCAGGCGCAGCCTGCGGAGATGCGACCGCTGTTTGAGGCACGCCTTCGCGAAAGCATCCCCAACTCCCCCTGGCAGGTCGGCTGTCTGCGGGTGCTGTATCGGCTGTGCCCCGAACGACGCGACTCGATAGCCGCCACCCTGCTCCAGATGGCCCAAGACAACACCTGTGCCGGATATGTCCATGCACTCGAAACCGCCGCCAAGCTCGGGCTGAAGGCTGGGGCGACACTGCTCACAAACCTGCGTCAGCTCAAGCCAGAGGATGGCCTGGCCTTCGGCTATGGGTTGACGCTGCTGGCCATCAACGGCGACACCGAGGCCCGAAACCAACTCCTCCAGCACGCTGAACAGGGTGACGTGACGGCTGCCTTCGGCCTGACGCTGCTGCCTGGAAAACTGCTGCCTGAGGAGCATCAGCGTGTGCTGGCCGCCACACAGCAGCCAACCATGACAGGCCGTGCGCTGACCTTTCTCTGTCAGCGACTGCATCAGGACGGCGCCCCTCGGGAAACGGTGACCGCCCGTCTGATGACGTCCCTGGACATTCTTGCCGCCTGTGAGGCCACCCTTTCTCCCACAGAACGCACCTGGCTCGAAAATCTGCTCAAATCGCCCGAGCCAGCAGAACGAATCGCCGCCGCCGAAGGGCTGCTGCGGCTCCATGAGCCTTAAGCCTTTCGCGGAAGAAGCCAGGGGCAATGAGCCCTAAGCCTTTCGCGGAGGAAGCCAGGGGCAATGAGCCCTAAGCCTTTCGCGGAGGAAGCCTAGGGCAATGAGCCCTATGGGCGCAATGAGCCCTATGAGCCCTATGAGCCCTATGGGA
>CALZPA010000293.1 GCA_945827525.1 uncultured Lentisphaeria bacterium | reverse complement strand
CGGCGGAAGTATGGGCGTCGCGTGTCGGCGTCGCCGTCGCGGCGGAAGCGCGGGCGGTCGCCGCCGTCCTCGTCACGGCGGAAGTATGGGCGTCGCGTGTCGGCGTCGCCGTCGCGGCGGAAGCGCGGGCGGTCGCCGCCGTCCTCGTCATGCCTGCCGCGCGCGGGCTGTCCCTGGGCGGCGCCGGGTGTATGGCGCGGGCGGTTCCAGCTTCCCTTGCGGGGGGCGGCGGGGCGGGCGTAGGGACGTCCCGGGCGCGCGGCGGCGTCCTCATCGTCATGGTGCCGAGGCGCGGGACGTCTCTGGTGGTCGTTCTGGGGGTCTGAGGGAGTGTCTGGTAGTTGTTCAGTCATGGTGTTGAGAGGATGACGCAACGGTCTGGCGCTGTTCAGCGTGTGGCGTCGCTGGCGAAACAACAGCGGCCGGCGGCCGTTTGCAGATTGTTGGAAACACAATATACTATAATCTGAGTTTCTGAAAAGTCGTTGCCGTCAGAGCGACTGACGGGGCACTTTTGCCCCGAAAGTGGGTCTTGCGGCCACATCAAGAGTCCAGAGGAATGAGACGGGAGCAGGTATACAGGTGTTGATAGGCATACTCGGAGACATCCACGGCAACATTGACGCGCTTGAGGCGATGCTGCGCCAGCTCGACTCGCTGCACGTGTCCCAACTGCTCTGCACGGGGGACATCGTGGGCTACGGCGCGGCCCCCGCAGCCTGCATCGACCGACTCCGCGAGCGCCAAATCGCCTGCGTCATGGGCAACCACGACTGCTACACCGCCTTTCCCGAACGCCTGACCAGCGGCGTCCGCGAGGAGGCGGTGGAGGTCTTCGGCTGGAACCGCTCCGTCCTCTCGCAGGAGCACCTCGACTGGCTGGGCGCGCTCCCGCGCGTGCTCCAGTTCGAGACCTTCGAGGTCCGTCACGACTCCTGCGCCCCCTTCCCCCCCTGGGACTACGTCCTCAACGCCCGGACCGCCATGCAGCACTTCCTCTACCAGACGCGCCCGCTCTGCTTCAACGGCCACAGCCACGTCCCGCTCCTCGCGGCCCATGCGCCAGGCGCACCCATCCGGCTCCAGAGGCTCCAGAACATGATGCTCCCCAGACGCATGGACGTCATGGTCGGCGTCGGCGCCGTCGGACAGCCCCGCGACGGCGACCCCAGAGCCTGCGCCATCGTCTACAACACCGCCGACGGACTCGTCCGCATCCAGCGCGTCAACTACGACATCGGACGCGCCCAGAAGCGCATCCTGGACGCCGGACTCCCCCACTCCCTGGCGTTCCGCCTCGCGGCCGGACGCTAGCCACCCATGACCCCTGTGAGACACGACGAGGAGGTGAGACCGACATGCCCCAGACCTGGCAGTCACTGAGCCCTGACCTGCTGGAGATGGTCTACGACGCGGCCAGCATCCGCCGCTGGAACGACCAGATCAACCCCATGGACTTCACCGAGCTGGACAAGCAGGCCCACAAGATGGTCTTCGCCTACGTCCTGGCCCGCTTCGAGGAGGACATCCACCCCGGACTCTTCGACTGGCGGACGCTCATCGAGGGCGGCATCTTCGAGATGCTTCACCGCGTCATCCTCACCGACATCAAGCCGCCCGTCTTCCACAAGATGATGGCCGAGAAGGGACGCGAGCTCAACGCCTGGGTCTTCGAGCGCCTGGAGCCCGTCCTCACACCCGTCCGAGGCGGCTTCGCCCAACGCTTCCGCAACTACTTCGCCGACCGCGCCTACGCGCCCCTCGAGAAGCGCCTCCTCAAGGCCGCGCACTACCTCGCCTCCGAATGGGAATTCAGCATCCTCTACCGCCTCTGCCCCTTCATCGCCGGCATCGAGCAGATCCGAAAGGAAATCGAGGACAAGATCGAGGACCACTACGACCTCATCGGCGTCCAGAAGCTCCTCCTCAAGCGCCGCACCCACGGCTTCGTCGAGCTCTGCGGTCAGCTCCGCTTCCAGAAGCGCTGGAGCCAGTCCCCGCGCATCCCCTCCACCTCCGTCCTCGGGCACATGCTCGTCGTCGCGCAATGCACCTACCTCGCCCTCCAGGAGACCGACGCCTGCGCCCGACGGCAGGTCGACGGCTTCTGGGGCGGACTCTTCCATGACCTCCCCGAGGCCCTCACCCGCGACATCACCTCGCCCATCAAGGAGTCCGTCCCCGGACTCGATGACCTCATCAAGAAGTACGAGTGCGAGCAGATGGAGGAGAAGCTCTATCCGCTCATCCCCGACTCCTGGCACGACGACATCCGCTACTACACCGAACAGGAATTCGACAACCGCATCCGCACCGCCAACGGCGACGTCCGAGGCGGACTCTCCTTCGACGACCTCGAACACACCTACAACCACGCCTCCGCCCGCCCCCTCGACGGGCAGGTCATCCGCACCTGCGACCACCTCGCCGCCTTCCTGGAGGCCTCCCTCTCCATCCGGCACGGCGTCACCTCCAAGCACCTCGACGAGGGTGTCCGCAGACTCTACGACCGCTATCGCGACGCCACCGTCGGCCCCATCGACTTCGGACGCGTCTTCCGGCACTTCATGCCACAGGCCTATCTCGACGACGACTCAACAGCAACCCCATGAACAGCAGCACCGACATCATCTACGGCATCAATCCCGCCTTCGAGGCCGTCCGCGCCGGACGGCGAACCATCGTCCAGGCCTGGGTCAACCAGGACAACGCCACCAACCCGCGCCTCAGAAAGCTCGTCCAGTTCCTCCAGTCACGGGACATCCCCCTGGAGCTGACGGACAAGGCCAAGCTCTTCACGCTGACGCAGACGCGCGAGCACCAGGGCGTCGCCCTCGCCGTCACCCCCTTCCCCTTCACGCCGTTCGCCGAGATGCTCGGGGCGCCGCGCCTGCTGCTCCTCGACTCCATCGAGGACCCGCACAACATCGGCGCCATCATGCGGACGGCCGAAATCATGGGCTGGCGGAACGTCCTGCTGCCGCGGCGGGGCTCGCCGCTCGTCCTGCCGTCCGTCTGCAAGACCAGCGCCGGCGCCGTCGAACACCTCCAGGTCGCCGTCAACTGCTCCGCCAACCAGTATGTGAAGATCGCCATGGAGAACGGCTATAGCGTCGCCGCACTCGACGGCTCCGGCAAGGTCGACCTCGAGACGCTCCACGACCAGATGCCCGAAAGGCTGCTCCTCGTCGTCGGCGGCGAGAACGCCGGCGTCTCCCAGTTCATCCTCAACACCTGCACCTGGGTCACCGCCATCCACCAGACCGGACGCGTCAACTCCCTCAACGCCTCCGTCGCCGCCGCACTCGCCATCTACCGCCTCACACCGCCAACAGCCGCCAACGCCTCCTCCACCGCCGCCGCACCAGACGCGCACAACGGCTGAACCATCGCAAAAAATCGCCGAGGCCGCTTGCATTTGCGGCAAACGACATTAGATTAAACACTGTTTCCGGCACAGGAACAGCTGCGGGCGTAGCTCAGTTGGTAGAGCGCCACCTTGCCAAGGTGGCTGTCGACGGTTCGAGTCCGTTCGCCCGCTCCACTCCCTTCCTGAAGCCGAGCATCCCCCCCGGATGCGGGCGTAGCTCAGTTGGTAGAGCGCCACCTTGCCAAGGTGGCTGTCGAC
>CALZPA010000292.1 GCA_945827525.1 uncultured Lentisphaeria bacterium | reverse complement strand
GCGGCGCGACCAAATTCCGCCGAGCGAAGCGAGGCGCTTTTTGTGCCTTTTTGTGTCTTTTGTGGACTTCTAGGGAGAACAGCGACTGGCGGACATCCGCCCTCTCACGGCTGGACGAACGGCCTCCGCCGACGGAACAGCCACGCCACACCACGCCACATCATCCGGAAGGGCCAGACCAGCAACTTCATCTTCCCCCACACCAGACTCAGCAGACTCAGCGTCAACAGCACCGCCCCCAGCCCCATGGTGCCAACCGCGACCGGATGCTCTCGCACTCCCTGCATCAGGCCCTCCGACATCTTCTGCATCAGCCCCCTGCCTGCCTCCTTGGCTCCCTCACGGAAGCCATCAGACGCCTCCCAGGCCAGCTTGACCGTCGCCACCGACAGCCCCACCGCCAGTATCTTCATCTTGTGCTTATCCAGTAGCTTCAGGAAGACGCTCGGACGCGACGTCTTCTCGTATGCCTCCAGCAGCAGACGGCGCGTGGCGGGCGTGTCCGCCCTCGCCGCATAGCCGACAAGCACCGACATATCCTTCTGCGGCACTTTCGCCAGCGCCTTCACCGCATCGTCGCCAAACAGTTTGATGGCCTTCGTCGCCAGCCCCGGATGGCGCGCCTCCAGCTCCACCACCTTCGGCCCCAGACGACGCATCAGCGGCACCAGCTCGTCCGCGTTCTGCAGCAGCGCCGTCGCCATCTTCGGATTCTTCACCACCAGGCGCATGACATCATCGCCATACTTGGCGCCCACCTCCAGCACCTTGACGCCATGCTGCTTCAGCAGCTTGACCACCACGTCGTCGCCATACTGCGTCACCATCTTCTTCAGCGCCGTCTTGGCCGCCGCCTTCGCCGCCGGCGTCAGCATCTTCGGGCTCTTCTTGACCGCCAGCTCGAACACCTCACTGGCCACCTTGCTCACCGCGCCGCACCAGCCCGTCATCGTCAGCGACATCAGCGACACCAGCACCAACGCTCCAAACCGTCTCATCATCCTTGCATCTCCCTATTGATTGTCCGACTCGCTGTTTCCGCCCCATCCCGGACGGTGCGCCGACCTTCGCCGACGCGCCATCCGCCGACATCACCGTCGCCGCTCACGCATCCACCTGCTGCAGCGCCTGCTGCTCCATCTTCTCGCGCAGCTGCCGCTGCTGCCGCTCCATCTCCTCGACTTTCCGGCGAAGCTCCTCCTTCGCCTCCCTCCGAGCCCCCTCAATCGTGTTGATGAGCTCTGTCCGCATCTGCTCCGGCAGCTTATACGTCACCTGATAAAGGTCGTAGCCAGCCCAGGCAGTTGACAGCACCATAAGTCCCGCACCGACGATATCCCCAATGGGCAACGGCCCGTCGGCCGCCGCCATCACCGTGGCCGTGCCGGCCGAGGAGACCATCCGAGCGGCAATCCAGCCCACGACCACCTTGATCGTCGAAATCGTACTCCTGATGCATAACACATCAATCGCGGCGCCCACGACCAGTCCCATCGTCATCGTGGCCTGCTGCATCGCCGTTGCATTCACCTTCTCCATATTGTCGTTGAAATCCCCCAGCACCTTGTCATCGAAGCTATCATCGCCCCGCATCATGCCTGCCTGCTGGATCAGGTCGGAGCTGAGCTGATTGCCGCTGGCCTGCAACTTCTGCTGACATAGCCTCAGTTGGTAGCTGGCCTCACCATAGCCCGCCATGCAGGGGCGGATGATGTTCGGCTCCACGATGGGCTGGATGGCGTCCTGCACCTCGTGCGAATCGTCGCAAATACTATCCTTGGCCAGCTTCCAGGCCAGCTTGGTGCAGACCTTGAAGCTGGTGAAGTGATCGACCACCTCCTCGACGTTGCCCTTGGCCTCATCGAAGTGGCGGTCGATGGCCGCCTCGGCCTGGTGCAGCGTGTCCTGGCTCGCCTGCGCATCCCGCTGTTCGGCCGCCTTCACCTGCTCCCGCACCATCTTCCTCAGCCGCTCTTTCGTCGCCTGCCGGCGCTGGACCGCCTCCAGGTCGGCCGACTCCCGCTCCTCCACCGGCGCCACCGACGACGCTGCTGCGGCCGCCTCCGGCTCGCCGCTCCACCAATTGAGGCTGCCAGCCACCATACACGCCAGACCCAGACCCGTCACCGTCAGCCACACACGACGTCCCGATACCGCCTTTCCTTCCATCTTCTGCTCCTGCTGCTTGCTGTCCATGTTCTCGACTCTGCTAGTCATTAGTGCTATTCCTTGCTGCTGTGTGTTGTGCGTCGTCTCCGAAGGCGCTGTCCTCTTGACCGCGCACCCCATATAAGCGCCCCGGACACGGCCTTTTCCGGCGAGTCAGACAAAAAAGTCACTTTTTTCCGCAGGAAGCCCTCCACACCCATAACGGGCAACGTCTGAGGCTTCTTGACGGCGTGTGAGCTTTCTCCGTCGGCGCACCCACCCACTACCACGCCCAGCCACTTTCTTGCACGCGGCGCGGCTTTTCTCGCTTGATTCGATTGTCGCCCGACGACGAGGGCGCCGTCGAGACAGACGCCACTGTCGCGGCGCGCACAAGGCAAAAAAAAGCGTCCGGCGCATTGTAAGATTCCGGGCGCAGGACATAGTGAGTGGCAACGACAGGACAGACGGAACAGCCAGCCATTCACCAGCAGGAGACACCATGGCGTTCACCACACGCAAATCGCTCATCGCCAGACTCAAGAACCACGAGGAGGCATCCTGGAACGAATTCTACGCCACCTACAAGCCACTCGTCATCCTCTGCGGACAGGACTGCGGACTCCTCGGCGACGAGCTCGACGAGCTCGTCCAGCTCATCATGTGCGAGATCTTCCAGAAGGACATCCTCGGCAAGTACGACCCCGACCAGGTGCCCGCCGACGTCGTCTTCCGCCACGACCCCGCCCGCGGACGCTTCCGTCACTACCTCCGGGGCATCATCCGCAACCAGGCCCGCAAGCTCTACCGCAAGCGCGACCGGCATCTCGTCCCCCTCGACGAGACGACCCCCGAGCCCCTCTCCGACGAGCAGTTCGAGACCGCCTACGACGACGCCTGGCACACCCACCTCCTCACCCAGGCCATGCTCGAACTCCGTAACCAGGTCCAGACCGAGACCTTCGCCGCCTTCGACCTCTACGCCCTCCAGAACCGCCCCCCACAGGAGGTCGCCCAGTTCCTCAACCTCTCCGTCAACTCCGTCTATGTCGCCAAGTCGCGCTGCATCAGCAGCCTCAAGCAAATCATCAGCAACCTCGAGGCGGATAACCAACCATGAAACACTACTCCAAGGAAGAACTCGAACAGTACCGTCGACAGACCATGCCACTCCTCGCCAGACTCGCCTGCGCCGCCCACCTCCACGACTGCAGCGACTGCGCCAAAACTCTCGCCGAACTCCTCGACGACGACTCCCTCGTCTCCGATATCCGCGACAGCCTCCGACGCTACGCCCAGGCCAGCGACACCTCCATCCACACCAATCACGAAAAAAAAGCCCCAGCCCTTTGACATTCGACGTTTCTGTGCTATCTTAAATACCGTTCCAACAAGGAATGTGCCCCCGTAGCTCAGTCGGTAGAGCAGTTGACTCTTAATCAATTGGTCGACGGTTCGAATCCGCCCGGAGGCACCATCCCTTACGGTCGCCCCCGTAGCTCAGTCGGTAGAGCAGTTGACTCTTAATCAATTGGTCGACGGTT
>CALZPA010000291.1 GCA_945827525.1 uncultured Lentisphaeria bacterium | reverse complement strand
CGCACCGACAGCCCTGTGGAGTCCTCGGACTCGGTGCCCGGCGTCATGGCGGCCACCGACGCGCCTGTGGCAGACACGCGGTCGTCCATCGAGCTCACCATGACCTGCGCCAGCGGCGACCCAGACAGCACAGCCAGGTCACGGCCGACGTGCAGGCCGACCGTGCCTCGCCCGATGTCGGTGTCACCGGGCATCGTATCAGGGTCCGCGCCGTTTGCCCGACTGGCCATGGAGGAGTACACGCCAGGGGCCAGCACCAGCTTGGCCAGGTCTCGTGGCGCCTCGGCGTCTGCCCCGGACCAGCCGTCCGCGTTCAGCAGACGGCGGTGCTCCAGGCTGTCCGTCATGTCGTCAGGACCGCCGTTCAGCGTTCCCAGGCAGTGCGCCACGGCGTAGCCGCCAAGGCCCTCCTGGACAAGGAGGGCCACGGAGGAGCCCTCCGTGGGGAGCTGGGACACGGCCCCTCCGGCTCCGGTGGCGTCCCTCGACACATAGGCCACCAGCGGGCCATGCGTGCCGTCGTCCGTGGGTGCCACATCGACCACCACGGCCGAGATGTCCGGAAGGCACGCCAGCACGCGCCCTATCACTGCTCTCTCCATAGACGTTCCTCCTGATGCTGAACGGGCTCCCAGGCGTGGTCCGCCGGGGAGCCCTTGTCGTGCCTATACTGTCGCTCTGCCGGTCGGTCAGCTCGCTTCCATCACTGCGTTCAGCGCCTGGTCGGCGAGGCTGGTGGAGCCGCTGGAGCTTCCGCTGGACACCTGGCCTGCCACGATCTCAAGGTCGGAGAAGATGAACGTGGCGGGGACCATGACCTGGGGCATGCCGCCCTGGGAGCTGATCTGCAGCCCGGTGTTAATCACCGTGACGCCGGTCAGCTTGTAGTAGGCGGTGCTGCTGGTGCAGCTCTTTACGGCGTTCCCGAAGGGATAGATGAGCATGTTGATCTGGTTGTTCTCGTCGGCGCAGGTGGCTCCGCACGCCTGAAGGAAGTCACGCAGGCTTGACATCGTGGGCGTGAGGATGCCGGTGCACTGGAGCTGTCCGGAGGACGGCCCGACGAGCTGTATCTGGGTTCTGGTGCCGTCGGCGTTGGCGTTGATGGGGTAGAGAGGCTGCACCTGGCGTCCGAACTGGAGCGTGACGTTGTACATCAGCAGCGGGAGGTGCGACGGGGCCGCGGAGCCCTTGGACCACTTGATGGCGCAGCCTCCGCCGGGTATGCGGATGGTGTTCTCGTATGCGCTGTCGAAGACCGAGTTGGAGGTAGTCGTTGCCATGGGTCACCTCAGATGATGCGGGCGTTGATGTGGAACTTGTTGAAGGGCCGCGGGGGCTCGAACTCAAGCTCGGCGTACACATGGTCGCGGTTCGTGGTGTCCTGGTAGACGTTGAGGAGCTGCCAGGAGATGAGCTGCGGGCCGACGGCGATGCTGCCGGAGGTGTTGCGCAGGCGAACGTCCATGCGGACGGTGATGCGCTCGGAGATCGCGGTGAGGAGCTCGTCGTGGATGTTCGAGCAGCCGACCAGGTCGGATCCCAGGTTGTTCAGCGTCAGGGCAATCTCGTCGGCGTTGGCGACCATGCTCTCCTCGTCCAGGTTGAGCACGTTGGCCACGGCGGTGGTGATCTGCCGGCGGTTGACCGGGACGCCGTCCAGGTTGGAGGAGACGATCCAGATGCCGTTGGAGCCGATGGAGCGAAGCTGCGAGTTGGTCAGCGCGTGGCTGTCGGTGACCGAGAAGAAGGCGTAGCCGAGGTTGGACAGCGGGCGGTGGCAGGGCTGTCCGGCGCGGAGGCCAGCGGCGGCCGCGGCCAGGGCGAAGTTGCCGATGGCCTCGCCGTTGTACAGGGCGCCGTCGGCCCAGACGCACACGGCGCGCTCCGAGGAGACGCCGCGGGCGGCGATGACTGCGTCGGCGATGTCCCAGCCGTCAGGGTCGGTTCGGACGATGCGGACCTGGACGTTGGTCTGGGACACGGAGGCGGCTCCGTCGAGGGTGGCGACGAGAACGCCGTCGGTGGTCGTGATGCCGTAGCGCTTGCCGTCGCCGACGGTCTCAAGCATGTCGCCGTCCTTGGTCTCCAGCTTGAGGAAGACGTTCTCGCTCAGCGTCGCCTTGCCGCCGGAGATGGCGGCGTGCCCTTCCCAGAGCACCGGCTCGCTGGGGGTGTCGACGCCGTACCACAGCACGCGGCGAATCTTGCTCTCGATGTCGGACGAGACCGACACGCAGTAGGAGAGGCACGCAGAGACGGCGGACTGGTCAGTGGTGGCGGGGACGATGGAGTAGATGTTCTGGAAGCTGGTCAGGTAGTCGCAGGCGGCGGCGTAGTCCTCGGCGGAGTCGCCGCGGACGGGGACGGCGTACACCGCGGTGCCGCCGGCCTGGAGCGCGAAGGCGCACGCCAGCGCCAGCGGGTTCGCGGCGCAGGGGGCTCCGAGGCGCTCGTTGATGGTGGACATCGAGTCGAGGTCGATGAGCTGGGTAATGGAGCGGGGACGCTCGCGGTAGCTGACCACGAAGGTCGCCGACAGCACCCGGCAGTCCTCGAGGCCGAAGGCGGGGACATCCGCCTTGAGCCCGGTGGAGATGGTGAGGTTGCCGTCCTCGGTGACGCTGAAGGTGCCGGCGCCGGGCGCGACCTCGGTGGTGGCGGTGAGGCAGAACTCGGCCTTGGTCACCGTCTCCAGCCCGCCCACGGAGGCGACGCGCACGGTGTCGATGCCGTCGGAGCCCGAGGCCAGGAGCTCGGCGACGACCGTGGTGACGGTGCCGCCGGTGCCTCCGGTTCCGGTCAGGATGACCAGGTCGCCTCGGGCCACGTTGCGCTTGGCCAGCGCGTCCGTGGGCGAGATGCCGTAGCCCTCGGCGATGGGGACGGCGAAGGCGATGGTGCGCTCGGAGACGTTGGCCTCGGACACCTCCGGGGTGGCGTATCCGAGGAGGGCGTCGCGGCACAGCAGCGAGGTCAGCTCCGCGGTCGTGTCGACCTTCGCGCCGTCGATGTGTCCAGGGAGCGTGGCGGTGAGGCCGGCGGTCGGCGTGTAGGAGGCCGACGTGGCCACGACGGCCTCGTCGGACTCGCCTGCCCGGTGCACGGCGTAGAGCGGTCCTACGCAGGCCACCGCCATGTCGGCGATGCCTGACGCCTGAGTCTGGGTCTGGGTGACCGTCTGGGTGTAGGTCACGCCTGGGAAGTCGAAGTTGCTAAGTGGCATGGTGTCCTCTCTGATGTCATGTGGCGCCGCTGGGCGCGGCTCACCGAACGCTCCGCGTCACTCCCTGCGCGACACTCCGCGGAACAGCGGGCCGCGGGTGTCGTGCGACCAGGTGACGCCTCCGTGCGCCGAGAGCCTGATGGTCTCCCGGTACAGCGGCTTTGGGTTGCCCGCGGCGCCGGTCTGCACCAGCTCGGCGCCGGAGCCACCCTCCACGGTCAGCGCCGTGGCCGGGCTGTCGGGCGGCAGATGATGCGACAGCGCCAGCAGCCTGGCCTCGGCCGCGTCCGCCAGGCCCATGGCCTCCTCGGCGGACTCCGCCAGCACGGTCACGGTCGCGGCCATGGTGCGGGCCACGGCGAACAGACCGGCGGGGGCTATGCCCGTGCGAGGGTCCGTCACCGGCTGCAGCCCGTTGAGGGGCGTGAGCGGGTAGCCGGACTGCCCGACCGACACGAGGAGCGCCGGCGTGTCCGACGCCAGCGCC
>CALZPA010000290.1 GCA_945827525.1 uncultured Lentisphaeria bacterium | reverse complement strand
GGAATTTCCCGGGGCCGCAAATTCGCACTCCGCCGCGAATTCGAATTCGCGGCCTGAATTCGCGTGTGCGGCGTCCGGGACGAGGGCGCGGGCGCCGCGTCTGGGCCGCCCCCCCGGAGTGGAGGGAGTCGGCGCGTCAGAGGCGCGGGGCCCGCGCGGAGTCGGCCGGGTCAGGCGACGGGGCGCCTGACCTGGCCGTCGTTGCATCATCACTCCTCGCCGAAGAGGCGGCTCATGGAGGAGATGCTCTCGCTGTCGCTGAGGCTCTGGCCGTCGGCGGGCTCGGCGTCGCGGTTGGCCGGTGCCTCGGCGTTGGCGTCGCCGAGGGTGACGCCTCTCTGGTCGACGAGGGTGAGCTTGACGTTCTGGACGTCATGGTAGCCGGTGCCGGCGGGGATGAGGTGTCCCATGATGACGTTCTCCTTGAAGCCGCGGAGGTAGTCGACCTTGCCGAGGGTGGCCGCCTGGGCGAGGACGCGCGTGGTGTCCTGGAAGGAGGCGGCGGAGATGAAGGAGTCGGTCTGGAGGGAGACCTTGGAGATGCCGAGCAGGAGCTGCTGGGCCTCGGCGGGGACGCCGCCCTCCTCGATGACGCGCTTGTTCTCCTCGCGGAACTGGCGCTTCTCGATGGGCTCGCCGGAGTGGAAGCAGGTCTGGCCGGGCTCGGTGATGCGGACGAAGCGCATCATCTGGCGGATGATGATCTCGATGTGCTTGTCGTTGATCTCGACGCCCTGTGAGCGGTAGACCTGCTGGACCTGGTTGACGAGGTGGGTCTGGAGCTCCTGCGGGCCGCAGACGTCGAGCATGTCCTGGAGGACGATGGTGCCGTCGGTCAGCGGGTCGCCGCGGTTGACGAAGTCGCCCTCGTTGACGATGACGCGCTTGCTGGACGGGATGAGGTGGACGCGGTCGTTGCCGGTCTCGAGGTCGACGATGCGGATGACCTGGCGGTTCTTCGTCGACTTCTCGAACTGGATCTGGCCGTCGATGTCGGCGATTTCGGCGCCCTCCTTGGGCCGTCTGGCCTCGAAGAGCTCGGCGACTCGCGGCAGACCGCCGGTGATGTCGCCGGTCTTGACGCTCTGTCGCGGCTGCTTGGCGAGCGTCTCGCCGGCGATGACCATCTGGTTGCGGCGGACCATGATGTGGGCGCCGGCGGGGAGGGTGTACTCGGTGTTGCTGCTGATGTTGTCCTGGTCGCTGTCCCGGCTGGGCAGGATGACGAGCGAGGGATGGACATCATCGGCGTGCTCGAGGACGCTGATCTCCTCGCGGCGGCTCTCCTCGGCCTTCTTGGCGCCCTTGCGGCCCTTGCGGGTGTCGGCGTACTCGGGCGTGTCGCTGGCGGCGCTGAGGACGGTCTTCATGGTCTGTCCCTCGATGAGGTCGCGGTAGTCGACCTTGCCGTCGATCTTGGCGAGGATGGGCTGGCTGTAGGGGTCCCACTTGCCGAATTCCTCGCCCTCGGCGATGGGCTCGCCGCTGCTCTTGAAGAGGACGGTGCCGATGACGAGGTCGAATTCCTCCAGCTGGACGCCGTCCTCGTTCTCGATGATGGCGCGGTCGTTGCTGGAGCTGACGATGTAGTAGGTGGTGTTCTCGGGGACGGTCTTGCCGAGTCCGAGGCTCTCGTCGATGCGGGTGCCCGGCTTCATGACGATGGGCGTTCCCGTGATCTGGAGCGTGCCGGCCTTGCTGGCCTTGAGGACGGCCTGGGAGGCGGACGCGGTGGCGGTACCGCCGAAGTGGAACGTTCTCATGGTCAGCTGGGTGCCGGGCTCGCCGATGGACTGGGCGGCGATGATGCCGACGGGCTCGCCGTGGATGGGCATCTCGCCGGTGGCGAGGTTGCGCCCGTAGCACTTGCAGCAGATGCCGTGGTCGCTCTCGCAGGTGAGGACGGAGCGGATGTGGACCTGCTGGATGCCCGCCGCCGCGATCTTCTTCGCCAGCGGCGCGGTGATCTCGCCGCCGGCGGCGACGAGGAGCTGACCCGTGTGCGGGTCGTAGATGTCGTCGACGCTGAAGCGTCCGGCGATGCGGTCGGCGAGCGGGAGCGTGTCCTCGTTGCCGTCGCGGATGGCCTTGACCCAGACGCCGTTGACGGTGTGGCAGTCGTCCTCGACGCAGATGACGTCGTGGGCGACGTCGACGAGACGGCGGGTCATGTAGCCGGAGTCGGCGGTCTTCAGGGCGGTGTCGGCGAGACCCTTGCGGGCGCCGTGGGAGCTGATGAAGTACTCGAGGACGGAGAGTCCCTCGCGGAAGTTGGCCTTGATGGCGCGCTCGATGATGGTTCCGTCGGCCTTGGACATCAGTCCGCGCATGCCGGAGAGCTGTCGGATCTGGTCCTTGCTGCCTCGGGCTCCGGAGTCAAGCATGGCGTAGACGGGGTTGATCTCGTCGCGGCCCTCGTTCTCCTCCAGGACGCCGACCAGGTGCGAGGACAGCTTGTCGTTGGCGACCGTCCAGGCGTTGATGGTCTTGTTGTAGCGCTCCTGCTCGGTGATGGCGCCCATCTCGTGCTGGGCGCGGATGTTGGCGATCTCGTTCTCGGCCTCCTGGACGATCTGCGCCTTCTCGGCGGGCACGATCATGTCCTTGATGCTGATGGAGAAGCCGGCCTTGGTGGCGTACTCGTAGCCGATGTGCTTGAGGTCGTCGAGGACCTTGATGAGGCTGGCGCGCCCGCAGCGCTCGTAGCAGTCCTTGATGAGCTTGCCGAGCGTCTTCTTGATGGCCTTCTCGTTCCAGAAGCCGAGCTCGTCGGGCCAGATCTCGTTGAAGAAGCAGCGTCCGATGGTGGTGACGATGAACTTGTCGTCCTTGGTCTCCTTGCCCCAGACGAGATCCTCGCGGCCGTAGCTGGGGTTGACGAGGTTGACGAAGTCGTGCATGCCCACGACGCCGGCGTCGTAGGCGCGGATGAGCTCATGGAAGTCGTTGAACCACATCTGCTCGTGGGGCTTCTTGGCGAGGAACGCGGCCTTGCGCTTCTTGTCCTCGTAGGTGAGGTAGTAGGCGCCGAGGGTCATGTCCTGGGACGGCGTGGTGAGCGCCTTGCCGCTGGCCGGCGAGAAGATGTTGTTCGGGGACAGCATGATGAGCTTGGCCTCGAGCTGCGCCTCGGTCGAGAGCGGCACGTGGACGGCCATCTGGTCGCCGTCGAAGTCGGCGTTGAACGCCGTGCAGACGAGCGGGTGCAGACGGATGGCCTGGCCCTCGATGAGGATGGGGTCGAACGCCTGGATACTGAGGCGGTGGAGCGTCGGGGCGCGGTTCAGCATCACGGGATGGCCCTTGATGACCTCGTCCAGGATGTCCCAGACCTCGGGGCGGCCCTGCTCAATCCACTTGCGGGCGTTGCGGACGGTGTGGACGTAGCCGCGCTTCTTCAGGCGGCACATGATGAACGGCTCGAAGAGCACCTTCGCCATCTCCTTGGGCAGGCCGCACTGGTTGATGTGCAGCTCGGGGCCGACGACGATGACGGAGCGTCCGGAGTAGTCGACGCGCTTGCCGAGGAGGTTCTGGCGGAAGCGCCCCTGCTTGCCCTTGAGCATGTCGGTGAGGGACTTGAGGGGGCGGTTGCCGCTGCCGGTGACGGCGCGTCCCTGGCCGCTGCCGTTGTGGAGCAGGGCGTCGACGGCCTCCTGGAGCATGCGCTTCTCGTTGCGGATGATGACCTCGGGCGTCTGGAGCTCGAGGAGCCCCTTGAGGCGGTTGTTGCGGTTGATGACGCGGCGGTAGAGGTCATTGAGGTCGCTG
>CALZPA010000289.1 GCA_945827525.1 uncultured Lentisphaeria bacterium | reverse complement strand
TTTACTAATTATCTATTGCTATTTGCATGTAAGGCTTTCGTATGTTTAGTTTTGGCTTTGTCGAATTCAAAATTGTCATTATTAAGAATGTCTAGGAATTAGCATTATAATGCACGGATTTCCACTCCATACTTCGACTTCGCTCCTCTTGCCTTCGCCTCAGCAGGGCCAGCAGCCCGCCCAGCATATCCTCCGCGTCTGGATTGGGGGGCATACGCACCTGAACGGCGACGAAGACAACGTCATTGAAGCTCATCAGCGGCAGCGCATCCTGGCAGAGCCGTCTCACCATCTCTGCGAGAACGTAGGCGAGCATGACCAGAGCCATGTGGTGATGCCAGGTGCGCCACATATGGTCATATAGTGGAGTCATCGAAGTTCCAGAAAAATGTAAAAATAGGATTTTTTTTCTAGCATGAGAAAATTACATATCCTGGCTACTTTTTTTATTTTACTATCCAGTTTTTCTGTTTTTATATTCATGTTAAACAAACATAGACAAGAAGTGCGACATAAACAACTTATTATTCATCAAGAAGCCATTTCCCTAAAAAAAGTATACCTTGCTATTATTCTAGAATTAACAAATGTAGAACCTTCTGAAGTCTTGCAGATGAGTTCTACTAATTTGAAGGACATTGCTAAAATTGGATACAAAAATGAATTCAATGAAATTATCGACATTTCAGATAATTATATTTTTTGTGATAACATGAACTTATGGGTAAATAGTGTAAAAAGTATCTATACTAGTCCTAGCGACATTGCAATTAGCAAATATGCGGCTGATAAAATAATTTCGATACGTTTCGATTATTCAATAATCATTAAACAATTAAGCGACAATGAAATTTAATAATCAAATTTACGCTTTCCTACTGATTACGTTGTCAACGGCACTTACCTCCGTTTTAGCCCAGCAACCAGTGCGCATTCAGACCACTGTCGACTCGGAGCTCTCCAGCATCTGCGGGGAGAATTCCTCGCCATACGCGGAGCGCGTCAGGCTGATCCACCGCCTCCCGTCCAACCTCGCGCCGGAGCAGCTGGAGCGCTGCCGCGCGTTCCTGGAGTCCACCTTGGCTGGACAGCCGCTCCCCGACCTGGAGTTCAACGGGCTGAAGAATGAGCTGGTGCTCGCGCTGCTGCGCCAGCGCGAGGGCCTGACGGAGCTTGCTGGGCTGCTGGTGAGGATGTCGCGCGCCCCGGAGACGGACGCCACCTGGCGGGACTACTGCGTCCAGTTCCTCGGCAAGTGCTATCCGCGCATTCACGACGCAAGGTCCCGTGAGGCGATGGCGGATGCCCTGTGGGAGGCCTTGAGGACGCGGCGCAGAGGCCGTGCCGCAGGCTCCGCCGCGCGACAATTGATGACGCTCGGTCGCGCCCACCCCGAATTCCCGCTGGAGAAAGTTGCCGCCGCCTCACTGGAGGCGCTCCTTGACCCGGCCATCTCGGACGAGACGAGGACGGCGCTGCTGCAGGTCTGCGGGACACTCGGCGAGCGCGGCGCGCTGCCGACTGCCCGAGCCCTTGCCGCCCGGAGTCCCGCACCCGTGCTCCGTGCGTCCGCCATCGCCGCCGTGGGGATGCTCGGCGACGCCTCCGACCTGCCGCTGCTGAGGCGCCTCGCCGCCTCGGGGGACGTGCGCGTCTCCAGGCCCGCGGCGGCGGCCATGGACAGGATACGGAAATCGCATTGATGAAACCCTGAAATAGAACTTTCCCAATCTTCAAGACTATACATCAGAGGCTGATTTCAGGCTTGATTCTGACCTGTCCTGGCCGCCGGAGCTGTTTCCGGCGGCCTTTTCGCGTCTGACGGGCACCGTTCTCCCCGGGGCACAGGCTTGCGGACTGGAATAATTTGACGACTTTCGCTGCCAGTCCGCTTGCATATAGTCCAATTAAGATGTATATTAGGACTATACAAAGGCAGGAGGACAAAGATGCCGATACCCAAGGAAATTCTGGCGGTCGAGAGGCCGGTCAACACAGTTGTGGTCGCCTACGGAAAGGACAGGTCGCGGTTCGCGGTGCGCCAGCGCGTCGGCTGCCGTTATGTCGGGGGCCGCCGACTCCCCGTCAACGGCCCGACCATCGGGCACATCGTGGACGGAAGGTACGTGCCCAGGGCCAGGCCCGCCCCCGAGGCGCCGGCGCCGGTCAGCCAGGCGCCCGTGGACCTCCGGGACTGGGCCGTGGTCGAGCTCGTCTCCAGGGTGTCGGGCGACCTGCTCGGGGAGCTGCGCAGCGTGTACGCGGAGGAGGACGCGGTCAGGATCCTCTGCATCGCCGCCCTCCGGGTCTGCTACCCCGGCGTGAGGGACAGCGAGCTGAGGGAGCGCTACGAGGACAGCGTCCTCTGCGACCTCCATCCGGGCGTCGCCCTGTCCCGGAACTCGGTGTCCCGGTTCCTCAACGGCCTCGGCAGGGCCTGCTCCAGGATATCGAGGTTCATGAGGGCGCGCGCCGAGGCCGTCGGCGCGGACCATCACCTTCTCGTCGACGGCACGCTGAAGACGGACGACTCGCGGGTGAACAGCCTGTCCGACTTCTCCCGCAAGGCCTCGCGGAAGGGGACGCGCGACATCTCGGTCCTGTACGCCTACGACCTCGAGCGGAGGGAGCCGGTATGCTCCAAGTGCTTCCCCGGGAACATGCTGGACCTCACGGCCTACGAGGAGTTCCTTGAGGAGAACGGCGTCACCAGAGGGCTTGTGGTCGCCGACAGGGGGTTCCCGTCAGGCGCGGCGGCCGGGCACCTCTCCAGGCATCCGGAGCTGCATCACCTCAATCCGGTCCGGCGGAACTCCCGCCTGATCGCCGCGCACGACCTCCGGCGCCTGACCTCCATCCTGCCCGGCTTCGAGGGGGTCACCTGCCGCAAGGAGAGGTGCGGGGAGGAGGACAGGTGGCTCTACGCGTTCCGGGACGCGGCGAGGGCCGCCGAGGAGGAGCGGTCATGGCTGGACCGGGCAGGGGCGCGGGGCAGCCACTCCAGCGAGGAGTACGAGAGGAGAAGGCAGTCCTTCGGGCTGGTCGTCCTGGAGAGCGACCTGGACATGCCGCCGGAGACCGCCTACCGCGCCTACGCATGCCGCTGGGAGATCGAGATCGTCATGAGGTACTACAAGAGCGCGTGCGAGTTCGACGAGACGCGGGTGCACGACGACTACTCCGTGATCGGCAGCGAGTTCTGCGACTTCCTGGCGACCGTGCTGACGTTCAGGCTTCTCCGGGCCTTCGACGAGGCCGGGCTTCTGGAGAAGAGAGGCTACGGCAGGATCATGTCCATCCTGCGACGGGCGAAGAAGGTCAGGCTTGACGGGGACGAGTGGCGGCTCATCAAAATCAACCCGTCATACATTGAGCTGCTGCAGGCGCTGGGGCTGCTCCCGAAGCCGGACACGCCCCCAAAGCGCAGAAGGGGAAGACCACCCAAAAGCACCGTATAGTCCTAGTGATGGGAAAGTTCTATTTGAACTTATTAGCGTTCTCGGCGGAGAAAAATCTTCAGGACTTGGTGTTCAAAGTTCGCACCGAACAAATGTCGCATCTCCGTTGTTTGGAACTTTTTCTCTGCCATTTTTCATAAAACCCTTATTTTCTGCATCCTAAGGGCGAGAGAGGGGGTTGGACTCAAGTCCTGAAAGGCAGAGAAAAGAGTTGAGGACCTGCGTGAAATCTTCGGCTTTTTGGGAGGTTTCTGCTTTCTCCAGAGAACCGAGAGAACGGCGGGATACAAAGCTGTAAGTCGCCTAGTTTAAGGGAGTTTGCGTGG
>CALZPA010000288.1 GCA_945827525.1 uncultured Lentisphaeria bacterium | reverse complement strand
TATGAGCCCTATGGGGAAAAACACACAAAACAACACAAAACGAGAGCAAAGCCGCCGAGCGATGCGAGGCGGAAAAAAGCGACGAGAGTGACGAGAGAAAAAAACGCCGAGCGAAGCGAGGCGAAAAAGAAGCGACGAGAGTGACGAGAGTGACGAGGGAAAAAAACGCCGAGCGAAGCGAGGCGGAAAAAAGCAACGAGAGTGACGAGAGAAAAAAACGCCGAGCGAAGCGAGGCGAAAAGAAAGCCGCGAAGCGGCGTCCCCTGATTAGCCGGGGGTGAAGCGCCGCGAAGCGGCGCGAACCCCCGGAATGGGAGGCGAAAAAGAAAGCGACGAGAAAAAACTACCCCCATGCGGCAAGCAGTTCTTCCCGCGAGGCCGTGCCCGTCGTCCGCAGCTTGCGGATGGTCACCGACGACGCGACGTTGGCGATCTCCGCGGCGTCCGTCACCGACGCCCCCGCGGCCAGCATGCACGCCAGCGCCGACAAAAACGTGTCGCCCGCGCCACAGAAGTCAATCTCGCCCGTGACACGCCGCGCCGGCACCGCCGTCACCCGTCCCTCCTCCGCCACCAGACAGCCTTGCTCGCCGCGCGTGATGACGCACGGACGCCCCGTCCGGTTCTCCAGCCGCTGCGCGACGACGGCCAGCGCCGCCGCATCCGCCGTCTCCAGCAACTCCAGCGCGCGACTGGCCTCCAGCTCGTTCGGCTTCACCATCACCTGCCGATAGAGGCCAATGCGGTCACGGCTGTCCACGACGATGCGCAGCCCTGCGCTCCCCAGTTCCGCCAGCCGCTCCCGAACCGCCGGCGTCACACACCCATACGTCAACTGGTCGCTGACGCAGAGCACATCCGCCCGCGCCGCCACCGCGTCCAGCGCGGACAGCAGCCGCGCCTCCGTCGCCGCCGACAGCGGCGCGTAGTTCGCGAAGTCCAGCCTCGGATCCTCGTAGACCACCTCGGAGACGCCACGCCGCAGCGGCTTGATGTAGGCGTTCGTCTGGCGCGCGCCGTCCACGAGCAGTCCCGAGACCTCCGCGCCCAGCCCCCCCAGCAGCTCCACCAGCGCCTTGCCGCGCCAGTCATCGCCCACGACGCCCAGACAGACCACCTCGCGCGGACGCAGCGCCAGCACATTCGCCGCCACATTGCCCGCGCCGCCAGGACTCAGGCGCTCCGAGACGATGGGCAGCGGGAAATGCGGCGTCTCCCGCGACAGCTCGCTCAGGCGCATGTCCGCCTCCCAGTACACATCCAGACAGAAGTCGCCCAGTATCGCCACACGGCATCCGTCCAGGCGTCCAAACAGGTCGCCGGGGAAAACCCTCATCTTGCTCGTTCTCGTCACGCTAGCCTCCATCAGGTTGGATCGGAACATCTGGTCTGTGCAGTCGCATACCATAGCATCTCCATGGCCACGCGCCCAGACGCGACAGAGCAAAAAACACGCGCCCGCTCGATGCCGTGCCGTCTTGCGTCAGCCATTCAGCAAGGTTATATTAGTCAGTATTCCCCTGCCATCCGACACCACTCATCATCAAGCCTTTAAGGAAACTGCAATGGAGGACGTCATCAGAATCGGCCTGGCCGGCTATGGCCGCAGCGGCAGAAACATCCACGCGAACTGGCTGAAGAAGGATTCGCGCTTCCGCATCGTCGCCGTGGCCGACGCCCTGCCCGAGCGCCGCGCCGAGGCGCAGGCCGAACTTGGCTGTGCGGTCTTCGAGGACTACGCCGCCATGCTGGCCGCCGGCGGCTTCGACCTCTTCGTCAACGCCACCCCGAGCCGCTTCCACGTCGAGGCGTCCCTCGCCGCCTTCCGCGCCGGCTGCCACGTCGTCACCGAAAAGCCCAGCGCCCCCACCGTGGCCGACTTCGACCGCATCACCGCCGCCGCCGACCAGGCCGGCAAGCTCCTCCTCCCCTTCCAGAACTCGCGCTTCTTCCCCGGCTACATCAAGGCCAAGGAAATCATCGACTCCGGCAAGCTCGGACGCATCATCGCCATCCGGCTCAACTGGAGCGGCTTCGCCCGCCGCTGGGACTGGCAGACGCGACTCGACCAGATGGCCGGAAACCTCTTCAACACCGGCCCACACCCCCTCGACATGGCCATCACCCTCTTCGGAGACACCATGCCCAACGTCTTCTGCCGCATGGACGCCCACCACTGGAACTTCGGAGGCGACGCCGACAACTTCTGCGCCCTCACCCTCTACGGCGACCACGCACCCACCATCGAACTCCACATCAGCAGCTTCCTCGCCTACCCACAGGGAGACCAGCTCAATGTCCAGGGCACCCTCGGCGGTCTCGCCGGCAGCATGACCGAACTCAAGTGGAAGTACTTCGACCCCCAAATCGCCCCCAGACACGACTTCTGGAGACCCTGGAGCGACCAGCGCAAGTACTGCTCCGAGACGCTCCCCTGGGAGGAGTACCGCTGGACGGCACCACCGCCCATGCGCGGCGCCAACTGGTTCGATGGCATCGTCCCCGCCTTCTACGACGACCTCCACGCCGTCCTCGTCCAGGGACGCCCTCGCTCCATCCGACTCGACCAGGTCCGCCGACAGGTCGCCGTCCTCGAGGAGGCGCACCGCCAGAACCCGCTCGTCCCCAAGGCCCTCAACCTCGACTGAACACCACCTCAGCTACCAACCATAAACCACCCACAGACACACAGGAACCCAACCACCATGTCAGCCATCCTTCTCACAGGCGGAACCGGCTTCATCGGCTCTCACACCGCCGTCGAACTCCTCCAGGGCAACGAGGACGTCGTCATCGCCGACAACCTCTTCAACTCCGAACGCTCCGTCGTCGACCGCATCGAGCAGATCACCGGCAAGAGGCCCAAATTCTACGAGTGCGACGTCGCCTGCCGCCAGCAGCTTGAGCAGGTCTTCGCCGAGAACGACATCGAGGCCGTCATCCACTTCGCCGGCTACAAGGCCGTCGGCGAGTCCGTCGCCAAGCCCGTCGAGTACTACCGCAACAACATCGACTCCACCCTCACCCTTCTGGAGACCATGCGCGACCACCACTGCAACCGCATCATCTTCAGCTCCTCCGCCACCGTCTACGGCGACAACTCCCCCGCTCCCTTCGCCGAAACCGCCCCCGCCGGCAACTGCACCAACCCCTACGGCTGGACCAAGTACATGATCGAGCAGATCCTCACCGACGCCGCCCATGCCAACCCCAGCCTCGCCGTCGTCCTCCTCCGCTACTTCAACCCCATCGGCGCCCATGAGAGCGGACTCATCGGCGAAAAGCCCAACGGCATCCCCAACAACCTCCTCCCCTACGTCACCCAGACCGCCTGCGGCATCCGCGAGAAGCTCAGCGTCTTCGGCAACGACTACCCCACCCCCGACGGCACCGGCATCCGCGACTACATCCACGTCGTCGACCTCGCCAAGGGACATGTCGCCGCCCTCACCTACGCCCGCAAGAACGCCGGCACCGAAATCTTCAACCTCGGCACCGGCGTCGGCTACAGCGTCCTCGATGTCGTCCACGCCTTCGAGAAGGCCAACGGAGTCAAGGTCCCCTACCAGATCGTCGCCCGCCGCAGCGGCGACATCGCCGTCTGCTACTCCGTCGCCGACAAGGCCGCCAAACTCCTCGGCTGGAAGGCCGAAAAGGACCTCGAAACCATGTGCCGAGACGCCTGGCGCTGGCAGCAGAACTGCAAGTGACATCCCCCTGGAAACGCACGCTGACGCGGCGCCGGACGCCCCCTTCCTCCCGTCCGGCGCCGCGTCAGCGGCTCTAGAAGCTCTGGAAGCCCTACGAAAGGGCTGGAAGTTCTCCGCGCGGAAGCGCGGGATGTACCGACGGCGTCCCCGCCG
>CALZPA010000287.1 GCA_945827525.1 uncultured Lentisphaeria bacterium | reverse complement strand
GCCTCGTCCTCCTGGACGGACTGGCTCTGGCCCTTCGGCTCCGACGATACCGAGGAAACCAAACCCGCCAACTGACCGTTAAGTTAGCCCATATCATCATCATGCGTCAAACACGTCACTTTCTCTGCGCCGCGCTGGCCGCGCTGCTGCTGACAGGCTGCTATCACGTCGGAACACCCGGCTCCGGCCGCAAATTCGCCCTGGCCCGGCTGGACATCGACAACCAGACCCAGGAGGCGATGGTCGGACGGCAGCTCACCGCCGCGCTCCGCGAACGCTTCTCCGTCGACCCGGCCACCACGCTCGCCAAGGACAAGGGTGAACCCTACAACGTCACCGCCGTCATCACCAAAATCGACAACCTCTCCATCGCCCGCGCCGAAATCCGCGACAACCGCAGCCGCGACGATGACTCCAAGGCCTACCAGACCGTCCTCTACCGCGTCGCGCTCTATGCGGATCTCACGTTCACTCGACAGGGCGACGAGAAGCCGACCCTCAAGCGCAGCTACGTCGGCTACGGCGACCTGCCGCAGATGCACGACCGCGAAGTCCCCCTCCGACACGCCTGCCAGCAGGCCGCCAGCAGCGTCGCCGCACAGGCTCTCGATGACCTCGCCGCCATCCGCGACTAGCGCGCACACGACACATGCTCAGAATCGGACAAGGCTACGACATCCATCGGCTCGTCGAGGGACGGCCGCTCCTCCTGGGCGGCTACCGCATCCCAGACGCCACCCTCGGACTCCTCGGACACTCCGACGCCGACGCACTCGTCCATGCCGTCATCGACGCCATCCTCGGCGCCCTGGCGCTCGGCGACATCGGCCGCTGGTTCCCCGACACCGACCCCCAGTGGCGCGGCGCCGCCGGCGAGACCCTGCTGCGCCGGGTGCTCGCGGATGAGCGCGTCCGACCCTGGCGCCTCGTCAACCTCGACAGCACGGTCATCACCCAGACGCCACGCCTGGCACCCCACATCGACGCCATCCGCGACCGCCTCGCCCAGCTGCTCGACGTGCCGCCCGCAGCCGTCTCCGTCAAGGCCAAGACCCATGAGCGACTGGACGACATCGGCGCCGGACTGGCCCTGGAGGCACACGCCGTCGTCCTGATGGAGCGCGCCACGCCGTCGTCATCGCCACGCTAGCACGAACGGACAGGGAGACCCCACACCATGCTCAAACGGCTGCTTGACTTCCTCGCGCCGGACATCTGTCCGCTCTGCCGCGATGAGCTGAGCCTCCCCGGACTGGGCCTCTGCCAGAACTGCTACAACGCCTTGCCGCAACTGCCCCAGCGACGCTGCCCCGCCTGCGGCGGCCCCGCCGACCCGCTCCTCGCACAATGCCATCACTGCCTGAAGCATCCTCCCCGCGACTGGCAGGTCGCCGTCGCCGCGTTCCCCTTCACCGGACTGGCGCGGGCGGCCATCCATCAGCTCAAGTACCGCCGACAACGGCAGCTCGCCGTCTTCTTCGGACAGCAGCTCGCCCAGGCCTGGAGACAGTATGGCGCCGACGACTTCCAGCCAGATGTCGTCACGCCCGTCCCCCTTCATTGGCTCCGACGCTTCCGGCGCGGCTACAACCAGGCGGAGGAGGTCGCCCGCCATCTCGCGCTGCAGCTCCAACTGCCCTGCCGGACACTCCTGCGACGCACACACCTCACACGCTCCCAGGCCACGCTCAACGCCCAGCACCGCGCACGGAACCTCCAAAACGCCTTCCAGGCACTCCCCCAGGCACAGGGACAGCGCATCCTCCTCGTCGACGATGTCTTCACCACCGGCTCCACGCTGGCCGCCGCAGCCGCCGCCCTCCGCCGACAGCACTCCAAGGCCATCGCCGTCATCACCATCGCGCGCGACCTCTAGCCGCAGTTCCGTCGTCCATACCAACCAACGCATCACCCACACGCACCAAAAGAAATATGGTCCAATTCACGTCCCCACCCGCCGAAAACCGTCCCGAAATCTCCGCCGGCCTCTGGCTGAAATGCAAGGGCTGCGAGCAGATGATCGCGCAGTTCACCCTGGAGCAGAACGCCCAGGTCTGCCCCCACTGCGGGTACCACTATCCGTGCACCGCCCAGCAGCGACTCGACCTCCTGCTCGACGCCAACTCCTTCATCCCCTGCAACGACACGCTCCACTCCAGCGATGTCCTCAACTTCGCCGATGACGGCAGCTACGCCAAAAAGCTCGTCTCCAGCACCAAGAAGACCGGACTCAACGAGGCCGTCGTCACCGGCTTCGGCACCATTCAGGGACACAAGGTGGCCATCGCCGTCATGGACTTCCGGTTCATGGGCGCCTCCATGGGCTCGGCCGTCGGAGAGAAGATCACCCGACTGACGGAGGAGGCGACCGAGCAACGGCTGCCGCTCATCATCGTCTCCGCCTCGGGCGGCGCCCGGATGCAGGAGGGTGCCCTCTCGCTCATGCAGATGGCCAAGACCTCCGCCGCGCTCATGCGCCACGACGAGGCGGGACTCCCCTACTTCACCGTCCTCACCAACCCAACCACGGGCGGCGTCACCGCCTCGTTCGCCTCACTGGGAGACGTCATCCTCGCCGAACCCAAGGCCCTCATCGGCTTCGCCGGCCCGCGCGTCATCAAGAAAACCACCCAGGCCGACCTCCCCCCAGGCTTCCAGTCCGCCGAATTCCTCCTCGAACACGGACTCATCGACCGCGTCACCCCGCGACAGAAGCTCAAGGCCGAACTCGCCAGACTCCTCGCCGCCTTCTCCATAGAACCCTCGCCCGCCAGCGAAGACTGATCCCCCCACCCATATCCACCACCCCACCCACAGGAATCAGCACCATGGAACGCATCAATGTCGGCATCATCGGCTGCGGCGGCATCGCCCAGTACCATTTCGGCCACTTCGACAAGCTCCAGGACAAAATGCGCCTCGCCGCCGCCTGCGATATCCTGCCCGAACGCGCAGCCAAAACCGTCGAGCGCTATCCCGGCGCCGTCGCCTACACCGACTACCGCGACATGTTCGAGCGCGAAAAACTGGACGCCGTGTTCGTCTGCGTCCAGCCCGGCGCACACGACGGCATGGAATTCATCGCCATCGACAAGGGCATCCACCTCTTCTGCCAGAAACCCATGTCGCTCGACCTCGACTACGCACGAAACGTCTGCGCCGGACTCCAGAAAAACCGCCTCCTCAGCGCCGTCGGACTCCAGTGCCGCTACGTCGACACCCTGCCCTTCATCCGCGACTTCGTCCGCCACAAGCTCGAACAGGGCGACCTCGCACAGCTCTCCGCCTACCGCATCGGCGGCTTCCCCCTCGTCTGGTGGTGGCGCAACATGGAGCAGTCCGGCGGACAGGCCGTCGAAATGACCATCCATAACTTCGATATGCTCCGCTATGTCTTCGGCGACGTCGCACAGGTCTCCGCTGTCCGACGCCGCGGCGTCATCCGACACATCGACAACAACACCGTCGACGACGCCTCCTCCACCCTCATCACCTTCAAGAATGGCCTCATCGGCACCTTCAACACCGGCTGCTACGCCCGAGACTTCGGCGAGGACGGCATCCACGCCTTCTACTGCAACGCCGACGGCAACAACGGAAAACTCACCTTCTCCATCGGCGGAAACTACACCATCCGCGAAAAATCCCGCACCATCTCCGGCTCCGCCGCCAACGACTGCGGACTCGAGTGCGACGAGACCTTCATCGACGCCGTCCGTGGCGAACTCCCCGCCGACGAAATCCTCACCGCCTATCCCGAGGCGCTCAAGACACTCGAATTCGTCCTCGCCATCAACGCCTCCATGGACCAGAACGGCGCCCCCGTCACCCTCGACTGACGTGCGTCCCCTCCAACTCCATTCCCTCGAAACGCTCGGC
>CALZPA010000286.1 GCA_945827525.1 uncultured Lentisphaeria bacterium | reverse complement strand
GTCCGACTTTGTGCTGGCGCACGGCACGACCGGCAACATGGCCTGCCTGGACGGCCATGTCGAGTCCGACAACGGCTCCCACTTCGCCACCTACCTCAAGGACATCTACAAGGACGCCGGCCAGAACGACGTCGCCATCTACTTCCGCAACAACGCCAAGACGCGCCTCTCACGCTGAGCCTCCCCACCTCCATCCCCACCCTAGGAGACGACGAACATGAACCAATCGCTCACGCTTCTCGCCTGCTGCACCCTCGCGGCCAGCGCCGTCGCCGCGCAGACGCTTCAGACGCCGGAGACCTCCCCCGCGTTCCGCAAGCACACGGACCCCGAGACGGGCGTCGTCTCCTACATCCTCGAGCGTCCGCGGCTCGGCCTCAACCACCAGAGCCTCTACTTCACCCACAAGTCCATGACGGACGACGGGCGCTTCCTCGTCTTCAACGTCTCCGGCGGCGGCTTCGGCGACAGCGCCAAGCTGCTCGCCGTCTTCGACTTCCTCACAGGCGACAGCCGCATCATCTCCAACTTCGGCGGCATCCCCTTCCTGGACGTCAGGACCGACCAGCTCTACTACATCAACAAGGCCGGCGTCTTCCGCCATGACCTGCTCGTCGACCCACTCCAGCCCATCCTCCTCTGCACCATCCCCGACGAACTCACCGCCCTCGGCAAAATCAGCTATTTCTGCACCCACCTGACCCTCACCCATGACCGCACCCAGGCGTTCCTCGACCTCAAGGTCGGCGACCGCTACGTCCAGGGACTGCTCAACCTCCAGACCGGACGCTTCACCAAGTGGGGCGAGACCGACTTCTTCATCAACCACGGCCAAATCCATCCCTTCCGCGACGACCTCGCCCTCTGCGCCTGGGAAAACCTCAAGGGCAAGCTCATCGACGGCGTCTACCAGCGGCTCTGGCTGCTCGAGCCCAACGGCAAGCGCACCATGATCCCGCCTGTCCACACCAACTACGCCACCCACGAACACTGGAGCGAGGACGGCAAGGGCTTCTACTTCTGCTCCAATGGCGTCTACTACCACGACCTCGAGACCGGCCAGCAGCGGCAGCTCGTCCCCATGAAGGCCGCCCACGCCGCCATCTCCGCCGACAACCAGCTCGCCACCTTCGACTACAGCGTCGGCAAATGGTACCGCGGCTGCGCCTGGAGCATCGGCTTCTACAACCTCAAGACCCAGAGGGGACTCTACTTCTACCCGAAGCTCGAGCCCTTCAACGACATCGACCACCCGAGCAAGCTCCATCCCGACCCACATCCGCAGTTCGTCTGCAACGACCGCTACATCATCAGCACCGTCAACCTCGGCTCCGGCAACATGGACCTCTCCATCACCCCTGTCCAGCAACTCCTCGAACTCACTGCCTCCACAACTGAAGAATCCACAAAACACACCAAATAAACAAAAATGAGACTGCCGGCAGTGAAAGCCTAACCTCTTTCCACAAAACACTCAAAACACTCAAATCACACTCATCACACGGAACACGCGTAAAAGCCCTCCTGCCAATCACCAAGAGGAAAAAAATGCTGTACACACGTCTACGCTTCACGCTCATTGAGCTGCTCGTCGTCATCGCCATCATCGCGATCCTGGCGGCGATGCTGCTGCCGGCACTGTCGAAGGCCCGCGAGAAGGCGCGCGCCATCTCCTGCACCTCCAACCAGAAGCAGATGGGGCTCGCGTTCCGCCTCTACGCCGACGACAACAACGACATCTTCTGCTACCGCCCCGGCGACAGCGAGCTCTGGTCCACCCAGAACGGACGCTACATCATCCCCACCTATGTCCCGCTCGTCGCCGCCCAGTGCCCCAGCAACGCCGTCAACAAGAAGGACATCACCGGAACCACCTGGACTCACGTCTCCGGCGTCTGCAACTACCACGAGGACACCGACTACTCCAATGACGTCGTCATCGACGGGCAGGGCAAGAAGTCACGCCTCGGCAGCTTCGTCATCAAAGTCACCAACTACGCCGCCGTCTACAACCTGCAGGGCATGAAGATGCCCTCCGACACCGTCTTCTACGGCTGCACCATCCAGAAGAACTCCAGCGGCGCCGGCTCCTCCTACTTCTACGGCAACAAGTTCTGGAGCGATGTCGTCGGACTCAAGGCCGCCCACAACAACCGCGCCAACGTCCTCTTCGCCGATGGCCACGCCGCCAGCCACACCCACGGCGAACTCCGCAACGGCGCCTCCAAGATCAAGGCCGTCTTCGACGGCAGCGACGTCGCCAAGATCATTGACTGACGTCCAGCCGCGCACCCCCAGGCGTCCGTCGCCGCCCACACGGTGTCCGGACGCCTGGGGCCGTTTCGCCAGAGCGCCCTTCCCCCATCTTGCCGGCGGACGGCCATTTTCTGTGCGCCGGACACCGCAATTCGCCCCGAACAGGCTATATTATCCCGCGTCTTCCTGGCCACCTGCCGGGAAGACCCCGTTTTTTCTGTCCTGAACGAACGACCAAGAACGAAGAAGGCATCATGAGCAACATCAAGCAGACATCACGCCT
Source organism: uncultured Lentisphaeria bacterium (assembly GCA_945827525.1). Classification (GTDB taxonomy): domain Bacteria; phylum Verrucomicrobiota; class Lentisphaeria; order Oligosphaerales; family Oligosphaeraceae; genus CAAGGB01. The sequence continues at coordinate 1,440 of CALZPA010000286.1, read as the reverse complement.
GGATCGTTGGTTTGGCCTGACCGCCAACAAGACCAGCATCCGCACCGAGATGACGGCCGGACTGACGAGCTTCGTCGCCGTCGCGTACATCCTCGCCGTGAACCCGCAGATCCTGTCAGCGACCGGCATGCCGGCGGGCGGCGTCCTGATGGCGACCATCCTCGCCTCGTTCGTCGGCACGGTGCTGATGGCGCTGCTGGCGAACTATCCGTTTGTCCTGGCGCCGGGCATGGGGCTGAACGCCTACTTCACGTACACGGTCGTGCTCACGATGGGCTACTCGTGGCAGTTCGCGCTGCTTGCCGTCTTCATCGAGGGACTGCTCTTCGTCCTGCTCTCCTGCATCCGCGTCCGCGAACGGCTCTTCAACGCCATTCCCATAACGCTCAAGAAGGCCGTCGGAGCCGGCATTGGTCTGTTCATCGCGTTCATCGCGCTCCAGAACTCGCACATCATCGTCAACAACGACGCCACGCTCGTGTCGATGCAGATGTTCTCGCGCGAGGCGTTCAGCACACACGGCATCTCCGCGCTGCTGGCCTGCGTGGGCGTCCTCCTCACCGCCGCCCTGCTCCACCGCCGCGTCCCCGGCGCCATCCTTCTCGGCATCCTCGGCACCTGGCTGCTCGGCATCGTCGCCCAGCTCACCGGACTCTACACCGTGTCCCCCGAGGCCGGCTGCTTCTCGCTCATCCCCAACCTCAACCTCAAGCAGACCGCCGACATCTTCCCGCAGTTCGCCTCCGTCTGCGGCGCCCTCTTCAACCCGCAGCACTGGACGCTCCGCGACTCCCCCCTCACCGGCGCCGCCCTCCTCACCTCCATCAACTTCATCATCGTCATCTTCTCCTTCCTCTTCGTCGACCTCTTCGACACCCTCGGCACGCTCATCGGCATCTCCCAGCGCAGCGGCTTCCTCGACAAGAACGGCCACCTCCCCAACCTCAAGGGCGCCCTCTACGCCGACGCCATCGCGACCTCCGCCGGCGCCGTCTTCGGCACCTCGACCACCACGACCTTCGTCGAGTCCGCGGCCGGCGTCACGGCCGGCGGACGCACTGGCCTGACCGCGCTCACGGCAGCCGCCCTCTTCCTGCTCTCCATCCTCTTCGCCCCCATCTTCCTGGCCATCCCCGCCTTCGCCACGGCGCCCGCGCTCATCATCGTCGGCTTCTACATGATGTCCTCCGTCGCCGACATCAACTTCAGCGACCTGCCGAACGCCATCCCCGCCTACCTCTGCATCCTGGCCATGCCCTTCGCCTACAGCATCGCCGAAGGCATCTCGCTCGGTGTCATCTCCTGGACCGTCCTCTCGCTGGCCGCCGGACGCGCCCGCTCCATCAGCCCCATCATGTACCTCCTCACCCTCCTCTTCCTCGCCAAGTACATCTTCCTCTGACCCACCCCCAGCCCGCGCGGCAAGGCGAGGTGACTTGA
>CALZPA010000285.1 GCA_945827525.1 uncultured Lentisphaeria bacterium | reverse complement strand
CATGCCGTCCCCGGCGGCCTCAACTCCTACTATGTGCGCCACGGACGCCTCTACGACACGGGGCTGCACGCCCTCACCAACGTCGGCGCGCCCGGCGACCGCGCCGCGCCCCTCAACCTCCTCTGCCGGCAGCTCCGCCTGCGCCGTGACGAGTGGGACATCCGCCCGCAGCGCCGCTCCGCCGTCGCGCTCCCCTCCGCCACCCTCCAGTTCGACAACGACATCGCCACGCTCCAGGACTCGGTGGCGACCGCGTTCCCCCACGAGGCCGACGCCTTTGCGCGTCTGGTCGCGGAGCTCCGCGCGATGGACCCCTTCGTGAACGGACGGGAATTCCGCCCGCTGCGGCCCTGGCTGGCGGAGCGCATCCGGACGCCCCTGCTGCGCGCGCTCCTCTGCTGCCCCGTCATGTACTACGGCAACGCCACTGCGGGCGACATGGATCTGCGCCAGTTCTGCATCCTGTTCCGGAGCATGTTCCTGGAGGGCATGGGACGTCCCGCCGGCGGCATGAGGGCCATCCTCGACCAGCTCTGCCGCCGCCTCGAGGAGAACGGCGCGGAGCTGCATCTGCGGCGCGGCGTCGCCGCGTTGGCGAACCGCGACGGCGCCGTGACGGAGGCCATCGCCGACGACGGCGAGGCGGTGCGGGCCGACGTGGTGCTCTCGTGCTGCGGCGGCCCCGAGACCGGGCGGCTGCTGTCGCCGGCCGTGCCGGGCCTCTCCGGCCTGGAGCCGGGCGAGATGTCGTATGTGGAGGCGGTCTTCGACCTGGCCTGCCCGCCCGCCGAGCTGGGCCTGTCGCACGCGGTGCTGTTCCGCCATGGCTCGGACACCTTCGACTACCACCCCGAGACGACCACACTCTCGCCCGACAGCCTCGTCGTCTGCGTCCCGGCGAACTTCGACGGCATGGCGGACGCCTCCCGTGAGGTGCGCGTCACCGCGCTCGGCGGCTGCCGCGCCTGGAACGCGCTCGCCCCGGACGCCTACCGCGCCGAGAAGGAGCGCGTCCTGACGGAGCTGGCCGAACGGCTGGAGGCCTACCATCCTGGCTTCGCCGCCGCCGTCACCACCCGCGAGCTCTACACCCCACGCACCTTCACCCGCTTCACCGGCCGCCTCAATGGCGCCATCTACGGCATGCCCCACAAATGGTGGGACGGGCGCACACCCCTCCGCAACCTCCGCCTCGTCGGCGCCGACCAGGGATACCTCGGCATCGTCGGCGCCATGCTCAGCGGCGTCACCGTCGCCAACGACATCCTCCGAGGGTGAGAGACACACCGCGCTCTCGGCCGCAGCGACAAAAAATCGCGGTCCCGGCTTGCAATTCAGGAAAGCCGGGGTAAGTTAGTGTTGTCGCCGCCGAACAGGCAGCGAGGACATGATGGTAGGATACCGAAGTGGCCAAACGGGGCAGACTGTAAATCTGCTAGCCATGCTTTCCTTGGTTCGAATCCAAGTCCTACCACCATCTCTCTGACAATCCAATATGATGGTAGGATACCGAAGTGGCCAAACGGGGCAGACTGTAAATCTGCTAGCCATGCTTTCCTTGGTTCGAATCCAAGTCCTACCACCATCTCGATTTCTTCCTCCAGTCGCTGCCGGTCGGTCACTTCCGCGCCAGCCGGACAGCGGGAGGCCAGCGAGACGGACGATGAAAAAAATCGTTCGCCTGACTGGACAAAGCGGAAAGTTGAGTTAAAGTAAACTCGTCAACAAAATCAAGACGGCGTGGTCGCCAAGTGGTAAGGCAAAGGTCTGCAAAACCTTTATACATGGGTCCGAATCCCATCCACGCCTCCAGCTTGACTTTCGCCTGCCTCTGCGGAGAGCGGAGGCAGGCAAAAGTCTTTTTTTATGCCGTCTAGCCGCGCCCCCTGACGCTTCGCGCGAGGCGTTCCCCACGGGGCGGGACGGCAGTCGCTGTCCGGCGGCAACAGTCCCAGGGGGACTCCCCCTGATGGCTGGGCGAGCCCGGACATGGGACGAGGTGTGCTGTTCATACATAGAATCAGATGGCAAAGAAGACAATCATTCAGCAGGACTTCGAGGATGACGAATATGAAGTCATCAGCAAGAAGTCGAAGCGCCGGATGGCGAAGGCGGCCAGCCGTGCCCAGCAGCAGCAACAGCAGCAGAGCGTCATTGAGGAGGGCGACGACACCATGAGCCGTGTCGCGCTCCTGTGCCAGGAGGAGCGCTGGCGTGAGGCCGTCTCCCTGTGCCACGAGGCTCTCGCCAAGGCCCGCGCCGAGGGCCGCGAGGATCTCGAGATGACGATTGAGCTGGCCTTGCCCAAGCTGGAGTATTCATGGCGACGCCAGCGCGCCGCGGTGTTGATCAGCAGTTCCATAGCGATGTTGAAGAAGGAGTACCTCTTGGATGTTGGGGAATAATGAGCAGATTGCCGGCGTGAGCCTGCCGGAAGTGTTTTCGCAGATGGTCAGCGAGCTGCCGTGGAAGAGCCTCGAGACCTATATCCAGGGCAACAGCCAGCTGCTCAAGCTGTGCACCATCGGCGGAACGCGCCTCAAGCCCGACAAGCGCAAGAAGTTCGAGCAGGTCATCGTCCGCGAGGCCGAGAAGCAGAAGTTCGCCGACGCCGTGACCAACGCCGTCTTCGCCGCCTGGTATCCCGTCCACAAGGAGCTGCACGAGCAGCTCGAGTCCTACTACCACTCCGACGAGTACAAGGCCTACCGCCAGGAGCACGGCCTCGACGAGGAGGCCTATGTCCTTCCCGACGAGAAGCTCGACAGCCTCTTCCGCGTTGATGACCTCAAGCTGTGGAAGATACTCCTCTGCTTCAGCCCGCTCCGCTTCACCGCCGAGCAGGCCGCCCGTCTTCTCAACGACTCCACCGGCAGCGAGGAGCTGGTCGAGCGCCTCAAGGCCAGCCAGGCCGAGTGCGCCGACCTCACCCGCCGCAACGAGCAGCTGACCGCCGAGGCCGTCCGCCTCCGCACCAAGCAGAACGAGGACGCCGCCGAGCTGCAGGAGCTCAAGAAGCAGCTCCGCCAGCTCAAGCAGGAGAACGAGCAGACCGCGAAGCGCCTCGAGGGCGCCCAGGCCGAGGCGCGCCGCGTCAACCAGCAGATCGCGCAGGCCGGCAGCGAGCGCAACGCTGCCGAGGAGGCCCTCAAGGCCGAGATGCAGAAGGCCTTGAGCCGCGTCCAGGACGACCTCCGCCGCCAGACCGAGGAGCTTCAGTCCTGGAAGAGCCGCTACGAGGAGCAGCGCGCCGGCAACCGGCGTCTCGAGGAGACCGTCGCCGCCCTCAACAAGGCGCAGGGCGACTTCCAGGCGCAGGCCACCGCCGCCACCGCCCAGTTCGACGAGATGCGCCGCTTCGCCACGCTCGTCCTCCAGAACATCGACTGGCCGCGCGTCGGCGCCGCCATGAAGCTCAGCGCCACCATGAAGCGCAACTTCAACAGCCTCGTCAAGCGCCTCGACTACAACACCGAGGACCGCAAGCCCACCATCGAGGGAACCCTCCCGCAGTTCTGGGACAAGCTCGGCGCCGCCGAGTCCAAGCTCATCAAGGCCATCGCCGAGAGCAGCACCGCCGAAGTCTGCGCCAGCTCCATCAACGACTACTGGAACGGCATCCGCGACCAGTTCACCGAAGTCCAGACCGGACTCGAGGCCCGCATCGTCCTCCTCGGACTCCTCCAGGACATCTTCTACCAGACCCTCGAGTCCGACACCCTCGCCGACGAACTCCCCGAAAAGGCCAAGGAGACCAAGTGAGCGGCGCGTCAGCGCACCGCTGACTGACTGACCACTGACGTCCTTTTTCTCCCGCCCCCGACAGCCACCGCGCTGCCGGGGGCGGGCCTTTTCTGGTCATGGCTCTGCATCCCGGGGGAAAGCGCGGCTTTCCTTCCGCCTCGCTTTTCCCCCGCCTCGCTTCGCTCGGCGGCTTTTCTCTCGTCACTCTCGTCGCTCTCGTCGCTTTTTTCCGCCTCGCTTCGCTCG
>CALZPA010000284.1 GCA_945827525.1 uncultured Lentisphaeria bacterium | reverse complement strand
TCCAGCCGCCCGTCGTCGTCCAGCCGCCCGTCGTCGTCCAGCCGGCTCCGCCGCCCCGTCCGCCTGCGCCCATCGAAGTCCAGCATGAGCGCTACTACCGGCTGGACGAGCTTCCCAGGGTCATCGAGGCCAAGGTCAGGCGCGACGGCGGCGAAATCGAATTCTACCTCGAGTGCGACAGCCGCGAGGGCTTCGAGTGGCGCGCCCTCGATGATGACCGCGTCACCGTCTTCCTCGACAACGACACCGAGCAGAGCGTCCATCTCCACGGCCACAAGAACAGGCGCCGCATCCGCTGCACCACTGTCCGCATCGTCGGCTTCGACCGCGACAACGTCCGCGTGGTCCTCGAATACTACCGCAACCGCCGGGGACGAGCCGAACGCCCCGTCAAGACCGTCGACTGCATGATCCGCGTCCGCTAAACGCCGGCTTTCTCCCTCATTCATTCCGCGCCACAGGCCACCAGGGCCGCCGCCCCTCCTTTCAGACAGGGACGGCGGCCCTGCCTTGCTCTGTCCGCGTCAGCCACGGTTGTGGGCGACGATGAAATCCACCACCGGCGACGCATCCTCCAGTCCGTGCGGATGGTGTCCGCAGCCCGGCTTGTGGAAGACGGTGACGCGCTGCCCCAGCTCGGCCAGCCGACGCTCCAGCACCGCCGTGTTCTCCTCGTAGGGCACCACCTCGTCCGCGTCCCCGACGACGCAGACGACGGCCACACCGTTCGCGTGCAGCCCATCCGCCACGTCGACGGGATTGCCCCGGTATGCCAGAGCCTCCTCCTCGCTCCCGAACCCGTAGTCGCCGAGCAGCTTTCGCCAGTCGGACGGAGACCCGACACCGACGCCGCGCCCCGCCGGCCAGGACTTGAAGTCGCACACCGGCGCGTCCCCATACACCACCGACACCAGCCCCGGATTCGCCGCCGCAAAGCGGAACGCATACAGCCCGCCGCGGGAAATGCCCACCAGCACCGCCCGCCGCGACAGCCCCAGCACCTGCGTCACATACGCATGGAACAGCCGGAACGTCTCCTGCGCCTTCGGACAGCCAAACGTGTTCCCCACGCCCACATGCGCATACCAGTACCCGCGAGCCAGCAGCTCCGGCGCTCCACAGCGCTCCACAAACGCATCCGGAAACTCCATGCACCACACCCAGCGCCCCGCCGTGTCCGGATGCTCCGGCTCGACCAGCCAGGCCGGACAGCCATTGATGACAAAACGGTACCGACGATGGCCGCGCCATTCGTCCAGCGTGAAGGGCAAGGTGAAGTTCAGCATGATGTAGCCTCGGCTCCTGTCAGAACGAAAACCTCACCCCCATCCTTCCCCTGCCAGGCCCATACAGTAGGCGTTCGACGCTCGAAAGCAAATGACAATTGGCGACCACACAGGTTGAATTTCCGACGTGTCACGCCATATTCTCTGCCTGGCGGTCACCACGAAGGAGCCGCCCAACCTCCCATCCATCAGGCATCCGAAGCAACAGGAACGCACCATGACCACCCCTCGCCGCATCCTCGTCATTGGCGCTACCGGCGCCATGGGACAGTATCTGGTTCCAGAGCTGTCCCGCATGGGCTTTGTGGTTGAAGCCCTTGCCCTCGACCAACCGCGACAGCAGCTCCCCAACGTCACCTACCACCAGGCCAACTTCTCCAAGCCCGACGTCCGCGACCACTTCCTCGCCAGCCACTACGACGCCATCGTCGACTTCATGACCTACGGCTCCGCCAGCCTCGACACTGCGCTGCCCAGGCTCCTCGACGCCACCGACCAGTACATCTTCCTCTCCTCCTGCCGCGTCTTCGACAACCGCCAGGTCCCCATCGTCGAGTCCTCCCCCAGGCTCCTCGACTCCTCCGACGACCCCCAGCTCCTGGCCTCCGACGACTACTGCATCTACAAGGCCAGAGGCGAGAACTTCCTCCGCGCCCAGCCGCGACGCAACTGGACCATCGTCCGACCCTCCACCACCTACTCCTTCATGCGCTATCAGCTCGTCACCCTCGAGGCCCCCGACACCGTCGGGCGCGCCTTCCGCAACAAGGCCGTCGTCGTCCCCGTCCAGGCCTACAGCATCCCCTGCAGCATGACCTGGGGCGGCGACGTCGGCCCCATGATCGCACGGCTCGTCTGCAACGAGGCCGCCCTCGGCGAGGACTTCAACGTCACCTCCGCCGAGTCCCATCCCTGGTCCGTCGTCGCCGACTACTTCCGCGACATCTGCGGCCTCCGCGCCGTCTGGGTCGACCAGCAGGACTACCTCGACATCCTCGAGCCCGACCGCTCGCGACAGAACGGCAAGCGCTGGCAGCTCATCTACGCCAGACTCTTCAACCGCGTCTACGACAATACCAAGATGCTCCAGGCAACCGGACTCGAACAGCGGAACTTCCGCTCCCTCTACGACGGACTCCACAACGAGATCACCCGCTGCCCCAAAGACCACCCATTCCCCAACAACCCCAGAATGGACGACTACCTCAGACGGCTCGGCGAGAACTGCTGACCCCACGAAAAGGGGGCCGCGCACCTCGTCCACCCAGCCGAAAGCCAGCGTCCCCGGCACCCTCTAAAGGGGGCCGGGGACACTCTGCGTGAAGGCATCTGCCTAAGTGGCCGTCAGACGCTCACTCGACATTCCATTGCATGAACGACCTATCCGTGAACGGGGAGCCCGTCAGCGGATAGACGGGATTGGCGACCTTGACCGCGCTGGCATGGCCATCCATGAAGACGACATTGACCATGTCGTTGTGGCGCGCGTGCGGAATGCCCCAGCCCTCAGCCTTGTAGTCGGTGTCCGAGAAGCGCCAGTACCCGCGTGTGGCGTCCCAGGTGGAGTTTCCGCCGTTGTTGATCTGCTGCGAGATGTCGCTCAGCAGGCACTTCTTGGAGAGTGACTTGCAGGCCGTGAAGCGCGCGCTGCGCACGAAGCGCATGTTCGGGTCCGACTCGTTTGAGTTGTTGTACGTGACGCGCTCGTTGATGCCGAAGTGCAGACTCTTCAGCTGCGACGTCGACGTCACCTTCGGCGCCGACGAGGACGGGCAGTTGAACGACGACAGCTCCACATACTTGCCGTTGTAGAGCTGATGCTGCCAGTGGGGCGACGCCCAGTACGAGCTGCCGTTGTACGACATGTACGGCGGCATATAGTCCTCGAAGTCGTTGAAGTACATCTGGAAGCCCAGCCCCAGCTGCTTCGCGTTGTTCAGGCACGAGATCGCGCGCGCCTTCTCTCGCGCCTTCGACAGCGCCGGCAGCAGCATCGCCGCCAGGATCGCGATGATCGCAATCACCACCAGTAGCTCAATCAAGGTGAAACGGAGAAATGTCTGTCTGCTCATGGCCAGTCTTCCTGCTCTTCCTGCCCTTTCCTTGTTTCTTATGCTCGCCTGATGGCACCGCCTATTCCGTCGCCCACTTGAACGCGGAGGGGTTGTCCTTGAACGGCGCCGCCGTCAGCGGATAGACCGTGTTGACGACGCGCTCGGAGCCCGCATGGCCATCCATGAAGGTGACGCTGATCATGGAGTTGTGGCGAGCGTGCGGCACGCCATAGCCATCGCTCTTGCGCTCAATGATGCTGACGCGCCAGCAGCCCTGGTTCGGGTTGTAGGTGCTGTTCTCGCCCTCAACCTTGGCGCGGGCGCTGTCCATCAGCAGCCACTTCTTCGACGGCGACTTGCACTGCGTGAACTTCGCGCTGCGCACGAAGCGCATGTTCGGGTCGCTCTCATTCGAGTTGTTGTAGCTGACGTTCTCGTTGATGCCATAATGCGAGTTCCACAGGTCGCCGTCGGTCGCGATTCTCTTTCCGGAGTAGCTCGGGCACTGGAACATCGCCAGTTCCATGTACTTGCTGCGGTGCAGCTGATGGCACCAGTATGGGGCCGCCCAGTACGAGCTGCCGTCGTATGACATATACGGCGGCATGTAGTCCTCGAAGTCGCTGAAGTACATCTGAAACGCCAGACCCTGCTGCTTCAGGTTGCTCAC
>CALZPA010000283.1 GCA_945827525.1 uncultured Lentisphaeria bacterium | reverse complement strand
GCAAACATCTGCGCGTTGGAGAGGGCTTCGACGTGACCGTCGCAGTAGAGGTAGTTGTTTCGTCCGTTATGGCGTTCGGTGGTGACTCCGGGGCCGGGGGTCACGGCGGCCGCATTGGCAGAGGAGGTGGTATACTGGTGGACGTTGGAATACCAGGCGCCTGAACAGGTGTTGTCATTTTCCTTGGCGTGCGATTCGACGACCACGGAGATGCCGGAGGGGCGTTTGATGCGGTTGGCGCTGGTGGCCGGAGGAGTGCCACTGTTGTCGTAGTGCGGGATGATCATCTGGTTGTTGCCCAGATCGCCCATGGAGTGGTGGGAGGTGATGGAGGGACAGAACACCTGGGTCGGATAGTTGGTCGAGCTGTTCTTCTTGCCGATGTAGTCGGTCAAATGGTTGGACCAGAAGGGAAAGGAAAAGGATCAGTTGATGTCCATGAGCATGTAGTTGTCGTCGTAGTCGGACAGATACATGGACAGGGCCAGGCCGACCTGCTTGCAGTTGTTGGTGCAGGAGATGGCGCGCGCCTTCTCACGCGCCTTGCTCAAGGCCGGCAGCAGCATCGCCGCCAGTATGGCGATGATCGCAATCACCACAAGCAGCTCAATCAGGGTGAAACGACGGAATTTCTTTTCGGCAATGTTGGGGATACCCATGATCAGTCAGATGGTCATTCTAGGCAAGTGGATGGGGCGGAGGCTTCAGAGAAGCTGGGAGACAGGGGCGAAGCCCCCGAAAACAAGCCTAAAATATACCATGAAAAACATGAAAAATTCAAGACAACGTATCATTATTTTTCATTTTTCTGTCACTTCAGGAAGATGATGAAGTCATGGGTTGAGGGGGCAGGGAGGGTGAGTCGCTGGCCGTCGCGGTGAAGCGGGACGAGTCGGGCGTCGTCGAGGTCGTAGGCGTGTGCGGACGTGAAGGCGACATCGGCCGCGAGCGTGAGGCCGGGCTGGGCGGGGGCGACGGTGCGGGTGGCGTCTCGCGGGCCGTTGTAGGGTTCGGTCGGCAGATGGACGCCAGCGGCGTTGCGCAGGTAGATGAGCGTCTGGCCGTCCGAGGAGCGCAGGGCCGAGGTCTGGTACCCGGGGAGTGGGCGGGCGAACGCGGGGAGCGCATCCAAGACGGCGGCGGAGGTCTCGTCGGCGCGGACAGTGGCGCGGTAGGGAGTTGCCTCGTCGGCGGGGACGGTGTCGAAGGAGACGCCGCGCCGGAGCAGCTGGAAGGTGAGGGAGAGGGCCTTGGCGTTCAGCTCTTTGGAGTCTGGCATGACGAGGGCGACGTCGGCTTGGCGTCGACGGAAGGTGCGGAGATCGGCGCCGAGCTGGCGGAGGGCTTCGTGGGGTCGTCCGAGCTCCTCGGGTTCGCAGGCGAGGTCGACGGTCCAGTGCATGGTGCCGGCCAGTCCGGCGCTGAGGGACATCCAGGTGTGGTCGCGGGCGGCGCGTCGGGCTTCGGGAAGGCAGATGTCGAGGGGGACGCCGCTGGGGCCGTGCCAGCGCCAGGAGGTGAAGAGCCCGCCCTCGCCGGTGAGGGCTGTCTTGCGGGAGGCGAGGCACCATTTGGCGCGGAGCAGGATGGCGGCGCCGCGGTCGGCGTCCGGCTGCCCCATGACGTAGGGATGGTCACAGAAGAGGTCGATGGGCGACTCGCGCCAGGCGAGCGGCATCGGCCAGGCGATGGGATGGGGATTCACCAGCAGCAGCGTGTGGGGGTCGAGGGAGCGGATGAGCTTGGCCAGGCGCGTGATGTAGGGCAGCGCCTGCTGCGTCATCTCGTTCTCGTACTCGTAGCAGAAAATGCCCTCGCGCGTCGCCAGCAGCGGGATGAGCTGGCGCAGGAAGTCCTCCTGGCAGCGGATGGCGTCCTCGTCGCGGTAGCGGTCATATGCGCTCGTCAGCAGTCGGCGCTCGACGAGGAAGCGTCTCCGGTGCGGCGGCAGGGCGGCCAGCTCCTCGCGCGTGTAGTGGGGCAGCACCACCTTCTCCAGCACGTCCAGGTTGCCGTAGGGCGGCTTCTGGTAGTCCTCCAGCAGCGCGACGTTGACGCGGATGCCGCGGGCGTGTGCCTTGTCGATGAAGTGCAGCACGGCCATCAGTTGCGTCTCGTCGACCTTGCCGACGAGGTCGAGGTTTCGGAGCATGAGTCGCTGGGCGGTGAGGCCATAGCGGGAGCAGAGCTCGAGGTACTCGTCGACCTTGGCCTCCGTCTCGGGGGACCAGGGGAAGCCCTCGCGGTAGGGGATGGCGCCGCAGGGGAAGAGGTCGATGGTGCGGCCGATGGTGGTCGTCTGCGGGTTGGGGAGGCCGTGGGGCCAGTTGGCGTAGAGGCCGCCGGTGGGGAGGAAGAGCCTGCCGTCCGGGGCGAGCAGATAGCCGTTGGGACCGATGGCGATGCGGTCGCGGCGCGGCTGTGTGGGCACGGTGACGAGCGTCGTCGAGCAGACCTGGCCATCGCCGAAGGCCAGCTTCAGCGTGCAGGTGGCCTGCGGGCGGTCGGGGAGCGTCAGGGTGGCGTGGGCCGGATTGCCGCTGAGGGGGGCGTCCGAGGCGTCGACGGCGGCGCCGCCGGTCGTCTGCCATTGGGGCTTCGGCAGGCTGACGGGGACGCGGTTGCCGAAGGCGTCGCGGCCCTGGATGGCGAAGCGGACGCGGGCGCCGGGCGGGAGGAGGCGCGTCGCGAACTGGAATTCGAGTCGGTCGAGGGCGGCGGGGCGGACGTCCAGCGGCAGATTGGCGCGGGCGCCGGACAGGTCGCCCGTCTCCGTGGAGAGCCCGAGGGCGAGTTGCCAGGGCTGGGCGAGCGCGGGGAGCGTCAGGGTGGCGACGAACCGTCCGTCGCGGTCGGTGACGGCGTTGCCGTGCTGCTGGAGGCGCTGTCCGGAGTCGGGCTGCTCGAGGATGGCCTGCCAGGCGCAGGGGCGGTTGGTCAGCGGCTGTCCGGTGGCGTCGAGGAGGCGCGCCGCGACGTCGGCCGTCTGGCCGGCCTGGCCGCTGGCCTCCGGGCGCTCGGTGACGAGGCGCGCCGCGTGGGCGAGCGTGCGGCGCTGGTCGCCGGTGAGGGCGGGGCGCGGCTCGCCGGCGATGGAGCGCGCCAGCAGGCGGATGGACTTGAGTCCGACGGTCAGCCCGGGGCGCTTGGGCAGGTCGAGCCGCAGGGCGCGGAACAGGCGCCCGTTCCACTGCTGGCGGTAGATCTGGCTCAGGTCGAGGCTCACGGTGGACTCGCCCGCCGGCTTGACGGTGAAGTTGTGTCGGTAGTAGCTGCCTCGGCTGTCGGTGACGAAGATGCCCCAGGTCTGGTTGGGCTGCTCCTGGCGCAGCGTGATGACCAGCCGATGGTAGACGGCGCTGTCGAGCACGAACAGATCGTTCGCCGGCGGCTCCTCGAACATATGGCCCCAGACGAGATACGGGTCGTGCTTCATGACGGTCATGTTCATCCAGCCGTCCGCGAAGGTGCGCGGACCGATGTGGTCGGGCTGGTCGCCGTATTTCAGGACGCCGCCGTCGTCGGACGCGAACGTCCAGGGACGGCCCAGGACGTCCGTCGCGAAGTCGCGGGGCGCCGGCGGCTCGGCCAGCGTCGGCGAGGCGTCCGCCGTGTCCGCCGCCTCGAAGAGCTGCGCCGTCTGCGGCTGGTCAGGCAGGAGCGCGCCGGGCAGGACGAACGAGACCGCGCCGTCCGGGGCGGTGTGGCAGGGCAGCGTCTGCCCCCCGACGGCCAGGCGCAGCGGCGGCTTCAGCTCCGTCCGCAGCGTCACGACGGGGGTCGTCTGTCGCGTCCGGCTGCGGATGGCGAAGGGCTGGCAGCCCTCCAGTCCCCCCTTGTCTGCTCCAAGGACGGAACCGGCCGTCAAGGCCAGCAGGGCAAGGGCCGAAATGGATATCGTTGAACGCATGAACCAAGTCTCCTGTTTTTTTCCTCTGTGCTTTCTCTCGGCGGAAAGTCGATTGAGTCGATTGAGTCGATTGAGTCGATTGAGTCGATTGAGTCGATTG
>CALZPA010000282.1 GCA_945827525.1 uncultured Lentisphaeria bacterium | reverse complement strand
CGATTAAGTCGATTAAGTCGATCGATTCACTCGATTTTCTCGATTAAGTCGACATAATCGACCGAATTCCGCCGCGAGGCGGAACCAGTTTGTCGAGGGCGTCGGCGGCGAGGGCGCGTGCGTGGGCGTCGGCGTGGAGGGCGTCGGCGAGGGCGGTGCCGCGGAGGTCGGAGCAGGCGTCGAGGGTGTGTGCGACGAGGCGGGTGATGCCGGCGAAGGAGAGGCGTCCGGCGAGGAAGGCGTCGACGGCGACCTCGTTGGCGGCGTTGAAGACGGCGCCGAGTGGCTGGTCTGGATGGCGCAGAACGTGTCGGGCGAGGTCAAGGGCGGGGAATTTGGCGTGGTCGGGGGGCTCGAACGTGAGCGTGTGGGCGACGGTGAAGTCGAGATGGGGACAGAGCGCGGGCTGCCGCTCCGGATGGAAGAGGCAGAACTGGATGGGGAGCGTCATGTCGGGACAGGCGAGCTGGGCGAGGACGGAGGCGTCCACGAACTCGACCATGGAGTGGACGATGGCCTGCGGGTGGATGATGACCTCGATGGCGGGCTCGGGAACCTCGAAGAGCCAGTGCGCCTCGATGACCTCAAGGGCCTTGTTCATCATGGAGGCGGAGTCGATGGTGATTTTGGCGCCCATGTTCCAGACGGGGTGCCGGAGGGCCTCGGAAGCGGTGATGGTCTCGAAGTCGGCGAGGGGACGGTGGCGGAAGGGGCCGCCACTGGCTGTGAGGAGGAGTCGCCGGACGAAGCGGTGGGGCTGGTGCTCGAGGCACTGGAAGATGGCGCAGTGCTCGCTGTCGATGGGGAGGAGGAGGTGTCCGCCGCCGCGCTGCTCGGCCTCCTTGACGGCGCGTCCGGCCAGGACGAGGATTTCCTTGCTGGCGAGCGCGACTTTCTTGCCGTGTTCGAGGGCGGTGATGACCGGTTTCAGTCCGGAGGTTCCGGAGGCGGCGCAGACGAGCATGTCGACCTGGGGGGAGGCGATGAGCGAGCAGAGCTCGTCGGTGTCCCGGAGCTGCGTGGGGCGCGGATCGGGCAGGGCGTCGAGGGCGTCGTGCAGGGCGTCGGTGTCGGCGGCCATGACGAAGGGCGCGTGGAATTCGTGCGCGGTCGCGAGGAGGGCGTCGACGCGGTGTCCGGCGGCGAGTGCGGTGAGGGAGAAGGCGTCCGGATGGGCGCGGATGACGTTGAGGACCTTGGTGCCGATGATGCCGGTGGAGCCGAGAAGTGCGATGCGCATGATGGGGGCGTGTCGGGTGTCTGGATGAGGTGGATGGGAGCGAACGTCCGCGATGAGGCGGAGAGACGTTCGAAACGCGGGTGCGCCGCGCAGCGGCGCCTGTCCCGACGGCGCCTCGCCGTCGGGCGGAGAACCGCTGTCGTCTCGGTGAGTGACCGAGTTTTCGAACGCTTACGATGTGTGGCGTGTCAAGTGTATGGGGGAGGAGGAGAAGCGGTCAGCGCTTGAGGAAGACGATGGTGGCGCCGCCGCCGCCGGGGTCGACGTCAGGGCGTCCGAGGTGGAAGGACTGGACGGCGGGGCAGGTTCGGAGCCAACCGTGGAGGCCCGTCCGGAGCTGTCCGGTGCCGAAGCCGTGGATGATGCGGACTTCAGTGAGTCGTGCCATGACGGCCTGGTTGATGAAGTGCTCGAGGTCGAGGAGGGCGTCGGCGACGCGTTTGCCGATGAGGTTGAGTTCGGTGGAGGTCTGTCCCTGGACGGTGGGGAGGGAGACCTTGACGGTGGGGAGGCGGTTCTTCTGGGTCTCGCGCTCGTCGTCCTCGCGCTTTTCCTGGAGTTCGGCGGCCTTCATGGTGAAGGAGACGCCGTCGACATTGACGGTGACCTTGTTGCCGCTGAGCTGTTCGATGCGTCCGTGCGCCTGGAGCTTCTCGACCCAGACCTTGCGTCCGGGGGTTAGGGTGTCCTGCTTGAGGGGCTGCGGGCGCTTGGGTGCGGTGAGCCGCTGTCCGGTCTCGAGCTTCCGCTGCTTTTCGGCGAGTGCCTGGCGTGCGGCCTCGGAGTCGATTTTGGCGTCGGTGCCTTTGCGTCGTGCCTGCTCGTGGATGGAGCGGATGAGGTTCTCCATGTCCCGGCGGGTGTTCTCGACGATGGCGGCGGCCTCGCTGTAGGCGTCGTTGACGAGTTTCTTGCGGTCGTTCTTGAGGTTTTCGAGTTCCTTGCGGAGCTGGTCACGCCTGGCGATGAGCTCATCGGAGGCGGCCTGTGCCTGTCGTGCCTGGTCGGCGAGCCTCTTCTGGTCCTGTTCCATCTTGGCGAGCATGTCCTCGAGCCGGAGCTGTTCGCCGGAGAGGAGCTTCTCGGCGTTCTTGAGGATGGTCTCGGGGAGTCCGAGGCGCTTGGCGATGTGGAGGGCGTGGGAGGCGCCGGGGCGTCCGATGTCGAGGATGTAGAGGGGGCGGAGCGTCTCGAGGTCGAAGCGGACGGCGGCGTTCATCATGGCCGGTTGCTGCTGGACGTAGTTCTTGACCATGCCTAGGTGGGTGGTGACGATGGTGAGTGTCTTGTGGTGCGCCAGCTCGTCGAGGACGCCGCAGGCGATGGCGCCGCCCTCGAGGGGGTCGGTGCCGGAGCCGAGCTCGTCCAGGAGGACGAGGGAGGGTGCGTTGTCGGCGACGGTGCGGACGATGCCGGAGATGGTGGCGATGTGTCCGGAGTAGGTGGAGAGGTTGGCCTCGATGGACTGCTCGTCGCCGATGTCGGCGAGGACATTCTGGAAGATGGTGAAGAGGGAGTCGGGGGAGACGGGGACGGGGAAGCCGGACTGCGCGGCGAGGGTGATGAGTCCGATGGTCTTGAGGGCGATGGTCTTGCCGCCGGTGTTGGAGCCGGTGATGGCGAGGGTTCGGACTTTGGCGTCGAGCGCGAGGGTGAGCGGGACGACCTTCTCGCCGCGTCCGTTGCGCCGGAACTGCTCGGTGAGGAGGGGATGGCGGGCCTCGCGGATGGCCATGACGCCGCCGAAGCAGGGGAGGGTGCAGCGGTAGGAGAGGCCCCAGTCGGCGACGGCGCGGGCGGCGTCCAGCTCCGCGATGATGCGCTGGTTCTGGCGGAGCGTGTCGGCGGCGCGGCGGACCTGGCCGGTCAGCATGGCGAGGATGCGCCGCACCTCATCGCGCTCCTCGGCGCGCTGCTTGGCCAGCTCGTTGCCCATGCCGACGGTGGCCGTGGGCTCCACGAACATGGTCTGGCCCGTCTGCGAGACGTCGTGGACGATGCCGGAGACCGAGGTGTGCGCGTCCTTCCGGATGGGGACCACGTAGCGGCCATTGCGCATGGTGACGAATTTCTGCTGGTCAGGCGAGCCGAGTTCGGAGGAGTGGACGAGCTGGTCGAGGGTGCGCTGGATGCGCAGTTCGGTGCTGATGATGGAGCGTCGGAGGTCGTGCAGTCGGGGGGAGGCGTTGTCGAGGACGGAGCCGTCGTGGTCGAGGCAGCGGGTGAGGTCGTTGCGGAGCTGGTTGCAGGGGTCGAGGGGGGCGCAGAGCCGCTGGATGCTGGCGAATGGGGCGCACTCGTCCTTGTGGATGAACTGATGCAGGGCGAAGGTGGCGTCGAGGGCGGCGCGGCAGGGGAGGAGTTCGCTGCCGACGGCGATGGAGCCGTCGGGGGCGATTTCGCGGAGGAGGTCGCCGAGGTCCTCGATGCGGAGGGAGGGGAGGGAGAGGGTGGTCTCCTGGAGGGCCATGCAGTCGGCGTAGAGTCCGCGGTGCGCCTGGATGGCGGCCAGCTCGGTCTTGGGACGGATGGCGCGGACGAGCTCCTGGGCCAGCGCGCTCTGCGCGTGGCCCGCTATCAGCTCAAGCAGCTGATAGTATCCCAGGATGGTGAAGGTATGCGAATTCATAAACTATAACTAAAATAGTTGAAGGAAGATGTCTCTATGCTATGTGTGTCGTCATTCGACCGTGAATTCCGCGCCGTTTGACGGAAATCGGTGGCAGTGCAAAAATATAGCACGGAACAGGTGGACGGGCAATCATGGGCAGGCGCACCACCGGATCACTCATCACCAGGGGAAAGG
>CALZPA010000281.1 GCA_945827525.1 uncultured Lentisphaeria bacterium | reverse complement strand
ACTATAATGCCGCAAAAGGACGATGCAAGCCCATCTTCAGACTTTTTTCAGGCACGAGGGGCGGCTGCGGCGCAAAAAAGGGGGGAAGCCCTTGAAAAGGCGAACGGAATTTGATATAATTAGAATTAAAATAGATGAGGCGACGGAGCCGCGCCTGTCAGCCAGCCCTTCTGGCGCGGCGTGGGTCGCCTTCGAGAAGCCGGGGACAGGCGGACGGTGTCCGCACCGGATGTCCTTCGCCCCGTCCAAGTCCAAGTCCAAGCCTAAGTCCAGTCCAAGCCCCAGTCCAAGCCCCAGTCCAAGCCCAAGTCCAAGTCCAAGTCCAGTCCATCCATCCGCAGCGGCGCCGTCCGAGGAGGCGCCAGGGAGCATCGCCGCCATGAGAAGAATCCTGACCTTCACGCTGATTGAGCTGCTCGTCGTCATCGCCATCATCGCGATACTGGCGGCGATGCTGCTGCCGGCCCTGAGCAAGGCGCGCGAGAAGGCGCGCCAGATCTCGTGCGTCTCGAACGTCAAGCAGCTCTCGACGGCGCTGGCGATGTACACGGGCGACAACAGCGACTACTGTCCGCCCGGCGCCATCCAGAACCTCACGCTCGCCAACGGCCGCAACGCCCTCTGGTTCAACTTCCTCTACGACTACACGGGCGACGACAAGGTGGTCGTCTGCCCGTCCTGCACCTACTCGCGCGGCTACGGCGCGAACCTGAACTTCTCGACCTGGGCGGCGGACTCCGCCGGCACGTCCTGCTGGCAGGCGAGCAAGGCCAAGTACTCCTCGCAGACCGTCTACTTCGGCGACGGCGCCAAGTGCTCCAATGACGTCCTGCAGGACAGCGACTTCAACAACTGGCACACCCACCAGACGGGCGCCACCGCCTACCAGATCACGCCTCCCTGCGAGAAGACCTACGGCTGGTACTACTACGAGCAGACGAGCAACCTCGACAACATCACCCGCCTCCCCGTGGGGCGCCACAACGCCGGCATCATCAACCTCGGCTTCCTCGACGGGCATGCCGAGAGCATGACCATGAAGAAGGCCATCGGCCCCTATCCCAAGGGCTACCCCTCCGGCGACAAGGACAACATCTGGGACCATCTCTGAGCGCCCCCTTTGCCCCGCGCGGAATTTGCAAAAGCCTGCCTGCGGTTATATTATTCAGCTCACACTGGAAACGAGACTGAAGACCAACCAAACACTGCACCGCCATCGCCACAGCCAGCGACGGCGGTAGACCGCAAAGCAAGAGGTGCATCATGGCAGAGGGACAACTACTCGTCGCGGAAGAGGGAGGCGTCGCGCTCATGCGCGTCGTCGGACGCGGGACATTCAAGCTGGCCGTGGGGTTCAGCCGATGGATTGAGCAACTGAAGGCCATGCCGGAGCTGAAGAGCGTGATGCTGGATCTGTCCGGCTGCTCCAGCCTGGACAGCACGTTCATGGGGCTGATGGTCACGCTAGCCAGACAGTCGCGCGGACGCTGCGCCCTGCTCGTCGTCAACGCCACCCCCGAGCACCACAGCCTGCTCGACGGCATCGGCGTCATGCGCGTCTGGAAGTACGTGGACCAGCCCGTCACCGACCTCACCTGGCAGAACCTCGCCTCGGCGGCGGACGGCGCCACCACGCTGGACGAGCGCACACGCAAGCTCATCCTCGCCGCCCATGAGACGCTCATCGAGCTCGACCAGGCCAACGAGCCCAAATTCCGAGATGTCGTCGACATGCTCAAGGCCGAGGACCAGAGCCTCTGACCCCGACCTCCGCCACCCCCTTTTCCCATCCATTCGACACTCACCCATCAGGAGCCACACGCCCATGAACCTCCGCCGCCTCGCCGCTCTCCTCGCGCTCACCTCGCTCTGCGCCCTCGCCCAGGACCGGAAAATCTACGTCAACCTCGAGACGCTCTTCGACAACTACCACAAGACCGTCTCCGCCAACCTCGCCTTCGAGAACCGCAAGCAGGAGGTCGAGGACCAGCTCTCGCTCATCCGCAAGGAGATCGAGTCCCTCAACACCGACGCCCGCAAGCTCGACGGCGAAATGCGCAACGAGCTCCTCGCCCGCGAGGCCCGCGAGGCCGCCTCGCGCAAGCTCCAGGCCTGCATCGAGCGGCTCCGCACCAAGAACCGCGAGTACGAAGCCACTCGCCGCGACAACTATCAGCAGCTCCAGAAGATCCGCCTCGAACGCGAGGACGAGCTCGTCAAGGAAATCGTCAAGGTCATCGACGCCGTCGCCGACGAGCAGAAGGCCACCGAGGTCATCGAGGTCTCCGGCAAGACGCTCAACCGCGTCGTCGTCTACCTCCGCTACCCCAAGGAGAAGGAAATCACCGCCGAGGTGCTCCGCCGCCTCAACGCCGGCCACGAGGAGGAGCTCAAGACCGCCAAGCAGGAGCTGGAGCGCCGCCGCGCCGCCGCCGAGAAGGCCAGCGACACCCCCGCCCTTCCCGAGAAGCAGTAAGGACGAACGGACGACGACGCGGCCCCTTTTCCTCCCCCCCCCACGCCAGCCCGTCTGTCTGTACGACCCGCCGCACGGCGGCTTCCCCAGCGGAGCAGAAGGCCCTATGGGACGGTGACGCACCGCCGCACGGGGCCTTCGGGCTTTTCGCCAGCCAATGGCCTCCCCTCTCCTCCCACGAGCGTTCGACAGGGCGGGCAAGGAACGCCCTTCGGGGCGGCAGCCGCCCCGCTTCACTCGCCCGACGGCGAGGGTGCCGTCGGGACAAGCCGCCCCTCGCATCCCCGCAGGACGTGGGGGCCTTCGCAGGCTCACCATCTACCATCTCCACCTTATCCACCCATCACGGAGGCCTGAAACCACCATGTTCATCGAAAAGACCTGTCAGGAGATCGCCGAGCTTGTCGGCGGCGAGCTTGTCGGCTCATGCGCGCAGCATCTCAGCGGCGTCGCCTCGCTGAAGGAGGCCATGCAGTCGGATGTCTCCTTCCTTGGCAACGAGAAGTACCGTCCCCAGGTGCTCCCCTCGAAGGCGGGCGTCATCCTGGTGCCGCGCGACTTCGCCGAGCCCGTGCCCGAGGGCCGCGCCTGGATCCGCTGCGACGACCCCTCGTCGGCGTTCTCCAAGGTCGTCGTCCTCTTCACCCCGCCGCCCGTCACCTACGCTCCCGGCGTCGACCCGACGGCCGTCATCGATCCGACGGCCGTCATCGGCCATGACGTCCACATCGGTGCGCACGTCGTCATCGGCAGGGATGTCCGCATCGGCGACGGCACCGTCATCCTGGCGGGCACGGTTCTCCTCGAGCAGGTCACGGTGGGCGACCACTGCCTCCTCTATCCCAACGTCGTCATCCGGGAGCGCTGCCGCCTCGGCAACCGCGTGATACTGCATCCAGGCGTCGTCATCGGCGCCGACGGCTTCGGCTACGACTCCGGCCCGACGGGCCACACCAAGGTGCCGCAGGTCGGCATCGTCCAGCTTGACGACGACGTCGAGGTCGGCGCAAACTCCACCATCGACCGTGCCCGCTTCGGGCGCACCTGGATCCAGCAGGGCACGAAAATCGACAACCTCGTCCAGATTGGCCACAACGTGGTGGTCGGGCCGTGCTGCCTCATCGTGGCGCAGGCGGGCGTCGCGGGCAGCTCGGTGCTGGGCACAGGCGTCATTCTGGCCGGCCAGGTCGGCGTCTCCGGACACCTCCACCTGGGCGACGGGGCCATCGCCCTGGCTCAGTCCGGCATCTCCAAGGACCTCGACCCCAAGGCACTCGTCATCGGCACCCCCGCCATGGACCGCAAACTCTACGCCAAGCGCGAAATGTACATCAAGCGACTCGAAAGCCTCGCCCAGGAACTCGCCAAACTCAAACAAAAGCTCGGCTGACCTCAACGCACGCGCAACAGTCACCACACCAAGGCCGCAGACCTCGCCCCGACGAGTCTGCGGCCTTCTTTCGCCCTTAATCGACTCAATCGAGAAAAACCGCGCCGTGTCAGCGGCGCCTGTCCCGACGGCACACTCGCCGTCGGGCGAAAATCGACTTAATCGACTTAATCGACTTAATCGACTTAAT
>CALZPA010000280.1 GCA_945827525.1 uncultured Lentisphaeria bacterium | reverse complement strand
CGATTAAGTCGATTTTCGCCCGACGGCGAGGGCGCCGTCGGGACAGGCGCCGCTGCGCGGCGCGTTTTGTCGCTTGAGTCGCAGGTGGAAAACACAAAGCGTCGGGGGTATAGTAGGGTGTGCGACAGAAGCTTAAGGAGGGAAAAGCGATGCGAGATCGAGGAATTCACCTGCTGTGCGCCGTGCTGGCGGTGCTGACGGGGTGTCGGAGCGTTCAGTTGGCGACCTATCCGCCGCAGGCGTCGGTGACGCTTGAGGATGGCACGCGGCTGATGACACCCTGCGAGATTCGTCTGTCCTGGTCGGGGAAACGCCAGGTCACGTTGAGCAAACGCCACTACGAGACCCAAACCCTGGAGCTGACGGCGACTTCCGGACAGTGCCCCATCCCCCTGAGCCAGCGGATTGCCGTGTCGTCGGAGCCGTCGGGCGCCATGGTGCTGCGCGGCGAGGCGGAGCTGGGGACAACGCCGCTGTCCATTCTGGTTCCCGCGACGACCGATGCGCTTGAGCTGCGTCTGCGCCACGAGGGTTGCCTGGAGGAACGGGTGCCGCTGTCGCGGACGGATGGCCTGCTGCCGGACAAGGTGGCTGTGCGGCTGGCGGCGGACGGCGCGGGGCGCCAGGCGCCGCTGCTGGCGTTCGATGGCCATACGGGCTTCCCGCTGTTCCGGCTGGTCCGGAACGACGACCGCCGGCTGACCGGCGAGGCGTCGTCGGATGGTGGCGTGTGCGCGTATGCGTTTGGCGCGGGGGAGTATCCGCTGGGGCTGTGGGGCGCGGGGGAGAACCTCGGGTCGCTGCTGGTGTCGGTGGTGACGGTGGCGCCACCAGGTTCACGGCGGCGTTACTTTGGGCATCTGGCGGAATTCCGGCTGTCGGACGGGACGCTGACGGCGCTGACGTCGGGGCGTCAGATTGAGCTGTCTGGGGATGTGCTGGACGGGTCGCTGTGCTATCTGTCGTTGCGGACGGGGCGTCTGGACCTATGGCGACGCGCGCTGGCGGATGGCGTGGAGGGTGAGTCGTCGCTGCTGTTCACGCATCGTCTGGTGAAGCGCGATGTTCGGGCGTGCGGGGCGCAGTCGTCGCTGTCGTTCACGGGCTTTCTGGCGGGGGAGCCGCAGCAGTCTCGAGTCTGGGTGCTGAAGGTGCGGGAGGAGTCGGTTCCGGAGCTGCGGATGCTGTGTCATGGCGGGCGGGCGTCGTGGGCGCCCGGTGGGCGCAGTCTGGCGTATCAGGTGCGCGACAGGCAGTCTGGCGGTCGTCACCGGATTGGCCGGATTGAGTCGGACGGGTCGCAGATGCGTCCGTTGGCGCAGGCGTCGGGCGAGCATGAGGACGTGGAGCCGAGCTGGTCTCCGGATGGCCGGTGGGTGGTGTTCGCGTCGGATCGTGCGGGCGGCGGCGATGGGCTGCACGACATCTGGGCGGTGTCCGAGGACGGGAAGGAGGTTCGTCGCCTGACGTCATCGGCGTCGTCGGACCGGTCTCCGTGCTTTTCTCCGGATGGCCGTCGGGTGTACTTCATGTCGAACCGCGGTCTGCGCTGGGGTCTCTGGTGGGTGCCGTTCGGGGAGTGAGCGGGGAGCGGGCGATTTTTCCGTGTGCGATTGGCAAGGGGGGTGTGCAGGTCTTACATTATTCCATGAATCTTGGGAAAAAGGTAATGGAACGGCCTGTTGTGTGTTCTGCGGGGGCGTCTCGCCGTCGTGCGTGGAACCGCTGTTGCCTTTAAGGATGTTTGTCTGACAGTGAGTGACTGAAGAGAGGATCGATGAATAAGGCGGAGTTGCTGGCCGTGCTGGCCAGACTGGACATCAAGCCGAGCCGGCGGCTGGGGCAGAATTTTCTGCTGGACCCGAATTTGCTGGACGCGATGGTGCGTCTGTCTGGGGCGTGCGCGGGTCAGCGGGTGCTGGAGATTGGGCCAGGGACGGGGGCGCTGACGGAGCGTCTGCTGGCCAGCGGCTGTGACCTGACGGCGGTCGAGCTGGATCATCGTCTGGCCGGCTATCTGCGCGAGCGGTTTGCCGACCGGGCGAATTTCCGTCTGGTCGAGGCGGATGCGTGCCGCATTGATCTGGGCGAGCTGATGGGCGGCGAGCCGTTTCGGTGTCTGGCGAATCTGCCGTACTCGTGCAGTTCGCAGTTGCTGGCGGCGCTGGTGTCGCTGGCGAATCCGCCGACGGATGTGTACTGTCTGCTGCAGAAGGAGATGGCCGACCGTCTGGCGGCCCGGGTGGGGACGAAGGACTATGGCGTGCTGACGGTGCGGATAGGTCTCCGCTACCGTGCGGAGACGCTGCGCACGATAGACCCGCAGGTGTTCTTTCCGCCGCCGGAGGTGACATCGGCGTATGCGCGGCTGAGCCGCCTGGAGCGCCAGCCGTCGGAGGCGGTGGTGACGCTGGCGTCGCGCCTGGCGGGCGTGGCGTTCCAGCAGCGCCGGAAGAAGTCGCTGCGTCTGCTGTCGTCGGAATGGGGCGCGGAGCGGATGGCCCGCGCGTTCCGGATGGCGAATGTGGCGGAGGATGTTCGTGCCGACGATGTGTCGGTGTCGCAGTATGAGGCTTTGGCGTCAGCGCTGCTGTCGCAGGAGCAGGAGGAGCGTTAGGCAACATGGGTGAGGCACTGTCGGTATTGGGAAAGGCCTTTTTCGCGAGTGACGCGCTGGGAAAGGCGATTGTGTTGCTGCTGGTGGTGGCGAGCCTGTGGTCGTGGAGCATCATTCTGCTGAAGTGGACGAGCATGGTGAAGGTTCGTCGCGGGTGTCGCCGCTTCATGCGCAGCTATCAGAATTCGAGTCCGCTGAAGATGGGCGTGAGCCTGTCGGAGGACGACGAGATGCCGCTGGACTGCGTGTGCCGCGCGGGCATCGAGTCGCTGAAGGAGGTGCTGGCGCGGTCGGAGCTTCGCGGCTCGTACTCGGTCCTGGAGATGTACTTCAAGCTGCCGCGCGCGCTGACGAGCGCGGAGGTGGAGAAGATTCGCTCGAGCATGGTGCGGGCGATGAACATCCAGCGCATCCGGCTGGAGGACATGATGGTGACGCTGTCGACGATTGTGACGCTGGCCCCGTTCGCGGGACTGCTGGGCACGGTGTGGGGCGTCATGATGGTGTTCTTCCAGATGGGCATGACGAAGCGTCCGGAAATCAGCGACATGGCGCCGGGCGTGAGCAGCGCGCTGCTCACGACGGTCATCGGCCTGCTCGTCGCCATCCCCGCCGTGGTCGGCAACAACATGATCACGGGAGACATCGACCGGACATGCGACCAGATGGAGATTTTCGTCGACGACTTCCTGGCAAGCCTGCAGCTGGAGGAGAACCTGTATCGGCCGCCGGCGATGGAGGGCGGCATGACGCCGCCGGCCAACGCCTAATGGAGGAGACCGGCGCATGGGCAACTACATGAAGCGACGTCGCCGCAGCACGAACATCGACATCACCCCGCTGATGGACCTGACGTTCATGCTGCTCATCATCTTCATCATCACCGTGCCGGCGATGGAGTACTCGACGGACGTGACACCGCCGTCGATGGACACGCCAAAGACGGTCGAGAGCATCACGGACAAGCTGGTGGTGACGCTGGGCAAGCAGGGCGGCGTCACAGTCGACGGCGAGACCGTGCCGAAGGAGCAGCTGCTGCAGCGGCTGCGCCAGGCGGTCAGCGCCCGACCACAACTCAATGTCCTGATCATCTCCGACGGCTCGCGCCAGTACGAGGAAGTCATCGAGATTCATCGCTACGCCTACCATGCGGGAGCCAAAAACATCTATCTCGTGACACAGGCGGAACGGCATTAGTTTTTTTTCTTTTTTTCTTTTTTTCTCGTCACTCTCGTCGCTTTCTATTTTCTCTCGTCACTCTCGTCGCTTTCTTTTTCTTCGTCACTCTCGTCGCTCTCGTCGCTCTCGTCACTCTCGTCGCTTTCTTTTTCTTCGTCACTCTCGTCACTCTCGCCGCTCTCGTCGCTTTCTTTTCTTCGTCACTCTCGTCACTCTCGTCACTCTCGTCGCTTTCTTTTTCTTCGTCACTCTCGTCGCTCTCGTCGC
>CALZPA010000279.1 GCA_945827525.1 uncultured Lentisphaeria bacterium | reverse complement strand
CCCCGCCGTCGGGCGAACAGCGGCGCCTGTCCCGACGGCGCCCCCGCCGTCGGGCGAAAAGCCAATGATTGACCGAAGTTCTCCACGCTAAAGCGGGGAGCATTCCAAGGCATCCTCGCCACACCTTCCTCAAAGTCGCAAATCGCCTTATTCCATTGTTGCAAATTGAACAAAGAACATTATACTTTGCCAATGTGCGTTCAACAGGGCGATTCGTCATTTAGAGGGGATGACGGTTTTCGCCCAACAGTTAGGTTCCGTCGGGACAGGCGGCCCATCACTTCGCATCAGAACGCAAAAGCTTTTCGAACGCCCTCTTGCACACCGTAGGTTCCATACGAATGCCTATCCGTCACCATCACCACCGCCATGCCTGACCAGCAACCGCCAATCATCAGCCTGATCATTCCCTGCTTCAACTGCGGCTCCTTCATCAGACAGACTCTGGAATCCGTAGCCGCGCAAAACATGGGGGGGATAAACGGCCTAGAGACACTCATAGTGGACGATGACTCGACCGATAATTCAGTCGCTGTCATCTCGCAGTTCCTCGACTCCCATCCCGACTTTCGCGGCACCCTGCTCCGCCACCCGACCAATGCCGGCGTGGCCGTCGCCCGAAACACCGGCATCCAGGCCGCCACTGGCCAATTCCTCATGTTTCTGGATGCCGACGACACCCTCGCACCCGACTGCTGCCAACGCCTGCTCGAACTCCAGAGCCAGACACACGCTGACATCGTCGCCTGCAATGCCCTCCACCTGAAGCAAAACAACAGACAGTCTATAGTCTATCCGCAGGCACAAGGACGACATATCCTCCCCGGCCGCTCGCTCCCCGAACATCCTGACTGCCATGCCATCTGTGAAACCTGCTGGGGTAAGCTCTATCGCCGCGAACTCATCATTAGCCATAACCTGCTCTTCCAACCTGGCCTAGAATTCGGCGAAGATACGCTCTTCACCCATACGGTCATCCTGACCTCACCCCTTGTCGCCATCGATTTCAACTACTGCGGCTACCTCTATAAGGACAATCAGGCTTCCTGCGTCAACACAGCCAAACGTCAGAAGCGGCTGGTCTCCCTGGAACAGGTTCTGCTGGGACTTAGCAAAGTGATCGGCACTGGCTGCAGCCCCCTTCTCCTGCGCAAGTCCTGCGAATTCCTCTGGACGCTGCGCAAATTCGGCTGTGGACAGGAACGCCTTCAGCGGCTGAAGACCCTGTTGGCCTCCCCGCTCTGGCTTGACATCATCCACCCCACCATCACGGCCTACGGCAAACCCAAACACCGACTGTACGCCTGGCTGCTCCGTCACCACTGCCTCCAAGTCATCCGCTTTTGGTGAATGGGGAGAAACAAGCATGAACCTGTTGCTGGCACTGTACAGATACTTCTCTGGCGGGGGACTCCAAAACGATACCTTGCGCTTCGCTCAGGAAGCGGCGAGGCGCGGACATCACGTCACCATCCTCTGCACCTCCTGGGAGGGTGAGCCTCCCCAGGACATCGAGGTCGTCATCCGCCCTGTCCATGCATGGACCAATCATGGAGCCATGAAGCACTTCGCAAGGACTGTCACCGACTATCGGCTGACCCATCCCATCGATGTCTCCCTTGCCATGAACCGCATTCCCGGCTGCGACGCCTACTTCGTCGCGGACTCCTGCCTGGCCTCCACAATGCCGGAGAGGCATCATCCACTGATCCTTTCATGCCTTCCTCGATATTGCGCCTTCCTCCGCCAAGAGGCTCTCGTTTGCTCACCGCACGCCCATACCCAGCTCCTCTACATCGCCCAGCCACAGCTGCAAGACTACAGCCGCATCTACCATCTGCCCCCAGAACGTCTCGTCTACTTGCCGCCAGGCATGGATGGACGCTGCCGACTCCACGAGGACAGTTCCCTCCGACAGACTCTCCGCACCCGACTGGGACTGCCCCATGACACCACAGCCCTGGTGTTAGTGGGCACGAATCTCCAGCGCAAGGGCGCGGATCGGGCACTTCAAGCCCTCGTCAGCTTACCTGCCGACCTCAAGGCCCACTTCTTTCTCATTGGCATGGATGCTCCTGGCAAAGTCGCCAAGCTCGCCGCCATGACCGGTGTTGACAGCGCACGCTTCACCTTCCTGGGAGCACGTCATGATGTCCCCGACCTGCTTCAGGCCATGGATCTGATGGTGCATCCAGCCCGCGAGGAAGGTACAGGTACGGTACTGGTCGAGGCCATCGCCTCCGGACTGCCGGTCATCTGCAGCGGTGCCTGTGGCTTCGCCAGCTTCGTCCAGGAAGCCACCGGCACCGTCCTTCAGGAGCCCTTCCGCCAGCAGAAACTCAACGACCTGCTCGCCAGCTCCATCAGGCGCCTCGCCGAACTCAAGCGCCTGACCAGACAGTATGCCGCCACTCAGGACTTCACTGCCCGCTCCCGAGTCGCCGTCGATAGGCTGGAGACGCTCGCCAAAGCCCGCCACCAGCTCAATCTGGCTGTCCTCTGTCCCGCCCCCGCCACACTCCCAACCAGTCCGCTGCCACCTGAACTGACCGATGTCCGCCAGACACTCAACACCGCCTGGACGACGCTCCACGGCCTGCCCATCGACCTCCTGCATCGACTGCCCGACCTCCACGACCAATGCGTCTCGGACAGACATCTGCTCATGGACACGCCCGAACTCCGCGTCAGCAGAGTGACGCTAGAGGGTGTGTCGCTCCTGGTCAGGGAGTATCGCGGCGATCGGCGCCCTGCCTGGCTCAGCCCTGCCTGGCACTCCTGGAACGCCCATCAGTCCCTCCGGGGATTCGCCATGCCCTGCCTGGCACTCGCCGAACAGCGACACCGACGTCTCCTCGTCCTCGCCGACCCCGGCGACGACAGCCTGACTGACGCCGGCTCGCGTCCCCAACGCCACGACCTCCTCCTCGCCGCCGGCTCCCTTCTCGCCTCCCTCCATGAGCATGGCCTCTTCCTACTCCATGCGTCAGCCGACTCCATAGCCCTCAATGACCGCTGTCCCTGGATGCCATCGCCCCTCCTCCTCGCCGACGGCGGCAACCTCCGGAAGCTCCGCTGGCTGTCCCGACGACACCGCATCCGAAACCTCGCCCAACTCCTTGCCTCCCTGAAAGGATTTCCGGACGACACCGCACACCAGGTGACCAGAGGCTACCAGCTCGTCTCCAACTTCGATGACCTGCAGATGCAGACGCTTCTTGAAGAGGTCGCCGCAGCATTGGAGAAGCACATCCAAGATTGACTCAGTATGTTTTGAACATATGCAAAAGGAAGACCATGAATAACCACATTGACCTGGTGTATCTTTGGGTGGATGGCTCTGACCCAATATGGCTAGCCAAAAAGGAACAATATCTCCACCAGGCAGATCAACAGGAACACCAGTTGGCTATTCCTGAACGATGGCAGGATAATCATGAGTTACGCTTCTCCCTGCGCAGCGTGGAACAGTTCGCCCCCTGGATACACCACATCTTTCTCGTGACGGACGGCCAATGCCCTTCCTGGCTTAAGCCAAATCACCCGAAGCTGACGCTAGTGGACCATCATGATTTCATCCCCGAGAACTATCTTCCGCTATTTAATTCAGAGGCAATAGAAACCTTTCTTCCCCTGATACCAGGTCTTTCAGAGCATTTTTTATTTGCCAATGATGATATGTTCTTGGGACGAAACATATCACCCAACCGTTTCTTCGACATTAAGGGCAATCCCCTGGTGCAGGTGAAGAAACTATATGCCAAGGATTTCTGTCAGGATGCGGAACTAACGGCGAATCTGTTGAAAGATAGCCGATACGCATCGAGAGTCAAGGCCAATGTCCTCGTATCCAAACTGTTTGGTCAACCTTTGAATTGGGAAGCAGGACACGTCATAGACCCATTCAGAAAATCGTTTATGCTGGAGGCCTTGGAAGAGCCAGCATTCTCTGAGGCATGGGAAAACACACGAAGACACCGTTTCCGCTCTCCCGAAGATGTCCAGAGAATCCTCTTCCCCCTCTATGACGCCTGCAAGTGCCGCACCAGACTTTTGAGCATAAGCCGCTTCAAGGAGTGGAAGCGACTCTTCT
>CALZPA010000278.1 GCA_945827525.1 uncultured Lentisphaeria bacterium | reverse complement strand
AGGGCTCATTGCCTTAGGCTGCCTCCGCGAAAATCTCATGCGCCGCTTCGCGGCGCTCCCCCCCCCGGCGAATCAAGGTGCGCAGCGCAGCGGCTAAACGGCTCCCTTCGGGAGCCCTTTCTGCCGCTCGCTTCACTCGGAGGAAATGTTCTTATAAGGCTCACTGTCCATAGGGCTTATTTTCCCATCAGCAGTTTGGAGAAGACGAAAGGCAGAATCTGGCGGTCATCCGCGGCCAGATAGGCATAGCGGAATTCGATGAGTGCGCGGCCGTTGGAGGCAGGAAGCTCAAGCTGACGCTCATAGCGCGGCGAGGCGGGAGTGGGGTCACAGCCGTCGAGAGTGTAGACGACCGTCATGCCTTCGGGAATGCCCGACAAGGTGAGGCGGTTCTGGCTGTCCAGATGCAGGCGAATGCCCCAGGCGGGGGCCGGCAGGGAGGTCTCCAGGCGAATGTCGTCGAACATCACGCGGAATGGCTCGTCGAGAGGGTGCCGCGTGTCGAAGGCGAGCATGATCT
The DNA here is from genome assembly GCA_945827525.1 of uncultured Lentisphaeria bacterium. Lineage (GTDB taxonomy): Bacteria > Verrucomicrobiota > Lentisphaeria > Oligosphaerales > Oligosphaeraceae > CAAGGB01. Next base: position 3,575 of record CALZPA010000278.1, on the reverse strand, counting down.
TGTCGATGACCTTGCCGCAGGCGGGAGTCTGTCCGAGCTGGATGGTGACCTTGGTCCACGTGCCGATGGGACCCTTGGGCGTGCCTGTGTGGCAGGAGAGGCCGGCGGTGTCCCGGACACCCATATCGCGGAGGACACTGCCGTCCGTGAAGCGTATGTCCAGACCGGAATGGCTGCCGTTGTCGTTGAGCGGCCGTATCCAGTAGGAGAGAATGGTGTCCGGCATGACAGTCCGCCGAGGGAGGAAGATCTGGGCGTAGGCGAAGGAGTGCTGTCCGGCGGTGGGTGTGCCGGACAGCAGGGCGACGTGGCGTCCCGAATGGGCGTCGGGGGTCTCGACGCGTCGGCAGGTGACGTTGCTGGAGGCGCGGATGTTGCCGCCGACGGTGGCGATGGTGTCGCTGATGAAGGGGTCATCGGGGCTGGAGGTCTCGAAGTCGGCGGCGAAGTCAGTTTGGCTGGGTGCGCTGTCCGGAGGCGGCAGGGGCTGCGGCGGCATGGCGTCATTGGCGCAGGAGCGGTAGATGCCGGGGCGTCCGCCTCGGATGCTGACGGCGCTCCGAGCGGCGAGAGTGGAGAGGGAGGTGACGGCGGTCACGTCCTCGCCGAGGTCGAGGTGCCGCAGCAGGTTCGAGGAGAAGCAGCCGGCGCTGACCTGGAGCGTGCCCCGTTGCGCCTCGATGGGGCCGGAGCAGGTGTTGAATAGGTCGAGGATGACGGTGCCTGGGCCCTGGAGGCTGGCGGTGCGCGGCCCGGCCCACATCTGGGAGGCCAGGAAGACGGCGCGTCCCGTGAAGTCAGGGTCAGTGACGATGGCGGCGACGGGCTGGTCGCCGAGCGGCACGAGCTGTGCCAGGATGAAGTTGGCATGGGTGTCGCCGGAAAGACGTGCGGCGCGCCAGGCGGTGTCGGTTCCATGCATGATGATGTCGGCCTGGGCGGCGTTGCGGAGCGTGAGGCCATCCTGGGCGGCATAGAGGAAGGTGCCGATGAGTCGCTCGTTTCGTGCGCCATCGAGGATGAGTCCCTCCAGCCGTTCACGTATGCTCTCGCTGAGTCGCTTGGGGATGGGGTTCGGATAGGCCTGGGGGAAGTTCTTGGGGCGCCGCAGGGCGTAGTGGGGATTGAACTGGACATCGGCCAGTTCGCCGGAGGAGGTGTTCGCGACCAGGATGCCCCGACGGAAGAAGGCGCCGGACAGGTAGTTGACGGCATGGCCGGAGGCATCGGCGACGGAGCCGAGGTCGAGACCGTTCCAGGCATTGGCGAGGTTGGTGTCGGTTATCCAGCAGCCTTTGCCGAGCGCACGAATCGTCCAGGGATACGGGACCGGCTCACGATGATCCTGCTCGCGGTACCAGACGCCGACGCCTCGGACACCAGCGTTCGCCTGCAGCGAAATGAAGGGGGAGGCGTCCTCGCGTCCGCGGTTCTGCACCGGCATCAGCACCGAGCCGCCCGCCGACGTATGGAAGGGCACAGGCTGGCAGCCACGCAGCTCCACGCCGGACGGCACCGTGATGTCCGACGCGAACGGATACAGCCCAGCGGGAACGTAGACGACGGTCGGACGCCTCAGCGCGGCGGCCGCCTCCAGGGCTGCCCGGAACGCCGGGCCGTTGTCGGACACAGACGGCGAGGCGCCGTAGTCTCGCACGTCGAGCAGCGTCTCGGCGACGAAGCCGGACGCACAGCCGCCACCGGTCGTGCGCAGGCCAGTCTGGGGCGGCAGCTCCGGCGGCAGCAGGCCATCCGGAGGCACGCCGGCGACCACCTCCGTCGCGGTGTCCGATGCGTCCGGCAGTCGTGCGGACGAGGCCAGCGAGCCGCCCAGCAGACGCAGCGTCCGGAGCGACGCCCCCGTCTCGAACGTCACCGCCTCATCCGCCTCGACCCCGATGGCGACGAGGCGTCCGTTCAGCGCCTGGACGGTCTGTCCGGCGGTGTGCAGGCGTCCCCGCGAGAAGGTGAGGGTGCCGGTGCCGTTCAGCCTGATGAGCGGCGTCTGGGCGCCGGGTCTGCCGACGAGGCGGCAGCCATGGAGCTGGGCGAAGGTGGTGAAGCCAGTCGTCGTCTCGATGGCCGTGTCGTTGCCGACGAAGGCGCAGCCCTGCATGGCGAGTCCGACGCGGTTCAGCTCGGCCAGCCGCAGGCCGACGCCGCCGTCACGCACCAGCACCTGGTGCATGACGGCGTTGGTGGTGCCGCGGGCGCCGCGCAGGAAATGCAGTCCCGTGCCCAGTCCGCTGATGACGATGTTGCGGACATACTCCCAGTCCGAGCGGTGGATGACGATGCCGGTCGCCTGGCGCAGGGCCTCTGCCAGCGCGGCCGGTTCGGGTCGTCCTGGCAGAGGCGCGTCCAGCCAGGTCTCGGGGCCGAGCCAGAGGCTGTCCAGGCGACCGATGTCGGTCACCGTGTCCATCTCGATGGCGGTGCGCAGCGCGGTGATGGCGGTTCTGCGGACGGTGTGCAGCTCGTTGCCATGCGGTCCGAAACGGATGGCGCGCCAGGAGTTGATGAAACGGCAGTTGACGATGCTCTGGCTGTCGTTGATGCGCGTCGGCACGGTGGCGACCGTCCAGGGATAGGGTGTCCGGCCATCCTGGTCAGGATACCAGAAGACCAGTTCGCGCAGTCCCGTGCCGCACGCCTCCATCTCGATGGCGGGACGCCCCTCCTCACGGCTGTCTGTCGGACGGAGGCAGAGGAGGGTGCCCAGCGTGTCCGGAGGCGCGATTCTGGGGAGTCGTCCGGGCAACGCGGAGCCCTCCGGGACAACCTCCACCGGCGGGTTGTCGCCACGCAGCGTGACGCCCGCGCGCAGCCGGATGGACTGATGCAGCTCATAGTGTCCGGCGGGCAGGAAGAGTGTCCCGCCGCCCTCGGCGTGCAGGCGGTCGATGGCGGCCTGCAGAGCCGACGAGCAGTCGCCGTCGCCCTCTGGACGGAAGACCGCATCCGCGATTGGCGTGTCCAGCACGGGGAATGTCGTCCGCATTCGCTGAGGCGCGGCAGTCAGCCAGACACCACAGACCAGCACCAGGGACATCAGCAGCATATGGGGGCGCATCATGGGGGCAACTCCTTGGCCAAAGGCCACTTTCGCTCAAGGGGAGGGACTCCTTATCGGCCGCCCATCCGGGGGAGAGGACGGGCAGTCAACGACGATTTCGCAGAGCTTCGAACGCGCCAGCGGGGGCACGTGCCTGGGACCGGCGACGAGGCCGCAGAGCCTCCGGACGACAGCGGGAGCACGGGGCTGGGGCCGGCGACGAGGCCGCAGAGCGCCCGGACGACAGCGGAGGCACGGGGCTGGGCGGCGACGAGGCCGCAGAGCCTCCGGGGTGACAGCGGAACCCTGGGCTATGGTCAGTCGGCGACGAGGCCGCAGAGCGCCCGGATGACAGCTGAGGCACGGGGCTAGGCGGCGACGAGGCCGAAGAGCGTCGAACGCGCCAGCGGCCCCCTTGTCTATGGTCAGTCGACGACGATTTCGTAGAGCATCCGGGCGCCATCAGGGCCCTTGACGGCGAGTTCGAGCTGGAAGCCGTCGGGGGTTCTGGTGACGGGGA
>CALZPA010000277.1 GCA_945827525.1 uncultured Lentisphaeria bacterium | reverse complement strand
GCGCCGGCGCCGCGTCAGCGGCGCGACCGAATTCCGCCGAGCGAAGCGAGGCGGCCGGGGCGACCCTAGCCGCGAAGCGGCGTTCCGTGATTAGCCCATGATTGGGCTGGAAGTTCTCCGCGCGGAAGCGCGGGATGTACCGACGGCGTCCTCGCCGTCGGTTAGGGAAGCGGGCGAAGCCCGCGCCGGCGGCGCGTCAGCGGCGCGACCGAATTCCGCCGAGCGAAGCGAGGCGGCTCTAGAATCTCTATCCGCCGAGCGAAGCGAGGCGGCAGACATTTTGCGCCTTTTGTGTATTTTGTGGACTGGACTGGACTGGACCGTAAGGTACAACGAATATGGCAAACTACAGCTCGTTCTTCGATGACTATGCGATTGTGTTCGCCGGCGGCGGCAGCCGTGGCTCCTGGCAGCTCGGCGTCTGGAAGGCGTTCGAAAAGCATGGGATACCGAGGCCGCGCGCCATCGCCGGCACGTCCGTCGGCGCCCTCAACGCCGCCATGTTCTCCCAGGGGGACTATGAAAAGGCCAAGGAAGTATGGCTTAATACCGACACGCTGAAGGTCCTCGATGGGCAGAAGGAGCATTCGTGGCTGATGCGACAGCTTGCCTCGGCCTTGGATTCAGGGAGCAAAATGGGTTGGCGTGTACTGAAGGGAGCCTTGACCCTACCCATCCAGCTTGGCGGAGCTGTTGTCAATTTGCTGAATTCAGACAAGAGAAAGGATGGCTTTTCTGTTTTCGCGGCGGATGGACTCTGTTCGCTCATCGATGAGGGCGTTACCTGGGAGGATGGCGCCTTCAAGATCCCGACGTTCATCTGCGTCCACAACAAGAATTCCCAGCGTGTCGAATACTACTCGCTCCAGGACACCAGGCTGTCCATGGAGGAGCGCAAGTTGCTCCTTCGGGCCTCCGCCTCGATTCCCAAGGTGTTTCCCCATGTCAAGGTGCGCGACAACTGCTACTGCGATGGAGGCGTCGCTTATCGGACATATGCTCCGGTGAAGGTAAGGAAATGGTTGCACATCAGGGATCTTACCCTTGAGGAGATAGACAATGTGCCGCTGAGCCCTCTAATGAAGCATATTAGTAAGACGACCAAGGTTCTTGTCATTGGGCTGGAGCCTGATGAGATGACCTACCGTGACAATCCCAAGTATCAGGATTTGAAGATCTTCCCCATGAACCCCAAGGAAAGCCTGGGTTTCCCGCTTGATTTTTCCCACGAGCATACCAAACAGGGAATCGATGAAGGCGAAAAGGATGCCGAACGCTGGCTCAAGATGCTTGAGGAGAATAGCACCACCCGTAGCGTGTCCATGGCCGAAATAGGCCAGCAGAATCAGCTGCGCCGTAAGCTAGCCAAGTACCAGGAGGATTTGAGGTGTCGTCAGGACGCTTGGCAGATGAGGCTGGAGGCCGAACGGGAATGGAACCGGAAATTGCTGTCGTCATCTACCTGTCTTCCTGACTATGATGACTGGCGCAGGAACAATCCCGTGGGTGAGGTGGATACCCGGCAAATTCCCGAGATGCTGCTGTTGCCAGATGACGTGGTGTTTTCTGACAGGGAATCGGAACAGCAGAGGCTCGTGAACAGCATCACGAAACTCCACCAGGCTATGGAGCAGAAGATAGCTGCGCAGAAGCACGAAGAGGTTATGCCCGATAGCCATTTGGTTAGGGCTACGCATAACCAGGCACAGACCGATGTCAATCAACAGATGAATGAGTGTCTAGGTGAACTCCTCAAGCTGCAGACGTTCAATGAGCTGCGGTTGCTAGAAATGTTTGTCTATTTCTGTCGTCTACAGGACTCGATGAATTTTCGGGAATTAGCTCTCCTGCGGGATATAGGAAGTGACAGAGCCGAAAGGCTTCAGCTTCGTCTCCAGCTCCAGCGGGCACTCCCCTCTGCGTCCGAGTCCATCGTCGTCGTGACGCCGGAGGTCAGCCCGCTCTTCGCCGCCGGCGCCCTCGACTCCCCCCAGCTCCTCCTCCAGACCGCCGAGGACGCTCCCGAGAATCTCGTCCTCTTCGGCACGGCGACGCTGATCCAGGCCAGCCGGGACTCCGCCGTCCCCGACAGCGTCCTCGCCGAGCTGCTGGCGCGATGCTTCCTCTGCCAGGCCGCTGACCCCAAACTCGTGGATGTTGCCAAGCGCCACCTCACGGAGGACGAATGGCTCGACTTCCTCGCTTGGCTTCCCGACGACGGACAGCAGGCGCTCACTCTGACCGCGCAGGAGGCCGCCGTCCAGCGGCTTGAGAGCCTCTTCGCCAAGCCCGCCCTTCGGCTGGCCGTCGGACAACGCTTCCGGCATCTCCTGGGCGCCGCCGGCGTCCTGCCCATGTACCTGCCCGGCGACGGCGACGCCCCGGGACGCGTCTTCCTCATCCCCTTCCGACTGGAGCCTGACGCCACCGGCGTCGTCGACCTGAACGGACAGGACATCCGCAACCGGCTGGGCTATCCCGCCTGCTCCGACCGGCTCTCGCGCCTGTCCCTTCCCGTCCGCGCACGGCTCCTCTGTTCCGGCCTCGATGGCCTCGACTGGGCACGGAGGCCATCGCCCTGCCGCTCCTCATGGCGTGGTGGCGCCGACAGGGCGGCGCCGACGGCCTCCCCGCCTTCAGCCCCTATGCCCTGGTCGCCGTCGGTGCCCTCAACGACGAGCGGCTGCTCCAGCCGGTCGTCGCCGTGCGCGAACTGGCCGCCGAGGTCGCCCGACAGCTCCCCGAGGCGACCTTCGCGTATCCCGACAACGGCGAGGAGCGCTTTGAGCCGTCACTGCGGCGCCTGCCGCTGTCGCCCTGCCAGCCGCTCGACGAGGTGCATCGGCGGCTGCAGGAGTGCGCCGAACGGCTGGCCGACTGGGACTGGCGCTACCTCAGCCAGCGTCTGGATGCCCTCGTCGCCCAGGTCCGCACCTGGAACGTCACCCGCTGGGAGGTTCTCCAGGAACGCCTCGAACGCGCCTCGCACATCAGCCGTGTCGAGCATCCGCAGGAGTATCTGCTCAACCTCATGCTCCGCTCCGAGGCCAGTTGCCACTTCGGCGACACCAAGGCCGCCACCCAGCTCAACGAGAAGGCGCGACAGTTCGCCGCCAGACATGGCGACGCCTGCCGCCGACAGCTCCTGCATCTCGAGATCGCCCGCCTGGTGCTCCATCAGGACAACGAGGACTTCGCCGCCGTCGCCGCCGCCGCGCCCGACCTCGAGCAGCGTCTTGCGGAGCTCGCCGACGATGACCTGACCATGCGCTTCCACGGCACGATGGGACAGGCGCACGCCTATGGCGCGCTCGCGCACGTTCCCGGCTTCTCCCAGCAGGAGGCCAGGCGCCATCTCGATTTGGCCGTCGAGACCGCCGTCCGCACCGGCTCCGACGCCGACATCGCCCAGGACCTCAACTACCGCTGCCTCTACTATGCGCTCTTCGAGCCTGAAGGCGAGGAGTCGGACGAGGCGTATGAGGATGCCTCTGCCAAAGTCCGCGAGCTCCAGGCGCAGAATGCCCCTGCGGGCGACAAGAACCTACTGTTCCTGACCCACATTCGGGCCTTGGGCTGGTACCGTGTCCTGCTGTCCGGCGGACAGCCGCACGAGGTGCGTCTTACCTCGGCGCTGCGTCAGTTGCTGCGCCTGGAGAACTGGCTTGGCGCGACCACCGCCAAGTATCTGGCGGCACTTGACGCCGCCCTTGGGCGCACCGACCAGGCCCGCGAGCGCTTCAGCCAAGCCTTGAATGCCCTGACGGCGACGAGTGGCATCCTGGGACTGATCCGCCTGACGATCTGCGCCGAGGCGTACCGTTCGCTTCATGACGAGTCGTTCCTGTCGTTGGGCCGTGAGCTGTTGAGTGTTCCCGGTGCCTTGCCTGCCGGCCCCAGCCTCGCTGCCTGGACGGCCTATCTCCGCCAGCCCGACACCGCCCCCTTCCCCGGCCTGGACTACTGGTATTGAGGCGTAGCTTCCTTGTGTGGACGCCGTGCGTGCGTTCGGCTGGCGCCCGCGCCAGCGAAGTGGCTGGAAGTTCTCCGCGCGGAAGCGCGGGATGCCCTGTCTGCTGGGCTGGAAGTTCTCCGCGCGGAAGCGCGGGATG
>CALZPA010000276.1 GCA_945827525.1 uncultured Lentisphaeria bacterium | reverse complement strand
TAGAGGACCTTCCGAGCCTGCTGCTCGAAGTTGACGGCATCTGCCGATGGGTCGGTGACGAAGGCGAGGTAACGGCTTGCCATCTGCTGCGCCGCCAGCTCGTTGGTGAGGTACTCTCCAAGGTCTCCGGCAAGCATGATGGTCTGGGCCAGCGGCGAAATGCCGCGACGCTGCCATGGGCGAAGCCGACTGAAGAGATGGATGACGTTTCTGGCTGGCCACTCGTACTCCTTCGAGGAAATCTCCGGAGTGGAGTCAAGGCCACGCAGGAAATACTTGAGCGGTCTGTTGGTCTCGCTCTCGTACTGGATTCCCTGGTCGATGTCAACGCCGGGGTTGGTGGTCTGAAGGCAGTCGGGCTCCATCACCTGAAGCGTGAAATCCCTTTTGGTTGACAGGCGCATGAGCACAAGCGACTCGCCGCACTCTATCATCTGGCGGCAGACGAGCTGCTGTATGTCCGCGAGGGTGTCCTGCCCGTTCGCCTCAGCCGTCTCGGACCAGCGGGCGAAGGCGTCACGGAGCATCCTGTTGGTGTTGTCGTCGGAATCGCCGTCATTCTCCACGCAAGGCTTGTGGGTGAAGCCGTCGCCGACCTTGTAGCAGACGGAGGCCTCAAGCGCACCCTCAAGCCATGGCATCTTGCGGACGAGCTGCCGAACCCGGTCATTGACGGCCTGCCTGTCATCGCGTATGGCCGAATTCGGCGTGTATGGGGCATCCCATGTTCCGGACAGTGACGGAGACTCCTCCTTGCCAAGATAGGCGGAGCGCATTAACCTGTCCTTAATCCACTTGATAAGCCCCATGCTAGCTCCTAAAACCACGAATTCCTCTCCCGGCTATGGCCTGCTGGCTGTATCCAGGTCCAGTGGAGTCATAGGCGACGCTCTTTTCGCTTCCCAATGCCGTCTTGAAGTAGGCCAAAGCCTTCAGCAGCTCACTCAAGCTGCGGTACTTGACGGTCTGGTCTCCGATCGTCACCTCAAGCGTGTTTGAGGCAATCGCCTCCTCAAGTCTCTCAACAGCTTTTCGGTAGTCCATGTTGCCTCCTTTTCATCTACATTAGCATGATAAAAAACTTTTGCTCAAATCTTGCAGACATTTGCAAGATTTTTGGCTCACCACCTCGGCGAACGCCTCTCGGCAAGCTCGCTTCTTCGAAGCTCATCCATCATGTTTCTCCGCTCCTTATGGAGCGTGAATAGGTCAGCGTGGTTTCGGCGAAATTCGTCCAGCCTCTGCCTTGTGCTGTACCACACGCATGACTCCCTGTCCTGCTGGACGGGGAAGTCGCTGAATTCGCGTCTCCACGAGGACATCGTTCTCTCGCTGAAGCCAAGATAGGCGGCGATGCTCTTGATGCCGACAACCTGCTCACCATTGCCGTCGGTTGACTCTCCGCCACGCTGACTCTTTCTGCTTCCCGGTCTGAGTGTCATATCAGCCTCCTTCTTCTCTCGTCGTTATATCCCCTTTCGCCTTCCCCTCCTCCTGGAGGCGGCTGACGATACCGGTCAAGTTTCAGCGATGAGGCCCGCGCAAGCGCAAGCACCTCGCAGTCCCAGTAGTGGTTTCTCGCCTGCGCCGTCCGAGGAACCCACTTCCCATTGTCATCTCGGTATTCCGATGACATCTGAAGGCAGTACTCATGATCAACTGTCTCCGGAAGATGCCATGCCCCAAGGTCATCCTGACCGATGTGCAGCTTCCCGTCAAGCCAGTCCTTGAAATGCGTCGTGTTGATGCGGCAGAGCTGAAGCGATCCGGGAAGCACCTTGCCCGAACGCTCCCGGTCAACGGCGGAGAAGCTGAATGGAGTTCCTCCGTTCAGCGTCTGCTCACCCTTTGTCGGGATGACTCTCGCCGCCCTGCCGATGCCACGGCAGAAGTTGTAGACCTCTGGCGTCCGATGCCCCATGGCGTCCATGAAGCACCCGGACACGTCCCACATCCGAGAGCCATCCTCGGCGGGATACTTCGCGGTGAGGACTCGATGGAGCTCCTCGAAGGTCTCGCAGAAGCCATAGTCAACAAGCCATGACTCAAGCGCCTCGCCGCCTCCCCATGCCCTGATGACGTAGTAGAAGCCGTTGTCCTGCGTGTCGATGCCAGCGGTGAGGCCGACGACATCCATGTAGCTGGGAACAGTCCCCTGCGAGTAGTCGCAGCAGAACGACAGGAAGAAGTCAGCCTCCCTCATCGTGTCGCTCCTGTTGACCCACGGCTCGGCGAGGACGGAGCAGACAAACGTCTTCAGGTCCTCGATGTATCCGTTCTTGCTCTTCCGGTTAGCGGCGAGGAACATCATCACCAGCTCCGGCCATGGACGTCCGATGCACGACTCGAACTCGCTGATGCGGAAGCCAATCTTTGAGCTGTCACGAGCTGTTGAGGTGGGTTTCCAGTGGCCTCGCGAGAGGAACTGTCTCCTTTCCTTGTTCGTCACCCCAAACCCACACTCCGGACAGCGGACCTCCACCTTTTCGGCCCTCTCCTCGTCGCTTCCATCCTCCGGAAACCACACGCGCTCCCATGACGCGATGTACTCATGACCGCATTTCGGACATGGACAGAACCACCTCCTCTGGTCAGTTTCGTTGAAGGCCAGCGTGATTTCGCCCATGTCGGTAGTCGGGGTTGATGACTGCATGATTTTCGCGTTAGGGAAGGTCTTGGTGCGCTCTTTCGCCAGCGTCACCGGGTTTCCCTCGTCTCCGAGAGACTTCGGGTACTTGTCCATTTCGTCCAGGAAAAGGTAGCGGATGGGGCGCGAGGAAAGATTGGACGCTGAGCCTGATCCTGTCAGCGCAATAACGCAGTTGTCGAACTCCATTTCCAGCAGATTGAACGACTTTGTGCCGTAGATGTGTCCGGAGACGGTCGGAGAGTCCGTTATGACCGTCTGGAGACGGCTTTTCGAGAAGGATTTGGCCATTCCCTCAGATGGCATGACGAAAAGCATATTTCCAGGATCGTTCGCGATGGCCCACGCCACGCACACCGTCTCGGTGAGGGTCTTCGCCGTCTGCGCGGCGAAGGAAAGGACAATCTCACGCACATCCGGGGACTGAAAGGCCTCCAGGATGCCTCGGACGTGCGGCGTGTGGCGAGTCCGGTACTTGCCAGGCGAGAACGTTCCCGTTTTCGGCGACAGGACCACGTTCTCCTCTGCCCACTCCCACGCCGTCTGGCGTGGCGGCGGCAGAAACGCCTGCCTCAGCACCTCATCCATCACCGAATGGATTTCTTGAGAGACCTTCAAGGACTTCTGTGACTTCATCTTCGAGAATGGCCTGCACCTCGCCAGGCGTCATTATTCCGACTAGCTCATGTGAGAGCTTCTTCGTCATGACCATAAGCTTACCCCTTACGTTTGACGCCATCTTGGCGAAGGCGTGTACGGCATCATCCCTCCTCAGCAGCTCTCCTCTGTGCTGCTGAACGCTGATTGTGCTTTCAATTCCCTTGCGAAGCGACTCAATCGACGGCACAAGCAGCTTGACGTAGTAGGCGCACAATTCCGCGTTGCCCTTGGACAGATTGTCCATGGAAAGGTCAGCGAAGCTGTCCACAACGCCGGACAGCTTGGACACGATTGGCTCTAGGACTTCCGCGACATCCTCGACCTGCGACGCCTCAACGGCATCCAACTCGCCATCCTCAACAGGGTCATGTGAAGGAGGTTCATCCTCTGCGGAAGGCTCTTCGGACTTCCCTTTGTCCTGTCTTTCTCGTTTTCCCTCCCATTTTCCCGCATTTTTAGCCTTTCTCTTGACATTCTTGACCTTCCCATCAGCCAAAAGTCTTGTTGCCGCCTCCCACATCTTGCTCCGCTTCGATTCGGGACGGCCAATGACCCAGCGAACTATCTCGCCCAGGTCGTAGACGCCCTTGACGGCCTTTGGGAATCCCTCCCTCTGGCTGTTGGAGCGGATAGTGTGGACGGAGACGCCAAAGGCCTTCGCAATCTCGTCAATGTTGCCCTTTTTGCCCATTTTTGTATCAAAATGACGAAAAAATCAATTTTAAGCCTAAATATAGCTCATTTTTTACTAATATCAACACAAATTGGCTGTCAAATCCATGTGAATTCACGTCTCAAGCCGTCCACGTATTCTACCAAAATTGATTTCGACCCCGCGCAGGGGGGAGACCGGCGCCTCGGCAACCAGATCGG
>CALZPA010000275.1 GCA_945827525.1 uncultured Lentisphaeria bacterium | reverse complement strand
AGTTTCCCATTCCCATCTGTTTACACTCCCAACTGTTTTGTGACTTTTCGTTAAAAATGAATTGGTATCATTTTTGGCCTGGAATCGCTGTTCCCGGCGATACTATCAAGTATCATCTATCCCCGATGGGGCAAAAAAAGCACAAAATACTATATTCCTTGCTAGGGAAAATTCAAATTTTTCCCCTCCCTTTTCGCAGGTTCAGGGCCATGCGGTGTGGGTGTAGAGACAAGGGAAGCGCCTCCCCGTGGGGAACGGAGAGGCGCCGATGGAGGCATCTGAAGCCGTCTTGCAAAGGTTGCGCTACGGGTTCGTCTGCTGGATGACGGCGGGCGCGGTGGGATAGGCGGGCTTGCCCTTGGTGAAGACCGAGAAGTCCGCGAACGCCGCATAGATGATGACGACGACGATGATGAGGATGGCGGAGACGGGGACGACGCCCTTCCAGGGCGTGAGGTCGGTGACCTTGGCGTCCTTCTCCTCAAAGGGGACGGGCAGCGGGCGGAGCTTGCCCCAGGCCAGCATGAGGACGAGCATCAGGGCGAGGACGCAGGCGACGAAGTGATACTGTCCCATCGCCTCGACATAGCCGGTGAAGGGTGGGATGAAGTAGCCGATGCCGATGAGGATGACGCCCAGGATGAGGGCGAGATTGGCGGCGGCGGCGGGGACCTTGCGGGTCATGATGGCGATGAGCACGACGGCGAGGATGGGGATGAAGTAGATGGCGTTCATCTTCTGGAGGTAGTTGAAGATGCTGCCGGCCTGCTGGAGGAGCGGGGCGATGATGATGGCGCCGAGGGTGATGATGGTGCCGAAGATCTGTCCGACGACGACGACCTTGCGGTCAGGGGCGGTGGGGTTTATCTTGCGCTTGTAGACGTCGAGGCTGAAGAGGGTGCAGGTGCTGTTGAGGGCGGAGTTGAAGCTGGAGAGGATGGCGCCGAGGAGGACGGCGGCGAAGAAGCCCTTGAGCGGGGCGGGAAGGACGGCGTTGACGAGGGCGCCGTAGGCCTGGTCGGAGGCGGCCAGTCCGGTGGCGGCGTTGGCGGGGATGTGGAGCATGCCCCTCATGTAGAGCATGGCGGCGATCATGCCGGGGAAGACGAGGTAGAGCGGCCCGAGCAGCTTGAGGGCGCCGGTCAGCAGGATGCCCTTCTGGCCCTCGGCCAGCGACTTGGCGCCCAGCGTGCGCTGGATGATCTGCTGGTTGGTGCACCAGTAGAAGACGTTGATGAACAGCACGCCCGTGAAGAGCGCCAGGAAGGGCGCCTCCGCGTCGTTCGCGCCGATGGAGTTGACGCGGTCGCCGCCCTCGCGGAAGAACGTCGAGATGCCCTCCGAGACCTCGCCGTTGCCCAGCGTCGCGAACGCGAACCAGGAGATCAGGAAGCCGCCGATGAGCAGGCCGATGCCGTTCAGCGTGTCCGACACCGCACACGAGTTCAGGCCGCCGAACAGCGCGTAGCACGAGCCGATGACCGCCACCGCAATGACCACCACATAGAGCTGCGCCATCTCGCTCTCGATGCCCAGCATCGCGTTCAGATCCAGGATGTCCAGCATCCCGCGGGCACCCGTGTACAGGATGATCGGCAGCAGGATCAGCATGTACGAGACCAGAAACAGCAGGTTGCACAGCAGACCCGTCGTCTCGTCAAAGCGGTAGCGCAGATACTCCGGCACCGTCGTGATGCCCGCCTTCAGAAACTTCGGCAGAAACCACAGCGCCATCAGCACCAGCGCTATGACCGCCACCACCTCCCACGCAATCACGCTCATCCCCTCCTTGAACGCCGAGCCGTTCAGACCCACCATCTGCTCCGTCGACAAATTCGTCAGCAGCAGAGACCCCGCGATGAACGGAAACGTCAGACTCCGACCCGCCAGAAAAAAGCCATCCTGGCTCGAACTCTCACGACGACGCACAATCAGCCATGTCCCGACCGCGACAAAGCCCGTGAACAGCACAAACGACAGCAAGGTAACCCAAAACATCTCGCGCTACTCTCCCTTTCTCAGTTCTCTGACTCACATATGCCACAGACGGCACCGGCATAGGCGCCCGTCAACCCGGACGGACGTCTAACCCCCTAACATAGACGGACGAGAACATTTTACAACCATTACAACCCAATAGAAGGTAAAAAAATATCTACTTTTCCGTTCAGATAGGGGGAGGTGCGGGGGGAGCAGCGTTGGCGCCGGGGCTATTCGACGGTGACGCTCTTGGCGAGGTTGCGCGGCTGGTCGATTTCGCAGCCGCGTTCGCGCGCGATGTAGTAGGCGAGGAGCTGCATGGCGACGACCGTGGGGAGCGGCGAGACGTAGCGCGAGGTCTTCGGGACGCGGATGATGTCCTGGGTGAAGCGGTTGACGCTGGTGTCGTCGCCGGTGACGACGGCGATGACGGGCGCCTTGCGCGCGAGGCATTCCTGGATGTTGCCGAGCATCTTGTCCTGGCCTGGGATGGCGTTGGCGAGGGCGACGATGGGGACGTTCTCGTCGAGGAGGGAGATGGGGCCGTGCTTGAGTTCGGCGGCCTGATAGCCCTCGGCGTGGATGTAGCTGATTTCCTTGAGCTTGAGGGCGCCCTCCAGGGCCACGGGGTAGAGACAGCCGCGTCCGATGTAGAAGAAGTCGTTGGCGTGGGCGTACTTGCGTGCGATGCGCTCGATGGCGGGCGCCTGCTCCAGAACCTCCTCGATCATCTGCGGCAGGCGCTCCAGCTCCTTCGCCAGCGACATGCCGTCGTCGCGGCTCAGGCGGCGGTTGCGTCCCAGCATCAGGGCCATCATCAGCAGCACCGTCACCTGGCAGGTGAACGCCTTCGTCGAGGCCACGCAGATTTCCGGGCCGGCGTGCAGGTAGACGCCACGGCCCGCCTCGCGCGCAATCGTCGAGCCGACGACGTTGCACAGGGCGGCGACCAGCGCGCCCTTGTTCAGCGCCTCGCGGACGGCCGCCAGCGTGTCCGCCGTCTCGCCGGACTGGCTGATGGGGATGACCAGCGTGTTCGGCTCGATGATGGGATTCCGGTAGCGGAATTCCGCCGCCTGCTCCACCTCCGTCGGGATGCCCGAGATGTCCTCGAAGAAGTATTCGCCGACCATGCCCGCGTGGCGGCTCGTGCCGCACGCGGCGATGACGATGCGCGAGATTTGCGCCAGGTCGCGCGGAGACATGTTCAGGCCCGACAGCTTGGCGCTTCCCATCGTCAGGTCGAGGCGCCCGCGCATGGCGCTGGCGATGACGTCCGGCTGCTCGTAGATTTCCTTCAGCATGAAGTGTTCGTAGTTGCCCTTGCCGCTGGCGTCCACACTCCAGTCAATCTCCTTGACGGACGGTTCGATGACGATGTTGTCGATGTTCTGGAGCCGGATGTCGGTCGGGGTGATGGCGGCGATTTCGCCGTCGTTGAGGTAGATGACATTGCGGGTGTAGGCGGCCAGTGGGGTGACATCGCTGGCGACGAGGTTGCAGTCCTCGCCCTTGCCGATGACGATGGGGCTTCCCAGGCGCGCCGTGACGATGAGTCCGGGATGGTCGGCGCACACCACGGCGATGCCGTAGGTGCCATGGAGCAGGCGCAGCACCTGCACGACGGCCTTCAGCAGGTCGCCCTCGTAGAATTCCTCCAGCAGGTGCGGGATGACTTCGGTGTCGGTGTCGGAGACGAAGGTGTGGCCATCGGCCTCCAGTCGTCGTCTCAGCTCGGCGTAGTTGTCGATGATGCCGTTGTGGACGACGGCGAACCGTCCTTTCTCGTCGAGGTGGGGGTGGGCGTTGCGGACGGCGGGTGCGCCGTGTGTGGCCCAGCGCGTATGGGCGATGCCGGTGGTTCCCTCCAACTGTGTCTCCTGGTTGCAGGCCGCCTCCAGGTTGGAGACTTTGCCCAGCGCCTTCACGGTGCGCAGGGAATTCCCCGAACTGAGCGTCAGTCCCGCCGAATCGTATCCCCGATACTCCAGACGGCGAAGACCGTCAAGCAAAATCTCCTTCGCTGACTCAAGGCCAGTGTAACCGACTATTCCACACATATTGCTGGCTCCAGAAAAAGTTGTTTCGACTCAATCGACTCAATCGAGAAAAAACGCGCCGCGCCAGCGGCGCCTGTCCCGACGGCGCTCGCCGTCGGGCAAAAAGTAACGAGAGTGACGAGAGTGACGAGAGTGACGAGAGTGACGAGAGTGACGAGAGTGACGAGAGTG
>CALZPA010000274.1 GCA_945827525.1 uncultured Lentisphaeria bacterium | reverse complement strand
TGGCTGGCGCTCTACTGCCGTCGCGACGAGGAGCTGACGGAGCGCGGCGTGGGGGCTCGTCTGAGCCATTTTGGGCGTCTGTTCCGCTTCATCGTGGGAAGCGGCTCTTGGCGTGAGCTGAGCGGTGAGCATCCGGCGGTGAGCGCGTCGGGGATCGGCCTGCTGACTCGTCGGCTGGCGGATGTGGGGACGGACGAGGACTGGCGTCCGTATATGGACTTTCTCGTCAACCGTCTGGACACGCGCCAGTTCTTCGGCAGCGCGTACTATGGTCTGGACTTCTATGGCGGTCTGCGGGCGCTGCTGCTGACGTATCCGCTGACGGTGGCGGTGGCGACGGCGCATGCGCGGTCAGCGGGCCGCGACGCGCTGGTTCGCGACGACATCTTCCGCGCGGTGCTGTGCGTGGATCATGCGCATGGGCGGTCGCCGTCGCTGACGACGTTTGTGGCGCGGTACAGCGAGCGCTTCTTCGCGCCGCCGCGTCTGCTGCCGCTGCTGCAGTCGCTGCTGTGAGGGAGGGGCGGCTAGTCGGCGAGGGCCTCGGTGCGTCTCACGAGGCTGTCCAAGTCGGGGATGCCGTGTCGGCGGAGGTGTCGCATGACGATGAGGTAGTCTGCGAGGAGGACGGCGGTGGCGCCGAACCAGGCGAGCGGATGGGCGAAGCAGACGCCGGCGTATCCCCAGGCCTGGGCGAGGAAGATGGCGGCGACGACGCGCAGGATGAGTTCGGCGACGCCGGCCATGAGCGGATAGAACGTGTGGCCCATGCCCTGCAGGACGTTGCGGTAGATGAGCAGCAGGTCGAGGACGACGTAGAAGCCGCAGTTGATGTTCATGAAGGTCTGGGCGGCCTGGAGAATCTCCTCGGAGGGGTTGTCCAGGAAGAGGCGCACCAGCGGCTTGGCGAAGAGGATGAGGACGCCGCCCATGGGGACGGCGAACGCGAGGGACATGAGCGCGCAGCTCCAGGTGCCTCGGCGGATGCGTCCGACGTCGCGGGCGCCGTAGTTCTGGGCGGCGTAGGCGGCGATGGCCATGCTGAAGGAGAACATGGGCTGGATGGCGATGGAGTCGATTTTGTTCGCGGCGGTCACGGCGGCGATGTAGGTGGCGCCGAAGCGGTTGAGCGCGGCCTGGAGGACGACGATACCGACGGCGGTGATGGAGAACTGGAGGGCCATGGGCATGGAGACGCGGAGGTGCTCCAGGTAGAAGGCCCGGCAGACGTTCCAGTTGCAGGCGCGGAGTCGCAGCATGGGGTAGCGCCAGAGCATGTAGGCGAGGCAGAGCAGGGCGGAGAGCGCCTGGGCGATGACGGTGGCCCAGGCCGCGCCGCCGACGCCCCAGCCGAAGGTGCGGATGAACAGCAGGTCGAGGCCGATGTTGAGGAGGCAGGAGACGATCAGGAAGACGAGGGGCGTCATGCTGTCGCCCAGGGCGCGGAGGATGCTGGAGACGAGGCCGTAGAAGACGATGGTGGCGGTGCCCCAGAACATCGCGGACATGTAGGTGTGCGACTCGGCGTAGATGGCGTCCGGCGTGTTCATGAGCCGGAGGATGAGCGGGGTGGCGGCGACGCAGGCGAAGGTGGAGACGAACGAGAGGACGGCGCAGATGATGGTCGAGGCGGCGACGGACTTGCGGACGCCCTCGGAGTCGCCCGCGCCGAAGCGCTGTCCGGTGACGACCGTGAGGCCGCCGGTCAGGCCGAAGTAGAAGCCGAAGACGAGGAACATGACGGAGCCGGTCGCGCCCACGGCCGCAAGCGCGTTGGCGCCCAGGGTCTTGCCCACGATGACGGCGTCCGCCAGATTGTACAGTTGCTGGAAGATGTTTCCGATCAGCAGCGGTATCGAGAAGCCCAGTAGCAGTCGCCACGGGCTTCCCTTCGTCATGTCCTTGGCCATGATGACCTGTTCTCCCTCGTCTTGGTATGTGCGAAAGGGCCTACCGCTCGGTTGAGTGTCCGGGGGGGGCACCGGCAAATCAGGGAATGCCTTTTGGGATGTGTCTTTCTGCCCGACGGCAAGGGACCGTCGGCGCGGCGCAGAGGCTTTTCGCACACTCCCTAACATAAGAGGGACGGAGCGAAAATCAAGTGGGGAGTTGTCGTTTTCTGACGGGTTTTGTCAGTAGGAGTTCAGTGTTGTGCGTGGAGCCAGGCGCGTGGGGGGAGGTCGAGTCCGAGTCCGAGGCGGTAGTTGTAGACGGCGGTCTCGAGGGCGTGTCCGATGCGGTTCCAGTCGGGGGCGTTGGGTTCGCGGTAGTCGATTTCGTTGAGGGCGAAGCGTGGTGTGCCGGTGGTTTTGTGCGGCAGGATGTCGATGCCGAAGTCGTGTGGTCGCTGGGCGATGGCGGAGTGTGCGGTGAGGGCGAAGCGGTGCCAGTGAGCGGACTGGATGAGTCCGTCGGCGAAGCATTTGCGGACGAAGGCGAGCGCGTCGAGGGCCTCCTTTTCGGTTTCGGTGGGGAAGGCGTACATGAGGTAGGCATGGACCATGATGTGCGCGTCGGCGAAGGCCTGGCAGGCTCGTCGTGCGGAGGCGAGGGTGATGCCCTTGTTCATGAGCTTGAGGAGTCGGTCATGGGCGCATTCGAGACCGCCGGTGACGGCGATGCAGCCGGCGTCGGCCATGAGTTGGGCGAGTTCGGGGGTGAAGGCGTTGTCGAAGCGGACGTTACCCCACCAGACGGCATGGAGGTTTCGGCGGATGAGTTCGCGTGAGAGTCCGGCGAGGAGTGCGGGAGAGAGGGCTTCGTCGACGAAGTGGAAGCCGCAGTGTCCGGTGGTCTGGATGAGGTGCTGGATGGCGTCGGCGATGTCGGTGGGGGACGCGGGCTCGTAGCGTCCGATGTAGTCGAGGGCGAGGTCGCAGAAGGCGCACTTGTGCCAGTAGCATCCTTGTGCGAGCTGCATTTTGAGCCAGTGTCCGTCGGACCAGAGTCGCTGGATGGGGTTTGGGAATTCGAGGACGCCGAGGTAGTCGTCGAGGTTGAGGCCGTCGTAGGAGGGGACGAGGAGTGCTGGCGGGTGGAAGGCGGGGGTGTAGGTGAGGGGGCCGTTGGCGGAGAGGATGCGCGGGTGGGCGCAGGCGGTGCAGGCGTCGGGGGCGGGTGGCGTGAGGGGCGAGGTGGCGTGGGAGAGGATGGCGTCGAGAGGGGTGAGGCCCTCGTCGAAGATGAGGTAGTCGAAGAAGTCGAAGACGCGTGGGTCTTCGAGGGAGCGGAGTTCGGAGTTGACGTAGCCGCCGCCGAGGATGAGGGTGGTTTGGGGGGCGAGGCGGCGGATGGCGCGGGCGATGCGGAACGCGGCGTAGAGCGTTCCGGGGAAGGGGACGGCGAGTCCGACGGCGGTGGGGTGGAGGTCGTCGAGGAGCTGTTGGGTGAGCTGGTCGATGATGGCGTCGATGAAGGTGGGCGGTGCGTCGAGGCGCTGGAGGAGCGGGTCGAGGGTGGGGAGTGAGATGGCGAGGGAGGCGGCGTAGCTGCCGAAGCCGAAGTCGGGGTCGAGGAGACGCTGGATGAAGGCGGTGAGATCGTCGAGGTAGAGGGAGGCGAGATATTTGGCCTGCTCGGCGGTGCCGAGTCGTCCGAAGGCGTCGAGGAGGAGCTGCTGGTCGGCGGAGTCGTCGTCATCGTCGGTGGCGGCGACCCAGAGCTCCTGGAAGGCGGGGCCTTCGGGGAGGAGGTTGCGCGCGGCGATGGGCCAGGCCAGCTCGGGACGGCGGCCCTGGAGAAAGGCGATGACGTCGGCGACGGTGCGGCGGTAGTCGTCGGCGGACTCGAGGAGGAAGCCGATGGCGTCGTCGGGGTGGGGGATTTTTCGGGCGGCGTCCTCGAGGAGGTCGATCGTGCGGGGGGTGAAGACGCGCAGGGCCGTCGCGAGGGAGAAGTCGCGCTGCTGGACGTCGTGGCCGCGCTGGCGCAGACCATGGGTGAGCACAGGCGTCGCCGTGTAGGGCGTGTTCAGTTGGACTAGAGGGGGAGTGATGAGGACAAGCATGGCGGGTTGGGGGCTAGTTATGGGACTCTTGATGAGTCCACAAACAACACAAAATAGCTCAAAAGATAAGGCCTATGGGGTCCTCGTGGAGGTGGACTTCTGATGAGTCCACAAACAGCACAAAAAGCTCAAAAAATGAGCCCTATGGGGGCTATGAGCCCTATAAGCCCTATAAGACCTATAAGACCTATAAGACCTATAAGACCTATAAGACCTATAA
>CALZPA010000273.1 GCA_945827525.1 uncultured Lentisphaeria bacterium | reverse complement strand
CACAAAATACGCAAAATAAGACAAAAAGAAATCCACAAAAGACACAAAATAAGTGAAAAAGAATGTGGCTATTCGCGGAGGATGCCTTTCTGTCAGTCCACAAAATACGCAAAATAAGACAAAAAGAGAACCAGAAAAGATGCAAACTAACTAGGAAGACTTTGAAAAGTTCCTGTGCCCCGCTGCAAAGCTTGGCGGCCTATGAGCCCTATGAGGTCTATGAGCCCTATGAGGTCTATGAGCCCTATGAGGTCTATGAGCCCTATGAGGCCTATGAGGCCTATGGGCCCTATGGGCCCTATGGGCCAGGGGGGATGTCAGGCGAGGGGATGGCAGCAGGCGACGAGGTGGTCGGGGGCTCCGGGGGTGGGGGCGAGTGTGGGGGGGGCGGTGCGGCAGGTGTCGTCGGCATAGGGGCAGCGCTCGGCGAAGGCGCAGCCGGTGGGGAGATGGAGCAGCGAGGGAACCTGGCCGGGGATGTGGGGGAGTCGTCGGGCCTGACGCGCGAGTGCGGGGATGGCGTCCATGAGTCCACGGGTGTAGGGGTGACGGGGTGTCCTGAAGACGTCACGGACGGGGCCTGACTCGACGATGCGGGAGGCGTACATGACGACCATGCGGTCGCAGGCGTCCCAGACGACGCCCATGTCATGGGTGATGAGGAGGAGGGCGGCGTGCTGTCCGCGCATCTGCCGCATGAGGTCGAGGATTTGTGCCTGGATGGTGACGTCGAGGGCGGTGGTGGGTTCGTCGGCGATGATGAGTCTGGGTTTGAGGATGAGTGCCTGGGCGATCATGACTCGCTGTCTCATGCCGCCGGAGAGCTCGAAGGGGAAGGCGTCGAGGCGTGCTTCTGGGGCGGGGATGCCGACGTTGCGGAGCCATTGGAGCGCGCGCTGTCGAGCCTGGCTGCGCGAGGTGTCGGGCTCATGGAGTCGGATGGTCTCGGCGAGCTGGTCTCCGATGCGGTGGAGTGGCGAGAGTGCGGTCATGGGCTCCTGGAAGATGACGCCGATGTCGCGTCCGCGTCGCTGTCGGAGCTCGCGGTCGGGGAGTTTGAGGAGGTCGGTGCCGTCGAGGAGGATCTGTCCGGCGACGATGCGTCCTGGGGGCTGTGGGACGAGTCTGGGGATGGCCATGGCGGTGACGCTCTTGCCGCAGCCGGACTCGCCGACGAGTCCGAGCGTCTCGCCCTCGTGGAGGGAGAAGGAGACGCCGTTGGCGGCGGTGAGGATGCCGTCGTCGGTCTGGAACTGGATGGTGAGGTCCTTGACGTGGAGCATGGTCGTCAGTGGCGTGGTGGGTGGGGTAGGTGGGGTGGCATCTGGGGGTGGGGATGGCATAAAATAGGCGTTGAAGGGGAAAAGTCCACCTGACAGATACGGAAAAGGCAGGACAAAACGGGTTCGAGGGGATATAGTATGTGCATTGACGATTTGAAGTGTCGTCCGGGCGTCGCGCGAGCGCGTTCCGGCGGCGTTACCTACCTACCCTAGAAGCTTGATTGAGGAGCTAGTTGAAGCAATGAAAGTGGTGCTTGCGTATTCGGGCGGTCTGGACACGTCCTGCATTCTGAAGTGGCTGCAGGAGAAGTATCAGGCGGAAGTGGTGACGTACTGTGCGAACGTGGGCCAGGACGAGGAGCTGGACGGTCTCCACGAGAAGGCCTACGGGACGGGCGCGGTCAAGTCCTACATCGAGGATCTGACCGAGGAGTTCGCGCGCGACTACATCTTTCCGATGTTCCAGGCGAACGCGATTTACGAGAACATGTATCTGCTGGGCACGTCGATTGCGCGTCCGCTGATTGCGAAGCGCCTGGTCGAGGTGGCGAAGGCGGAGAACGCTGAGTACATCTGCCATGGCGCGACGGGCAAGGGCAACGACCAGATCCGCTTCGAGCTGTCGGCGTATGCGCTGAACCCGGACATCAAGATCATCGCGCCGTGGCGGAGCTCGGACTGGACGTTCAAGTCGCGGACGGATCTGATTCAGTATGCGCAGGAGCGTCAGATACCGATCACGGTGTCGGCGGCGAAGCCGTACTCGATGGACCGGAACCTGCTGCACATCAGCTTTGAGGGCGGCGTGCTGGAGGATCCGTGGCAGGAGGCGCCGGAGGCGTGCCATGTGCTGACGGTTCCGGTGGAGAAGGCTCCGGACCAGGCCGAGTACGTCGAGATCAGCTTTGAGAAGGGCATTCCCGTGGCTGTGAACGGCGAGCGTCTGTCGCCGGCGAAGCTGATGCGCGAGCTGAACCGTCTGGGCGGCAAGCACGCGGTTGGCCGGATTGACATTGTCGAGACGCGCTTCACGGGCATGAAGGACCGTGGCGTGTACGAGACTCCCGGAGGCACGATCCTGTTCCACGCGCACCGTGCGCTGGAGTCGATCTGCATGGACCGCGAGACGATGAGCGTCCGCGACCAGCTGATCCCGCAGTATGCGAACATGGTGTACAATGGGTTCTGGTTTGCGCCGGAGCGCGAGTTCCTGCAGGCCGCGATCACGAAGAGCCAGGAGAATGTGACGGGCGATGTCCGCGTCAAGCTGTACAAGGGCAACTGCTTCATCAGCGGCCGCCGGTCTCCGTACACGCTGTATGATCCGGAGATTGTGACGTTCGAGGCTGACGACGTGTACAACCAGGCCGACGCGACGGGCTTCATCAAGCTGAACGCGCTGCGTCTGCGCGTGGCGGCGAAGGCGAACAAGCCGGCTGGCCTGTAAGCGCCGCGGCAGCCAGGCGGCGGTCTCCCGCGCGCCCCATGGCAAGCAAGCCCCAGGGGAGTCCCGTCCGAGAAGCGGCGGGGCTTCCCTGCGCTTTTTGGGCGGGGAAGTCCGGGAACGGAGCGAATGGAGAGCAGAGCGATGCAGATACAGATGCTGAAGTGCAAGATACACCGCGCGGTGCTGACGGCGTGCGAGCTGAACTATCAGGGCAGCCTGTCGATAGACCGTGACATACTGGATGCGGCGGGAATTCTGCCATACGAGAAGATACTGGTGGTAAACCAGACGAATGGGCAGCGGCTGGAGACGTATGCGATTGAGGCGCCTCGCGGAAGCCGCGAATTCTGCCTGAATGGTGCGGCGGCGCGTCTGGGGCAGCCGGGCGACATGGTGACAATCATGGCGTTTGCGCTGATGAGTCCGGAGGAGGCCGCCACGCATGTGCCGCGGGTGGCGGTGCTGTCGGAGTCGAACCGCCGGGTGGATGTGATCAGTGGGGTGTCGAACGGATGACGCATGACGGGGTGTCCGGCGGAGGCGGTGTCCGTGCGCTGCTGGGGTGGGGGTGCGGGCTGTGCGCGACGGTGATCTGGGGGAGCTTCTATCCGGTGTCGCGGCTGCTGTTCGGGTCATCGGGGGAGTCGGTGGAGCCGATGAGCTACACCTGGCTGCGGCTGGTGCTGGCGAGTCTGTTTCTGAGTCCGCTGTTGGTTCGCCGCGAGGCGCGTGCGCAGGTGGGTCGGATGGTTCGTGGGGACAAGGCGCGTCTGGTTGGGCTGTCGCTGCTGGGGATTGTCGGCGAGGGGCTGCTGGTGTTCTGGTCGACGAAGTACACGACGGGTGCCCGCAGCTCGCTGATGGCGAACACGTCGCCGATCACGACGCTGCTGCTGGCGTGGCTGGCGGGGCGTGAGACGCTGACGGGGCGGAAGGTGGCGGGGCTTGTGCTGGGCTTCGCGGGGATGGCGCTGCTGTTTCAGGGGCAGGGGGCGGATCGGTTTGCGGCGCAGGGAGCCTCGACGCTGCTGGGGGACGCGATGGCGTTTGGGAGCGGCTGCTGCTGGGCGGCGTTCACGGTGTTTGGGGAGCGTTTTTCGCGCGAGTATGGTGGGCCGTTGAGTTCGCTGATGATGTTTGCGGTGTCGGCGGCGCTGATGCTGCCGGTGGCGTTGGTCGCCAATGGGGGGAGTCTGCCGCTGTCGATGGGCTGGGGGCCATGGCTGGGGGCGCTGTATCTGGGGCTTTTCGGGGGCGGTGCGGCCATTGCGCTGTGGTACACGGCCCTGCGGCATGTGTCGCCGGGGCGGCTCGGGGCGCTGGGGTATGTGTCGGCGGCGCTGGCGACAGGCGGATCGGTGTTGCTGGTCGGTGAACGGCTGGACTGGGCGTTCCTGGCGGCGCTGGGACTCGTCGTCGGTGGTGTGTCGCTGATGATGCAGTCCACAAAAGACGCAAAATAGACAAAATTTAATTGTTTGGTGGGCGCTCGAAGCGGATGATGCAGTCCACAAAAGACGCAAAATAGGCAAAAATTAATTGTTTGGTGGGCGCTCGAAGCGGATGATGCAGTCCACAAAAGACGCAAAA
>CALZPA010000272.1 GCA_945827525.1 uncultured Lentisphaeria bacterium | reverse complement strand
ACGGCGAGGACGCCGTCGGTACCTCCCGCGCTTCCGCGCGGAGAACTTCCAGCCCTATCGTGGGGATTCTAGAGATTCTAGATGCCGCCTCGCTTCGCTCGGCGGAAATCGGTCGCGCCGCTGACGCGGCGCCGGCGCGGGCTTCGCCCGCTTCCCTAACCGACGGCGAGGACGCCGTCGGTACCTCCCGCGCTTCCGCGCGGAGAACTTCCAGCCCTATCGTCAGCATTTTCGCCCGACGGAGGAGGCGCCGTCGTGACAGTCGCCGCGGCGCGGACATTCGCACGACGGCGCGACTCGCTCGCGCTGCTACTTCATCTCGCTGACGACCAGCGGCGGCACCGAGGCGGCCACACTCGCCGCGGGCTCCGCCGTCGGCGCCTCCGGCTGACGCTGCAGCGACAGCGCCACCGCAAGCACCACCAGCACCGCCAGCACCGCGAACGCCAGCAGCCGACGCGACGCCGGCACCTTCGGCGCCGCCGCCCGGGCCGTCACGTCAAAGACGCGCTCCGCCTCGTTCGCGCTGGTCATCAGCGGCACGATGGCCTCCGTCTCCAGCACCTGCCCCTCGGAGACGATGCGTCCGTCCAGCACCAGCGCCGGCAGCGCCCCCGGGTGGAACTCGCGCTCGATGCGCTCGCGATCCGTAATCTCCTCGACCGTGTACGTCAGCCCCAACTGCTTGGCGGCCGCCTCCGCGTTCGACGCCAGCCGCTGACAGCGCGGGCAACCCATGCCCAAAATGATGATTTGCATGATGCAATGACCTCCTGCCAAATGGGTTATGTGTGGAACGTTCGTCCTGGATGCCGTGGGAAATGTCGTCCGAGGCGTCGGAAAAAACAGGCCACCTGGACGTGCGGCTCTTGTTTTTCATTTCCAAAATGGGTATAATATACCACGGAAAGGCATGCAAGAGGCATATGTGAAATGAGAAAACAAGGAGCAACAGACATGAAGAAGCGCGCGTTTACTCTGATTGAGCTACTCGTCGTCATCGCCATCATCGCCATTCTGGCGGCGATGTTGCTGCCCGCCCTGAGCAAGGCCCGCGAGAAGGCGCGCGCCATCTCCTGCACCTCCAACCTGAAGCAGGTCGGGCTCGCCAGCTCCATGTACACCAACGACGCCAATGACTTCATCTGCCCAGGATGGTGGGGCGGCACAATCGGCAAGGCCTGGTACAACTATCTCCAGGACTACATCGGTGACACCAAGGCCTACAAGTGCCCCTCCTCCACCCTCGACCGCGGCTTCGGCATCAGCCGCAACTATGGCGGATGCTACGCCGCCATCAGCCTCTCCACCGCCGCCACTCCCTCCTGGACGTCTCTCTTCGCCGACGCCCAGAACTGCGGCGACAGCGTCGCCGGCAACTACAACCCGCCCTCCTGGTGCACCCTCGGCAACAAGACCACCCACTGGCAGTACATGCTGTCCGGTTTCATCGACAAGGCCGGAACCACCAACTACTTCAAATCCGCCTCCGATGACAACAACCGCCGAGCCGTCCCCCGACACAACGACGCCATCAACACGGCCTTCGTCGATGGCCATGTCGAGGCCGTCAAATGGCAGAAATTCTATGGCCCACTCCCCGACGGATACGCCTACGGACACGCCGACAACCACTGGGACAACAAGTAGACCCGCCACGCCTGAACAGAACATAGGCGCATGAAAAGGCCGTCGTCCGCCCACAGGCGGTCGACGGCCTTCGTCGTTTCTTGTGTCCCGACGGCGCCCTCGCCGTCGGGCAAAAAGCGAGGCGGAAGGAAAGCCGCGCAGCGGCGCGCCCCCCGGAATGCGGATCTGCGATTATCTTCCTTTGGGGGCTGTCTTGGTGCCGTCAGTCGGCGACGAGTGCGACGCGGAAGCCGAGGTAGGCGTACTTGAAGTGCGGGAGGTTGAAGTAGCGGAAGGCGGAGCGGCAGAAGGCGGCGATGTCGCGGTAGTTGCCGCCACGGTAGACGCGGTAGGGGCCGTCTGCGGGGCCTGCGGGGTCGGTGACGGGGGCGGCGCCGAGGTCAGCCTGGTAGCGGTCGGCGCACCATTCCATGACGTTGCCGTGCATGTCGTGGAAGCCCCAGGCGTTGGGCTGATAGGAGGCGACGGGGGCGGTGGCGTTGAGGAAGCGCGGGGCGGCGGGGATGGTGCCGTAGGGGTGGTTGCCGTCGAAGTTGGCCTGTTTGGCCTCCAGAGAGGCGCCGAACGCGAAGGGCGTGGTGGTTCCGGCGCGGCAGGCGTATTCCCACTGTGCCTCGGTGGGCAGCGTGAAGCGGGCGTTGGCGGGGATGTGGCCGGCCTTGCGCGCCTGTTCGGTGAGCGTCTGGCAGAATTGGGTGGCCTCGTCCCAGGAGACGTTGTCGACGGGGAGCTGTTCGTTGCCCTGGTTCTTGGCGGGGCTGGGCTTGCCGGTGACGGCCTGCCACTGGGCCTGGGTCACTTCTGTCCGTCCGAGCCAGAAGGGCTTGGAGAGCGTGACGGCGTGCTGGGTCTCGTTGGTGCGGCGGTGTGCCTCCTCCTTGGGGCTGCCCATGGTGAAGGTGCCGGGCTTGAGTTCGATGAGTGTCAGGGCGACGGTGCCGTTGCCGAGCGGGATGTCGACCGAGCGTGGCTGGGCGTCGGCGGCGGAGACAGCAAGGAGCGTGACGGCGGCGAGAAGGGGGTGGAGGGTGGACATGCGCATGGGAAGGGGACTCCGGGAGGACAAACGGGGACTGGGAGCCGGCCGGCACACGGGCCGGCGGCTCGGGCATTCTGCATGGGGTGAATATAGCATGACGCGCCGTGAGGACAAGCGCGGCGCGTCATGGGAACCGGACAGAGAATGGTCGGACGAGGCGTCTCGTCTCGTCAGTATGTGGTCTTCTCGTCCTGCATGATGAAGTACTTTGTGGAGGTGTCGAGCTTGCTGCCGAGGAGTGCCTTGATGGTGCCGATGCCGCCGCTGGCGGCGTGTCCGTCGGCGAAGAGGACATTGGCGGAGTTGCCGTGGCAGAAGAACATGCAGGAGGTCTTGCCGGCGTAGCCGTAGACGCGCTGGGTGCTGTTGTCGGTGTTGGTGCGGTGGGAGTCGGAGAGGTAGAGATAGGAGCTGGGGGTCTTCATCTTGCCCTGGAAGTAGGCGGTGGGGGTCCACCAGTTGCCCTGGCTGGAGGGGATGACGGGGTCGCCCTGCTCGATCTGCCAGTCGCGTCCGAAGCAATAGTTGTAGAGTCCGATGCCGTAGGTGCAGTCGACGTTGCCGACCTGGTTGGCGGGTGTGAGGGGGCAGAAGAATTCCTTGCCGACGGTGGACATGCCGAGGTAGAGACGCAGTTCGGTGCTCCAGTGGGTGTTCTTGTGTCCGTTGGTGTCGTAGGAGGAGGTGAATTTCTGGGCGATCATGTCCTGGTTGTCGCTGGCGTAGAGCTGATGGTAGGTGCCGATCTGCTTGAGGTTGGAGACGCAGGAGATGGAGCGCGCCTTCTCGCGGGCCTTGGAGAGGGCGGGCAGCAGCATGGCCGCCAGGATGGCGATGATGGCGATGACGACGAGCAGCTCGATGAGCGTGAAGGGATGGCGTTTGCGCATGGGAGGCTGTTGGGGGGCTAGTGGATGGTGACTGTGGTTGTGGGTATTGGCGGTGCTAGGTTAGGGGAGGGTTGCCTTCTGGTTGTCCTGGGTGATGAAGATCTTGACGACGGACTTGGAGGAGCGGAGGTCGCCGCGGTTGTGGGAGGCGGCGTGGCCGTCGCCGAACGTGACGTTGGCGCGGTCGGCATGGATGAGGCGGATGGCGGAGTCCTCGGCGTAGTTGTCGGGGCGGAAGTACCACCAGCCGTAGCCGGGAGACTTGGTGGAGCTGCCGGTGTCGGCGTAAATGGTGGTCTCGGTGGGGGCCTTCATGGCGTTGAGGCTGAGTACGCAACTGTGGGAGCCGCTGCGGAGGATGATGCTCCCGAGGTTGGTCTTCTTGTTGTTCTTGTCGTTGAGGTATTCGGTGTCGTGGTGGAAATTGACCATGCCGTAGCCGCACCAGGGATACTTGGTGGCGTCGTAGGACATGTTGGGGCAGTAGACGTCCTTGCTCTTGTTGTTGTAGCCGAGGATGGACTTCCACTGGGTGTAGGAGGCGCCGCCCTGGGTGTCGATGGTGAAGGGGATCATATCCGTGTTGTCGACGGAGTAGATGAGGGCGGTGGTGGCGAGCTGCTTGAGGCCATTGGTGCAGGAGATGGCGCGTGCCTTCTCGCGTGCCTTGGAGAGGGCCGGCAGCAGCATGGCGGCGAGGATGGCGATGATGGCGATGACGACGAGCAGCTCGATGAGCGTGAAGGGATGGCGTTTGCGCATG
>CALZPA010000271.1 GCA_945827525.1 uncultured Lentisphaeria bacterium | reverse complement strand
GCCCTATAAGCCCTATAAGCCCTATAAGCCCTATAAGCCCTATAAGCCCTATAAGACCTATAAGACCTATAAGACCTAAGAGCAATCATGAAGCCCCCATGCGAGCCTGCGGAGGAATTGCCAGAGACACGCATGGGGGCTGATTGTTTTGAGCTGTCCGTGTTGCTGCGGAGAGCAAGGGATCGCATATGGGCGTGGTGTGAATTGGGGTGTCGTGCCGTTGTGCGTGCAGCGTCTTGCGTTTCTTGCGTATGTTAGGGGATAGAGCGGGAAGCGCGAATGGGGTTCCGTCAGTCGAGCGAGGTGAGGACTTCGGCGAAGCGCTCGTGTCCGCTGGAGTTGCGGAGGATGCTGTAGTCGATGGGGCGGAAGAAGTCGCCCATGTGGTTGGTGACGACGCGTGCGGGCCAGGGGGCGTTGGCGTCGTCGCTGCGGACGAAGACGGAGATGACGCCGTCGCGCTGGCGGAGCTTGAGCTCATGACCGTCGCAGAGTCGGTTGAGCGGGGTGATGGTGGCGTCGAGCTTGCCGGTTCGGTCCCGGAGTGCGTCGAGGCGGAAGGCGGCGCCGTCGGCGAGGGTGATGGTGGCCTGGCAGGAGCCGGTGGGGGCGGCGGCGACGATGTCGGCGATGCGGCAGAGTCCCTTGGCGTTGTAGGAGACGGAGTAGTCGGGGAGGGAGTTGGTGAGGCAGAGCCGCTTGAGGTTCTCGGGCTTGACGAGGAAGTCGGAGCGGAGGGTGACGTTGGTGACCTTCTGGTTGGGGGAGTAGACGGACTGCCAGCGGGAGATGGAGTCGTCCTTGCCGGTGGCCAGGAAGATGAGTCCGCCGTTGAGCTTGAGCGAGCCTGGACCGTGGAAGAATTCGCCGTCGCGGACGGCGCTGTCGCGGGTTGAGCCGTCCTGCCAGTACATGATGTTCTGGATGTCGAAGGTGCAGTTGGGCTTGCGGGTCTCGAGGGCGTAGTAGCTGGTGTCGGGGTAGATGTTGGTTCCTGAGAAGAAGGCGCCGTAGTCGAGGACGATGCTGCGGGTGCCTTTCCACCAGTCATTCTTGTCGCGTTGGCGGAGGCAGCCGGTCCAGATGTGGATGTTGTCGCCGAAGTTGTAGCCGCCGTGTAATTCGAGTCCGATGCGCACGCACATGATTTCGAGGTTGCTGAGGCGGTTGTCGACGGGGCCTCCGATGAAGATGCCGGTGCCGGGGACGGGATAGTCTCCGTGTCCGAAGATGGTGACGTTCTGGAGGTAGATGGGTCTGGAGCCGCCTCCTTTGATGTAGATGCCGTAGCTGCGGACGCCGAAGATGCCGACCTTGTCGATGAAGGTGGTGGTGCCCTGGGTGCATTCGGGGATGCGGATGCCGCACTCGTTGGAGGCGCAGGCGATGCTGAGGTTGGTGACGCTCATGCTGACGCTTTTGGAGAAGTTGATGACGCCGACGGAGGCGTCCTTGGACTGGATGTCGGAGACGAGCCAGGTTCGCGCCTTGCTTCTCCAGGGGACGCGGCTGTAGCCTTCGCCGGAGAGTGGGTTCTTGAGGTGGAGTGGCTTGGAGACCTTGTAGAGTCCGGCGGGCAGGTGGATGGCGGCGCGTTGGGTATGGGCGTTGACGATGTCGCTGATGTCCTCGGAGCCGTCGTTCTTGGCGCCGAGGTCGAGGATGTTGAGGATGCCGGATTTGGGCGCAGGCGGAGGCGCGGTCGGGGCGGGCACGGGTGGTTCCTGGGCGAAGAGGGCCAGGCAGAGCGGCAGGGTGGCGAGGAGGTAGCGGTGCATGGGGGCGTTTCCTTGGTCTGGTGGGGAAGCAGTCGAAGTGGCCTCTCCCGCAAGCGGCGGGAGAGGCCATTTTTCTCATGAGGATGAGGGGCGTCAGGCGGTCGTCACTTGACTTTCATCTCGAAGGGTGCGGCATAATGTGCCACGGCATCCGAGGATGTCAAGCGCGGTCGTCACTTGACTTTCATCTCGAAGGGTGCGGCGGGGAAGCCGGGCCGGTTGTAGAGGTTGCAGGTGGGGTTGCTCTGCCAGGCGTAGCGGATGGTGATGGGCTGGGGGATCTTGGCTGACCAGACGATGACATCGTGGCCGTCGATGCGCGCTTCGGCCCAGACGAACTGTCCGTCGGGGCCGGCGACGGCGAAGCCTTCAAGCTGGGAGTCGGGGGAGTTGCGGACGAGTGGCGCCTGCTGTTGGCGGGCCTTGCAGAGCCAGTGCTGCGCGGGGACGGGGCGCGCCTCCAGGCCGTCGTAGACGTGGGAGAAGGTGATGCGGACGCGTCCGTCGCCGTCACGGATGGCGGTTTGGGCGACGGGGCCGGAGCAGGGGAGGCTGGTCAGGCCGTAGGTCTGGTTGAGGGCGAGGGCGGCGAGGCGTGCGGCGACGGTGGTCTTGTCGAGCGGATGGATGTCCTTGGCCTCGCCGACGTCGATGATGACGGCCTGTCCGGTCTTGGGGAGCTGGAGTGCGCCCTCCTGTCCGTGGCGGATGGTGGCCCAGCCGATGCTGTTGGGGTTGTTGCTCTTGTCGAGGAAGTTGGCGAGCTGGCAGTAGTAGAAGGGGAAGTCGGTCTCGAAGCCCTTGCGCCATTCGCGGATCATGCCCTGGATGACGCTGGCGTAGGTGTCGGCGCGTCCGGCGTTCGTGCAGCCCTGATACCAGACGCAGCCGCTGAGGGCGAGCGGCATGAGGGGATGGATGAGGGCGTTGTAGAGGAGCGCGGGGACCTTGTTGGCGTCCTCGATGAAGGCGGGGCGCTGGGGTCTGGCGCCGAGCTGCTCCTGGGTCAGCTTGGGGAGTGGGGTGGACGTCATCGCCCAGTTGCTGCCGATTTCGCGGTTGTTGATTTTGCCGGCGCGGTAGTGGTTGCGGGGACGGTCTTCGGTGCACCAGACGCGGACCAGCAGCTCATGCTGGCCGGCCTTGAGCGCGTTGGGCTTGAGTCGGGCGTTGGCCCAGCGCCCGTAGACGGCGTCGAGGTGCGAGGTCTTGCCGACCTGGACGCCGTCGACGAAGATGGCGACGGGCGCGGCGAGCTGGCCGAGCTGGATGTTGATGGGCTTGGCGGCCTCCTCGGGCGTGAGGCTGAAGGTGTGCCGGAACCAGACGAGCGCGTGGCCGGGCATGGTGCGGCCATTGAGGTTGAGGTTCTCCTGCCATTTGGCGTCGGCCGGCGGTGTGGTCTGGGTAGGCTCATCGCGTCCGACGGCGGCCAGCCACTTGGCATAGGTGGCGACATAGGCCTCGGCGGTCTCCTTGTAGTTGACGTAGGTGTTCCAGGTGCGGTCGCTCCACTCGGTGACCTTGGGGACGTTGAGGGCGTGGAGCGCGTCGAGCGTCATCCAGGCCTCCGCCGCCGAACCGCCCCAGGCGTTGTCGATGAGTCCAACCGGACGCTTGAGGACCTTCTGGATGTCGCGTCCGAAGAGATAGCCGACTGCCGAGAAGTGGGGGACGGTCTTGGGTGAGCAGACGGTCCAGGCGCCCTTGACGTCGTCCAGCGGTGTGGTTGAGGCGTTGAGGCGCACCTTGAAGAGTCGGATGCTGTCGTTGGCGGACTCGTCGATGAGCTGCTTGGCGTTCTGTTCGGAGCGGAGGGCGAAGCCCATGTTGGACTGTCCGGAGCAGAGCCAGACCTCACCGATGAGGATGTCCTTGAAGGTGAGCGTGTTGGTACCGGCGATGGTGAGCGTATGCGGCCCATTGGGAGCCTGCGACAGATCCAGCGCGACACGCCAGCGACCCTGCTCGCTGGTCGTGGTGGTGGCCGTCTGCCCCGCGATGCGGACCTCGACCTTCTCGCCAGGGTCGGCCTTGCCGAAAACTGTGGTTCGGGACGAACGCGCCAGCACGGCGTGGTCGCCGAAGAACGAGGGAACCTTTACGGCCGCCGAAACCAGCAGCGGCAGGGCCAGCAATGTCGAGAAAAGATGTCTTGCCTTCATGTTTGTTCAGTGCCTTTTTGCTTGGGGTAAAACTGGGAAAAGGGGGACGAAGAAACGAGAGACAATGAAAAAATGACGAGAGAGACGAGAGAGAAAAGCGACGAGAGTGACGAGAGCGACGAGAGCAAAGCCTAACTCTTTGATCCACAAAATACACAGAACAATCAAAAAGGGGAAGTCCACAAAAATCACAAAAGAAACAAAAAAGAATGTGCCTGTTCGCGGAGGAAGCCTGGGGCAATGAGCCCTATGGGAGCAATGAGCCCTATGAGCCCTATGAGCCCTATGGGGAAAAACACACAAAACAACACAAAACGAGAGCAAAGCCGCAGAGCGCAGCGAGGCGGAAAGAAAGCGACGAGAGTGACGAGAGTGACGAGAGTGACGAGAGTGACGAGAGTGACGAGAGTGA
>CALZPA010000270.1 GCA_945827525.1 uncultured Lentisphaeria bacterium | reverse complement strand
CATCACTTCTTTTCGCCGTCGAGCCTGATCCGTCGGGAGCTTTGCCCCGCGTCATACGTCGAGGAGGGGGCGGTCGATAGGTCGCTGTTGCCGCCTTCGCCGTATGCGGAGCGCGGAACGCGGATACATGATTTGGCTGAAAGCCTTATCGAAACCCTTATGAGTTCCGAAAAATACGTCTCGAAGGCCGACGAAAGCGAGACGGACGAGGATCGGCTGGCGTGGAAGATTTGCGATTTCGTCGCGTCTGAGCGCGGGCGGTGGGGCGTTGACGGAGAATGGATGTACAAGACGGAGGGAAAGGTCGAATATAACGAGTTTTTCGAGACTCTTTATTATGGGTATTTTGACCTTATGGTGCATAACAAAAAGGATAATAAGGCGTACATCTACGACTGGAAAACGGGTTTCCGAGCCGTCGAGGAGGCGGCGGAAAACCCGCAGGGCGCGGCATACGCGCTGGCGGTCATGCAGCAGTTTGGGGTCAACGAGGTTGAGGTCACCTTCTTCAATCCCGCCATAGGCCAGATTTCGCGCCACACCTTCGACGGCATGGACGGCATAGCCGCCTACATCCACCGCGTCATTGACGCCTGCAAGTCGCCAAATCCAGCGCACAACGTCGGCGAGGAGCAGTGCCGCTACTGTGCGGCGGCGCAGTTGGGGACGTGCGGCGCGTATCTGGCGCAGCACAACGCGCTGGACAACGCGGCGCACGAGACCGCCTATCTTCCCATCCCGAAGCTGGATGACGAGTCGCTGAGCGAGCTGTATCGCCGCTGCCGTTCCGTCGCCAAACTCGCTGAGGCCGTCGAGTCGGAGCTGAAGGGACGGGTTGAGAAGAACGGCGCGTGCGGCGACTGGAAAATCAAGTGCCAGTCTGGAGGGCGCGAGGTCACGAATGTTGAGAAGACGTGGATCGTGGCTCGTGAGGTCATGAGCGACAGCGACATCATCGACTGCGCGACCGTCTCGATTGCGAAGCTGGAGAAGGCGTTTGGCAAGGCGGGAAAGGCGAGCGGAAAGTTCAAGACCGAGAAGGAGGCGAAGGCCTATTTCGCCGCCGAGACGGCTGAGTTCGTCGCCGACAAGCCAGCGCGTAAATGCCTGTATGAGGTGCCGAGAAATGAAGAAGATTAATCAGGCAAAGGAAAGGCAGTTGCTGGACTTCCTCGACTACCACTGGAGGAAGTTCGGCAAGAAGCCCTCGAACAAGGAAATCGCCGAGTTCACGCACAGGCTTCCGAACAGCATTTCGCGGCAGCTCACCACGCTGATTGAGCGTGGGATAATAGATAAAGAAAGACGGATAATCAGGGAAGAAAGATGAACTACAACAGGTGCATATTCTGCGGGCGGCTGACGGACGCGCCAAAGTCTTTCGCGACGCAGAGCGGGAAGAGCGGCGCGGAGTTCACGCTGGCGGTGAATTCGGGCTATGGCGAACACCAGGAGACGCTGTTTATTCGCTGTTCCGTGTTCGGCAAGCCAGCCGAAAGCCTTTGCCAGTATGTCGGCAAGGGAGGCGAGGTGCTGGTCGATGGGCGGCTGAGCCAGTCGGAGTTCACGGACAAGAACGGCGAGAAGCGGCGCACTATGCGCCTGATGGTGGAGTCGGTGCAGTTCGGCTCGAAGACGCAACAGGGCGTTGCGCAGGCGCAACAGTACGGGCAGCCACAATACCAGCAGGGGGGCGTGTATCCTCCGCAGCAGATGGCGCAGTATGCGCCGAATTACGGGTATCAGCCGCCTATGCCGCAGTTCCAGCAGCCGATGCCGCCTCAGCAGTATGTGCCGCGTAACCCCGTCGATGACGCGGATGTTCCGATGCCGCAGCAGCCGTCGAAGCCGTCCAGTCTTCCCGACGACGGAACGCCGTTCTAGGAGGTGAGGAAGATGACAAGCAAAAGGAAAATCTCAAGGGCAGAGATATCACAGGAATACGGTTTATCTGAATGGTGCGTAAAGGTGACTGCGACCAAATACGGGCTTGAGGTCGTTGACCATGACGGTCGCGAGTTTCTGTATGACCGAGAGGACGCCATGGAGGTCTTCGGGGGGCTTTACGAGCTGAGGAGAGGAAATAGGAACGTGGTGTTTCGCCTACCTAAAATATGCACAGCGAGTGACCTTGCCGACATTCTCGACATATCCATGCGCGAGGCCAAAAGGTACATCAGGATGTTCCCGTATGCCGACGTGAGGATGTACAACAGCAACTGTCTGCGCATGAGCGACGACATCTGGCGCGAGGTGCTGAGGTGATGATTGGCTAGGTCACGAGTTGATGGCACCGCAAGACAAGGGAAAAAGACACCAGGAAATGACAATGGAACAGACTGAACGAAACGAAACTCTCCCCGAACGCCCGTCCAGCATTGACTGGCAAATCGAATCCAGCGAAAGCAAGACCACTCAGGTCAGCCCCGACGGGCGCTGGCTTCTCAACACAAAGGTAGAGCGCGACGGAAAGCGTCAGATGCACCTCGTGAACTACGACATCCTCGTCAGCCCGATGGGCTCGGGCGAGAACCAAGCCGAGTGCTGGCGCAAATTCATCAAGTCCTGCGTCGAATACGCGCGGAAGCTCGACGAAATCTGCGCCGAGGCGGCAATAATCCTGGCAAATCTTGAGAAATAACCCCGGCAGGAGGAAGAAAAACCATGGAAGTGAAAATCAGGCTGGTTGAGGGCGGCAGGATGCCGACCCGGATGGAAGGCGGGGCGGAAGGCTATGCGTGCTACGCGCGGAGCTGCGAGCCCCTTGTCTCAGGTTTCACGCGGTGCCATCTTGGCTTCTCGCTGGAGGTGCCTGACTGGATGGCCGCGCTGCTGATACCCCGCTTCTGCGTGTGCGACCTCGACAACGGGTCGATGGCGTCGTATGGCGTCGTGATCGTGGACGGCCGCTGCCGCGGGGAGGTCTTCGTCGACGTGAGGCACTACCCCGACGGCTGGCAGCCGTCGGAGGGGGAGGAAGTGGCGCAGATGTTGGCGGGCCGGTTCCCCGGGGACTTCCTCGCCGTTGACGGGGAGGGCTGAGCAGCATGGACACCAACCGCTGCGTCCTCCAGGGACGCCTCACCTGCGACCCCGTGCTCCGCATGACCCAGACGGGGAGGGCGGTCGCCTCGTTCCGCATCGCCGTCGGGCTGACGCGCGACCGGACGCTCTTCATCTCGGCGCAGGCCTGGGGCAAGACCGCCGAGCTCATCCGCCAGTACCTGCACAAGGGCTCGCCGGCCATCTTCGACGGACGGCTGGAGCCGGACGAGTACACCGGGCGCGACGGCCAGCCACGGTGCGAGACCATCCTGGTGGCCGAGGGCTTCAGCTTCTGCGGGCCGCCGCCCCAGCAGCCCCAGCCCCAGGCGCAGGGGCCGTACCAGCAGTACCCCCGGCAGGGCACGGGGCAGTACCCCCAGCCTCCGATGGCGGGGCAGTACCCCCAGCCTCCCCAGGCGTGGCAGTACCCGCAGCCTCCCCAGGCGGGGCAGTACCCGCAGCCGCCGCCGGCGCCGCGGGGCTACGTGCCGCTGCACCCCGTGGACGACGCGGACGTGCCCGCGCCCGCCACGCCCCCCGCGGCGTCCGCCGCGAACGTGGACGACACGCCATTCTAGCGGGGGGGGGCGTAGGATGGACGAGGAACGGGAGACCATGCCCCGCGAGGAGGCCATGGAGCGCGTCCGGCAGGTGCTGTCGGCCATGGCCGCGACGGCCCTGGCGGGCAGCCCGCGGACGCTCGCCGCGCTGAACCTGCGGCTGCTGGGCATGTCCGTGACTGAGATTTCGCGGCGGCTGGGCATCGGCCGCTGCGCCGTGTACCGACACCTGCGCCGCGCCGCGGCCATCTCGCCGCTCGCCGCCGAGATGCTCCGCGCCGTGTCGCCGTGGAGAGGGAGGCCATAGGAACCATGAGCAACGAGAAGAGAAAGGACAAGGGAAAGGGAAGGGGGGCGGCGCGCCCGCTCCCCGAGGAGGACGGGAGCCGCCCGCTGCGGAACCACCGGCACGAGCTGTTCTGCCAGCACTACACGGGGGACAAGCGGCGGAACGCCGTGGCCGCCTATGTGGCGGCGGGCTACAAGGACACGCCGTCCGCCCGCGCGGACGCCTCCCGCCTGCTGACATATGCTAACGTGCGGGCGCGGGTGGCGCACCTCAACGACGAGGCGCTGGAGACGGTGCGCCTCCACGCGAGGGAGGCCGTCGGGCGGCTGGCCGCCATCGCCACCGCCACCTACGGGGACTACCTGGACGAGAACGGGCACGTCGACCCCGCCAAGGTGAAGGACCCCGTGCTGGGGCAGGCCGTCGAGTTCTGCCAGCCCATCTACAGCTCCGAGGGCGTCCTGGTGGGGCACCGGCTGA
>CALZPA010000269.1 GCA_945827525.1 uncultured Lentisphaeria bacterium | reverse complement strand
GGTCAGGAACGTCTCGTTCGACCGCGCCGCCACCCAGACCCTCCTCTTCCAGTAAACGAGTCATCCCCCAAACCACACCAAAATAAGGAAACCACCTGTCACCATGAAGACAACTTCCCCGCACCGCCACTTCACGCTGATCGAGCTGCTCGTCGTGATTGCCATCATCGCCATTCTGGCGGCGATGCTGCTGCCGGCGCTGTCGAAGGCCCGCGAGAAGGCCCGCGCCATCTCCTGCACCTCCAACATGAAGCAATGCACCCTGGCCATGGCCATGTACGCGGACGACTACAACGACTTCTGGGTCGCGTTCAACCAGCGCGGCGACAACACCAGCACCGCCCACGCCGACCTTTACAACTATAAGTACATGTCGGACAAGAAGCCGTTCTTCTGCCCCTCCCAGACCATCCCCAGCGACATGAACATCAGCTATGGCGACACCTACTCCGCCATCCGCGCCGACCTCTCCTACACCACCAGTTGCTACTACTACAACGAGAGCACCTGGGGCAACTTCGCCATCCGCGACACCGCCATCCCCGGCGCCACCCGCAGCCCTGACAACGTCTTCTACAACCTGACCGCCTGCAAGATGCCCTCCGCCGCACCCTTCTGGTCTGACTCCGTGCGCCTGAAAAACACCTCCCAAGGTGCCTGGACCTGCGGTACCGGAACCAGCGAGAGCGACTTATCCGTCAGCGCCCACCACGGCTCACGAGGCAACATGGGCTTCTTCGACGGCCACGCACAGGCCTGCGGACGCGGCGACTACACCAACATGAAGGTCAGGAACGTCTCGTTCGACCGCGCCGCCACCCAGACCCTCCTCTTCCAGTAAGGCCATTCCATCCCTCTCGCAACGCGGGCTGGCCAGGCTCCTGGCCAGCCCGTGTACGTTACCAGAATGGTCGAGTTTTTCGCCCTGGACTATGGCGCGCCGAGCTTGACCGATTATAGTATGTGACGTGGCCACCGGCATGAGGCCGGCGGCCGCTTTCCTGTTGCCTCCCCTCTTTCAG
Organism: uncultured Lentisphaeria bacterium; assembly: GCA_945827525.1. Classification (GTDB taxonomy): domain Bacteria; phylum Verrucomicrobiota; class Lentisphaeria; order Oligosphaerales; family Oligosphaeraceae; genus CAAGGB01. The sequence goes on along the minus strand of CALZPA010000269.1, from coordinate 3,362 downwards.
CCTGGAGTCCCAAGACCTTCGCCACCGTGAAAACCACCACACACTCTGCTGACACACCGTCGCCGTCGTCACCCACGAGCTGTCGCACACACACCTATGAGCCCCCGGACAGCCCTGGCTCGGTGGGCATGACACTGGCGCACCAGATGACGCTGACGGATGCGGAGCATCCCTTTTCGCTGGAGTCGGGGCGTTCGCTGTCGGAGCTGACGGTCGAATACGAGACGTATGGGGAGCTGTCGCCGGACAGGACGAACGCGATACTGGTCTGCCATGCGCTGACGGGCGACGCGCACGTGGCCGGCTGGGACGCGCAGGCCCGCCAGACGGGCCGCACCTGGCGTCTGAACAAGCCCGGCTGGTGGGATGAGGTCGTCGGGCCAGGCAAGCCCCTGGACACGAACCGCTTCTTCCTCATCTGCGCCAACGTCATCGGCTCCTGCTACGGGACGACGGGGCCAGCCTCCATCGACCCTGCGACGGGGCGTCCGTACGGACTGTCGTTCCCGTTCGTGACCATCGGCGACTGGGTGAAGATGGAGGCGCTGCTGCTGGATCGGCTGGGCATCCGCCAACTGTACGCGGTCATCGGCGGCTCGCTGGGCGGACAGCAGGCGCTCGAATTCGCGCTCGCCCATCCGGATCGCGCCCTGAAGTGCATCATCCTGGCGTCGGGGCCGAAGCTGCCGTCACAGGGCATCGGCTTCAACGCCGTCGCCCGCCACGCCATCCAGCAGGACCCGAACTTCTGCGGCGGCGACTACTACGGGAACGCGCAGCAGCCCACGGACGGACTGGCCGTCGCCCGAATGCTCGCCCACATCACCTATCTCTCCGGCAAGGGCATGGACACCAAATTCGGGCGCGAACTCCAGAACGAATCCGAGAACCGCTTCGGGTTCGGCGCCAAGTTCAAGGTCGAAAGCTACCTCAATCACCAGGGGCGGACGTTCATCGAGCGCTTCGACGCCAACAGCTACCTCTACATCACCCGCGCCATGGACTACTACGACGCGGCGTCCGCCTGGGGCGACGGCGACCTGGTGCGCGCCTGCCGGCGCATCCGCGCCGAGGTCATGGTCGTCAGCTTCTCCAGCGACTGGCTCTATCCGCCCGAGGTCAGCGAGGAGTTCGTCACCGCGCTGCTGCGCAACGAGACGCCCGTCACCTACATCAACGTCGAGAGCACCTACGGCCACGATGCGTTCCTCGTCGAGGCCGACAAGGTCGGGCGCCTCATCCGCGCGTTCCTGCTGTCGCCCCGCAACGCCGTCCGCCGCGCCAGCGCGTCCCAGTCACCGTTCCAGGCCAGAGAAGGAGGGCCGAGAGCATGACCGACTCCTATGCGTTCCAGCCCCTGCCGGAGAGCATTCCCGGCCTGGAGGTCTTCCTGCAGCGCCTCGGCGTCAACTACCAGGACAGCGACTTCTCGCAGTTGCGCGAGCAGGTCCGCCGCGCCATCGAACTCAAGGTCGACTTCTCGGCGCCGCCTCCACGTCACTGGGAGGACGCCATCATCGAGCAGGCCATTCCGCGGAACGCCCATGTCCTCGACCTCGGATGTGGCACCGGCGAGCTGCTCGCACGCCTCATCGACAAGCGCAACTGCACCGTCCAGGGCGTCGAGGAGAACGAGGAGTCCGCGCTGGAGGCCATCTGCCGCGGCATCCCCGTCTACCAAGGCGACATCAGCCGCGTCTGCGCCAAGCTCGTCGACAACGCCTTCGACTTCGCCATCCTCGAGAACACGCTCCAGACGCTGCGCAACCCCATCGACACGCTGACGGACATGCTGCGCGTCGCGCAGACCTCCATCGTCTCCTTCCCCAACTTCGCCCACTGGTCGGTGCGCCTCGCGTTCTCCATCGGCGGCCGAATGCCCGTCACCGCCTCCCTCCCCAACACCTGGTACAACACCCCGAACATCCACCTCTGCTCCATCACCGACTTCATCGACTGGACACAGCGGCAGAACATCGACATCCTCAGCGCCCATGTCCTCGTCGAGGGCAAGGTCGAGCCTCTCCAGGCCGACCGCCACCTCCACAACATCACCGCCGAGCAGGCCCTCTTCTTCATCCGCCGACGCCCGTAGCGGACAGAGCCGTTTTCCTCCACCCCCATACACCTCGTCACGCAAGGAGACACGCCGCCATGACCGTCAGCCACGACGCCCCCTCCATCTGGATCATCTCCGGCGAAGCCTCCGGCGACGACTATGGCGCCGGCCTGGCCCGTGAGCTCCGTCGCCTCCGCCCCCACTGCGTCCTCAAGGGCATGGGCGCCGAGAAGATGCGCCAGGCCGGCGTCGAGCTCCTCGTCGACTCCACCGACCTGGGCGTCGTCGGCATCGTCGAGGTTCTCCGGCACCTGCCGTTCTTCCTGCGGCTGCTGGGCGACCTGACGCGCCGTGCGGCCGAGGAGCGTCCGGCGGCCGTCGTCCTCATCGACTATCCGGGGTTCAATCTCCGCTTCGCGCAGCGCCTCAAGGCGCTGGGCATTCCGGTCATCTACTACATCAGCCCGCAGGTCTGGGCCTGGAAGAAGGGACGCATCCCCAAACTGGCCGCCGCGGTCACCCGAATGCTCTGCATCTTCCCCTTCGAGCCGGCCGTCTACGCGGGCACCGGCCTCGACGCTCGCTTCGTCGGACATCCGCTGCTGGAGACGCTGGCGCCGCTGACCTCGACGCCGGCCGAGCGCGACCCGAACCTCGTCATCCTGCTCCCCGGCAGCCGCCGCAGCGAATTCAGCCGCCTGCTGCCCGTCTATCTGGCGACGGCGCGCGAGCTGCGTCGCCGACGCCCCGACCTGCGCTTCCACCTGCCCATGCGCAACGCCGCCAACGTCGAGGCGGCCAAGGCCATCATCGCCCAGACCGACCCGTCCTTCGACCTCGCACTCTTCGAATTCTCGACGGGCGACGCTCGGCAGTGGATGCGCCGCGGCGCGGCCGGCATCGCCGCCAGCGGCACGGTCACCGTGGAGGCTGCCATCCTGGGGCTGCCTCTCGTCGTCACCTACAAGCTCAACCCCGCCACCTGGTGGTTCGCCAAGCGCGTCGTCAAGCTGCCCTCCATCACCATCGCCAACCTCGTCACGAACAGCACCGTCTACGCCGAACGCCTCCAGGACGAGGCCACACCCACCAACCTCGCCCAGGAACTCCTCGACATCCTCCCCGGCGGTCCGCGCCATCAGGCGGTCGTCGACGGCATGGACGCCTGTGTCCGGCAGCTCGGCGGCGGGCGCAACGCCGCCGCCACCGTCGCCGAGAACGTCCTCGAGGTCATTAAGCAGTCGATTTAGTCGATTGAGTCGATTTTCGCCCGACGGCGAGGGCGCCGTCGGGACAGGCGCCG
>CALZPA010000268.1 GCA_945827525.1 uncultured Lentisphaeria bacterium | reverse complement strand
CGCCTCCCTCGAACAGATGAAGTGACGGGAAAATTCGCCCGCAAACGCGATTTTTCCCGCCGAAGGGGTTGTCTTCGACGACGAATTTGGGTATAATTCATGATGTGACGACCGACGAACCGATGTAGTTGCTTACAGCCCGCCCGCCCCTGGCGCTGACGGGCCTCATCTTGGGAAAGAGAAACAGAGTAGCTTTGCAAGGAGTGAGAACATGTCATTCAAGCGTATGTCCGTGACCTTCGTGATGATGCTGGCCGTCGTCTTCGCCGCCTCAACCGGCCTGGCCCAGGAGGCGGCCGCGGCAGCCGCCGCGCCCGCCGCGCCCGCCGCCGCCGAGCAGAGCTTCGGCTCCGCCCTGTGGGACATCCTCTATGGCGGCAGCATCGTCAACCTCATCATCTGGCTGGGACTCTTCGCCACCTCCGTCATGATGATCATCTTCGTCGTCAACGCCTTCATGACCGTCAAGGCCGAGCGTCTGATGCCCTCCACCGTCATCAACGGCGTCAGCCAGGCCCTGAGCGAGGGCGACCTCGAGAAGGCGCTCCAGACCTGCGACATGTATCCCAGCCAGCTCTCCACCATCGTCCGCGCCGGCTTCAACAACATCGAGGATGGCTACGAGGTCGTCCAGCAGGCCGTCTCGCAGGCCACCGACCTCGAGGCCGAGAAGCTCATGCAGAAGGTCAACCAGCTCAACACCTGCGGCCAGGTCGCCCCCATGCTCGGGCTGATGGGCACCGTCGTCGGTATGGTCATGGCGTTCGCCGGTCTGGCCAGCGCCACCGGCGCCGCCAAGACCAAGGTCCTCGCCCAGTCCATCTCCACCGCCCTCTGGACGACCTGCGTCGGTCTGCTCATCTCCGTCCCCGCCCTCCTCTTCTTCACCTACTTCAAGAACACTGCCACCCGACTCCTCCTCGAGTCCGAGTCCAAGGTCCTCGAACTCATCAAGGTCCTCCGCAACGTCGAAGTCAGCGAGTGACGACAACCACCCGCTCCTGACACGGGCCGACGGCCTCCGCGCCGCCGGAGAACGACTGACCACCATCGCCACCCGGACGCCAGCCCCCCCCCACACACGGCGGCCCCGGGCGGCAAGGGCACAAGAGCAGGAAGGATTATGAGAAGAAGTTCCGACAGCAACCTGGAGACGCCGATCACCCAGATGATCGACATCGTGTTCCTGCTGATCATTTTCTTTGTCGTGACCGCCTCGGTTGACAAGGATCTGGTCGACGACACGATACAGATGGCCCTGGCGCGAAACACCAAGCCCGAGGAGGTCCTCAAGGCCAACACCCTCACCATCAACGTCCGACTCGAGAACCGCGACGAATGGCGGGCCGCCAAGGCCGCCGGCAAGGCCCTCCCACGACAGCAGGTCTCCTACAACATCGCCCTCCAGACCAAGCAGCTCCCCGCCATCCGGCAGGAGCTCATCGACACCAAGAAGAAGATGGGCAACGCCATGCCTATCCTCATCCGCAGCGACGGCGACGTCAACTACCGCTTCATCGACGACCTCATCCAGCGCGCCGTGGCCCTCGCCGGATACAGCAAGATCACCATCGTCGCCGAAGTCCCCACCGACTGACCGACTGACCGCCCGCCACCCACGCCCACACCCAGACAGCCAAAGACCTGACCTACCATGAAGAAACGTAACGATGAAAGCCTGGCAGTCCCGATGTCCCAGATGATCGACGTCGTGTTCCTGCTGCTCATCTACTTCGTCGTGACGATGAAGGATGAGATCTCGGAGGCGCATCTGGCCATCAACCTGCCCTCGGCCGGCGCCCCGCCCGCCGCCGCAGCCGCGGCGGAGGAACTCAAGGTCATCAAGATCTTCGTCGAGCGCACCGGCTACAGCTACCAGTTGCCCCCCAGACCGCGCCGCGGAGTCAGCGCCAAGGACCTCGAGACCTTCCTGGAGACAAACAAGGACAAGGCCGCCAAGAGCGACCTCATCATCAGCGTCAGCCCACTCACCTCCATGCAGCAGCTCGTCACCGTCCTCGACTTCGCCGCCAAGAACGGCTACACCAAGCTGAATGTCCTCCGCGCCAACGAGTGAAGACGCTGAACCAGAAGCCCCCTAACGGAGAGAGAACGGACTATGGAAAACCAAACGCAACCGGGACAGCCGTCGGTTGAGCAGATGCTCGCCGAATACAGGCGCCGCAAGACGCGCGAGGCCATGATCGGCCCCGCCGTCTCCCTGGCACTGCATGTGCTTTTCTTCTTCGGCGCCTTCCTCATGTACTCGCCGCAGAAGCCTGTCGAAATCGCCGCCACCGTCGAAATCAACTCCACCGAGGAACAGCCCCCGGAGGAAATCGAGGACCTCGAGGAACTCGAGCTGCCCCCGCCCGAGGAACAGGTCCGCGAAGTCCAGGACACCCAGGTCGCCGAAGTCGCCGAGGTCGCCTCCGACGTCAACACCGCCGAAATCGCCGAAAGCGCCCTCTCCGACAACGTCGCCCTCTCCGAGGAGGCCCCCACCACCGACTTCACCAACGTCCTCAACGTCCAGAGCAACAAGACCGACTTCAAAATCTCCGGCCTCTACGCCGGACGCACCGCCGGCGGACGCCGCGCCGCCATCAGCAAGTACGGCGGCAAAATCTCCGGCGCCTCCGAGACCTCCGTCAACAAGGCCCTCGAATGGCTCAAGAAAACCCAGAACCCCAATGGCAGCTGGGCCCCTGACTCGCAGCACGCCATGACCGGACTCTGCCTCCTCACCTTCCTCGCCCACGGCGAGGACACCAACTCCAAGAAGTACGGCGAGACCATCGCCAAGGCCATCCAGTTCCTCGCCGACGAAACCATGAAGCGCGACGTCTTCTCACCCAACGGGACGACGGACGTCTACACCAACGGCATCGTCGCCTACGCCCTCTCCGAGGCCTACGGCATGACCAAACTCCCCCTCATCAAGGAACCCATGGAGAAATGCCTCCGACGCGCCGTCAAGGGACAGCAGCGCAGCGGCGGCTACGACTACGGCTACAAGAAGGAACTCCGCTGGGACCTCTCCGTCTCCGCCTGGCAGTACCAGGCCCTCAAGGCCGGCTACGTCGCCGGCGCCGACGTCAAGGGACTCGAACGCGCCATCGAAAAGGGCGTCGACTTCCTCCAGAAGGTCTGCTACAAACGCCCCAGAAACGCCACCGACCGCCCCTTCGGCTACGAGAAGCCCGGCGAGGGCTCCGACGGCATGCAGGGCGCCGGAACCCTCTGCCTCCAGCTCCTCGGCGAAGGCAACAGCGCCGCCGCCAAGAACGGCGTCAAATTCATCTACGACATCATCCTCAACCCCAAGACGCTCGCCAAGACACACGTCCACTGGGACAATGTCCACTTCACCATCGCCGGCCCCTACTCCAATCCCCTCTACTACTGGTACTACTGCACCCAGGCCATGTTCCACGCCGGAGGCTCCCAGTGGAAAGACTGGCACGAACGCTTCACCCCACTCGCCATGAAAGCCCAAAACCCCGAAGGCTACTGGGATAGCCCCGGCAAACTCGCGCCGCCCAGCAAGGATCTCCCCAACGGCGGCTCAAAGGGCGCATACGACCGCTGGTACACCACCGCACTCACCGCACTCAGCCTCCAGGTCTACTACCGCTACCTCCCCTCCTACAAACTCGAAAAGGGCAAGAAGGAGGCCGAAGCCTCCGAACTCGACAAAATCGACGAAGACCTCGGCTTCTGAAGCCTCCCCTGGGCTCTCCGGTCAACCGGAGAGCCCTTTTTTTCTTGTCTCTCTTCGCCCGACGGCGAGGGCGCCGTCGGGACAGGCGCCGCTGGCGCGGCGCTTTTTTCTCGATTAACCCGTAACTTTCAGCGTTTAGGGAATACATTTTATTTTCCAAGAAAAGTCATGAGGCACGCAACTTGCTGAAGTTGCGTGCTTTTTTTGTTGTTTCAGCCAGCAAATTCCCGGCAAATGGCTATCTTATATACATGCCCTAATTTAGAGAATACATACACCATGACGAAAATACCGGAAAAGATCAGCAGGTTCCGCCTTCGCGGAACGGAAATCAAGGCCATAGGGAAAAACTTCTACCTTTACAAGGTCACCTGCCGATGGGACAAGGAGGCGAAGAAATACAGGAAGGTGAACCTTGGATACGTTGGCCGCGTCACCGAAGACGGCATTGTCGAGGGGCATCATCGGGGTGGGACCGTTCCTGCGCCTGCGCCTTCCAGATATTCGCTGGAGTTTGGGGCCACATGGCTTCTGCGCACCATAGGGCAGGACCTTCTCGACTACCTGCGCAGGCATTTTGGCAACGATGCGGAATGGATGTTCGCAGTTGCGGCGCTCAGGGCGGCAAGGCACTGCGCATTCAAGTACATAGAGCATTAC
>CALZPA010000267.1 GCA_945827525.1 uncultured Lentisphaeria bacterium | reverse complement strand
ATGGCGCGGCGCTGCTCGTTCACCTCGACCGACTGCAGCTGCGCCGGCTTCAGCGCGTTCTCCACGAACTTAAGGATGTCCTCGTCCCACTTGATGATGTCGACCTTCTCGCCGCCCAGCTCGCGGACGATGGTCTTGACGCGGTTGCCGTGCTGGCCGACGCAGGCGCCCACGGGGTCGACGCGCGGGTCGGTCGACGCGACGGCGATCTTGCTGCGGTACCCGGCCTCGCGGGCGATGGCCTTGATCTCGACCGTGCCGTCGGCAATCTCGGAGACCTCGCGCTCGAACAGCCGGACGACAAAGTCGGGATGGGAGCGGGACACGAACAGGCAGGCGCCCGGCTTGTCCTCGTTGATCTCCAGCAGCAGCGCCGTCACCACGTCGCCCGCCTGGTAGTCCTCGCCGGGGATGCGGTCCTCGCGGCGCATGGCGCCCTCGGTCGTCCCGAAGAGGATGATGACGTCGTTGTGGTCGAGGCGGCGGACCTCGCCGGTGATGAGGGTTCCGACCTGATCCTTGAACTGCTCGCAGGCGTTGCGCTTCTCGACCTGGCGCAGCTTCTGGAAGATGGCCTGCTTGGCGTTCTGGGCGGCGATGCGGCCGAAGTCCTCGGGCGTCACCTCCCACTCGATCTCGCGGCCCAAGTCGGCCTTCGTGTACGCGGCCTCGCCGTACTTCGCCTGCACCTCGCGCAGCGAGATCTGCTCCTCGGCGCAGTCGATCTTCTCCACGATGAACAGCTTCGCCATGCACTTGATCTCGCCGGTCGCGCGGTCAATCTTCACGCTCACCTCGCGTGACGCCCTCACCGCCTTCCGGGCCGCGCCCAGCAAAGACTCCTCAATGACGCTCAGCAGGGTCTCGCGGTCAATCCCGCGCATCTTCTCCAGCGTGTCGACGACACTCAACAACTCGTTGCCCATGGTTACCGTACCTTCCAGTCAATAGTGCCACTCCTGCCCGGCCTCGCGGCCGGACACAGGTCCACACTCCTTGCCCACAGCTTCCGCCACACGGCAGAGGATAAAAAAAAGCGGGCTAACAACCCGCTGCCTACAAGTCAGTGTTATCAAACCGTACCATATAATGTATGCCTCCTTTCCCAAAAGACAAATCGCCCCAGGCAAAAAAAACGCCTGGGGCGACGTCGCTACGGCAGCCTCACGAGGGGCACGACGCGGGTGACGTCCCCGGCGCCGATGACCGCCAGCGTGTAGGCGGCCTCGCCCCGCCGCGCCAGCTCCGCACGCACGGACGCGGCGACCGCCTCGGGGCCGCCGTCCACATAGACGCCGCGCCCCCCGGGGATGTCGCCGGCGATGGCGGCCGCCGCCCGCTCGGCGCCGCCCGCCGTCCACGCGGCAAACGGCGCCATCACCCACACGCGCTCCGCATACGCGCCCAAAAGCTCGCTGAAGCGCCGCCCGTAGCGCCGCACACGCTCGTGGCGATGCGGCTGGAAGACGACCAGCAGCGGGACGCCCGGACGGCTCTCGCGCAGCGCCGCCAGCGTCGCCTCAAGCTCCGTCGGATGGTGCGCGTAGTCCTCGACCAGGAGCCGCCGCCCATCCGCGCTGCGCTGCCGCACGCTCAGCCGCCGCGAGACGCCCGGAAACGTCGCCAGCGCCGCCAGCGCCGTCGCCTCGGGGACGCCCAGCCATTCCGCCGCCAGCAACGCCAGCGTGGCGTCCGTGCGGTTGTGCGCGCCGGGCTGCGGGACGGCCAGCCCGGCCGGCGCGTCGGCCGGCCCGGCGAGGCGCACGGTCGGCCAGCCGCCGAACAGGCGCGCCACGGTGGGCGACTCCCACGCGAGGACCCGCCCCGCGCGGCGCGCGAACTGGACGAAGCAGTCCTGGAGCCGCGCCACGCCGCCGTGGCTCCAGCAGTGGTCGTCCTCGACGTTGACGACGACGGCCAGCGAGGCGGCCGTGAACACCTGGGTGCCGTCGCTCTCGTCGACCTCCGTGACCAGGAGCGAGCCGTCCCCGGCGGCGGCGGCGCGCGGCCAGCCGTTGACCTGCCCGCCGACCAGGAAGCCCGGGGCCAGCCCCGCCTCGCGGCAGATGTGCGCCAGCATCGCGGTCGTGCTCGTCTTGCCGTGGCTGCCCGCCACCGCGACGACCGTCCGGAACGCCCGCGCCATCTCGCCCAGGAATTCGCCCCGGCGCACGCAGCGCAGCCCGCGGCGACGCGCGTCCGCCAGCTCCGCGTTGTCCGCGCCGATGGCCGACGAGTAGACCACCGCGTCCGGCTCGCCGGGAACCGCGTCGCCGTGCGGCGCCGTCACCGCCAGGCCACGCGCCCGCAGCGTCTCCAGCATCGGCGACGGCGCCGCGTCGCTGCCCGTCACCGTCCAGCCCAGGTCGGCCGCGATGTGCGCCAGGCCGGCCACGCCGACGCCGCCCGCGCCAATGAAGTGGACTCTCACCGCGACACCTCCCGTTCAGCAGGACGGCACCGCCGCCAGCAGCCCCGTCAGCAGCCCCGTCGCGTCCACGCCCTCCGCCTCGGCGCGGTAGTTCATGATGACGCGGTGGCGCAGCACCGGCAGCGCCAGCGCCCGGATGTCCTCCTCGGACACGGCGAGACGACCCGACAGCAGAGCCCGCGCCTTGCCCGCCAGCACCAACGCCTGGCTGGCCCGCGGCCCCGCGCCCCACTTCACCAGCTCCGTCACCCGGGCGCCCGACAGGGGCGTCCCCGGGCGCGTCGAGGCGCACAGGCGCACCGCGAACTCCGCCACCGCGCCCGACACCGGAACCTGCCGCACCAGCCGCTGGTACGCCAGCAGCTCCTCGCCGGACAGCACCGGCGTCAGCTCCGCCTGCGTCGCCGCCGTCGTCTCGCGCACCATGCGCACCTCGTCCGCCAGCGGCAGATAGTCCAGCACAACGTTCAGCATGAAGCGGTCCAGCTGCGCCTCCGGCAGCGGATACGTCCCCTCCAGCTCCAGCGGGTTCTGCGTGGCCAGCACGAAGAAGGGGCGCTCCAGCGGGTAGGTGCGCCCGCCCGCCGTCACATGGCCCTCGCCCATCGCCTCCAGCAGCGCCGCCTGCGTGCGGGGCGGCGTGCGGTTCACCTCGTCCGCCAGCACCAGACCGGCGAAGACCGGCCCCGGCACAAACCGGAACGAGCGGTTGCCCGCCTCGTCCGACTGCATGACCTCCGTGCCCACGATGTCGGCCGGCATCAGGTCCGGCGTGAACTGGATGCGGCTGAAGGAGAGCGACAGCAGCCGCGCCAGGCTCTTGACCAGCAGCGTCTTGCCGAGGCCGGGGACGCCGGTGAGCAGCGCGTGGCCGCCCGCCAGCAGCGTCACGATGAGCTGGCTCACCGTCTCCTCCTGCCCGACCAGCACCCGCCCCAGCTGCTCACGCAGCCCCTCCATGCTCCGCGCCAGCCCCTCGGCCAGCTCCTCCGCCCCGCGCCTGTCCTCTGCCTGTGTCTCCGTCGTCATCATCCCTGTCCCGACCTGCATGAAACGCTCCGCGGCAAACGCCGCTGGAAAACCTCTGCCGTCATGCTATATTCTCAACATGCTGGCCTCACGTTTGTTTTGAAAGAGCAGAGAATATAATCCGCCGAACGGGACAATGCGAATTATCGAGCCTCACATCCACATGATTGCGCGGACCACCGCCGACTACGAGCGGATGGCCCTCATGCACACCGCCGCCTGCGTCGAGCCCGCCTTCTGGGCCGGCTACGACCGCCCCTCCGCCCAGGCGTTCTACGACTACTTCACCCACCTCACTACCTTCGAGCCGCGCCGCGCCGCCCAGTACCTCATCCGCCACTACTGCTACATCTGCATGAACCCCAAGGAGGCCGAGGACGTCGCCCTCTCCCGCGAGGTCATCTCCCTCATCCCCGAATTCCTCCAGCGCCCCAACGCCATCGGCATCGGCGAAATCGGCACCAACCGCAACACCCCCAACGAGATGACCGTCTTCGAGGAGCAGGTCGACCTCGCCGTCCGACTCGGGCAGCTCATCTGGATCCACACCCCACACCTCGACGACAAGCTCAAGGGCACGCGCATGATGCTCGACGCCCTCAGGGCCCGCGGCGACGTCAACCCCGAGATGGTCTGCTTCGACCACGCCGAGGAACACACCTTCCGACTCATCCGCGACGCCGGCTTCTGGGCCGCCATGACCATCTACCCCATCACCAAGAACTCACCCCCCAGAGTCGTCGACACCATCGAGAAATTCGGCACCGACCACGTCATGGTCGACGCCTCCGGCGACTGGGGCCCCTCCGACCCCGGAACCCTCCACCAGGCCGTCTTCGAGATGCGCCGACGCGGACACTCCGACCAGGAGACCGAAAAGGTCTTCTTCCACAACCCCAAGGCCTTCCTCTCCCAATCGCCCAAATTCAAGCTCGACTGAAAACCA
>CALZPA010000266.1 GCA_945827525.1 uncultured Lentisphaeria bacterium | reverse complement strand
GGGGAGGTAGTCGACGCGGATGAAGCCATCGCCGGAGCCGACCTTGACGGTGAGGGTACCCGTGCTGGCATCCCAGGAGCTAATGGTGGCGGTGGGCAGGCTGACGGCCTGCTTCTCAGAGAAGGTTCCCTCCGTCCCCTGATAGGCGACGTCACGGGCGACATGGAAATCCGTGATGGCGATGCCTTCAAGAGTGCCCTCGACCTTGAAGGTCAACTCAGGGCCGACGGTATCAAAGTCGGCTCCGTCACGGGTGATGGCGGTGACGACGGGGGCGGCGGGGGCGGCGGAGGCGGTCTTGTCGCTGACCTGGGGGGCGACCTTGATAACGGCGGCGTCGTTGACGCCCTCCTGGTCGGAGACGGAGTCGCCGTCGACGTCGATGACGAGGAAGTCCTCGTCCATGGTCAGGTTGCCGGTGGGGGCGGGGGCGTCGAGGATGATGGCGATGAGGCTGGAGGCGGGGTTGACGCGGACGCTGGAGCTGGTGGAGGACAGCGGGGTGCCAGCAATCTTCAGCTTGGAGACGTCGGCGAGGACACGGCCGACGGCGCGGTTGAATTCGAGGTAGACGACGTTGCCTTCCGTCCACCAGTTCTCGAGGGCGAGCTCCTCCTCGGGCGTGGCGACGAAGTTGAGGCCCCACTGGTTGGCGCCGGCGACGGTGATGGTCTTGACGCCCTGGAACTGGAGTCCGTCCTTCTCGAGGACGATCTCGTAGGAGCCGGCGACGACCTTGTCGATGGCCCAGATGCCATTCTCGTCGGTGGTGTTGCGGAATTTGTCGGCACCGGGGAGTTCGTCATCATCCCAGACGCCGTCGTTGTTGCCGGCCTGATCCCAGTCGCGGTAGATGGGGGTGGCGACGGGGTCGATGGGGTCGTACCAGGCGAGCATGGTCTGGTGGATGTCGGTTTCGCCGGACTTGCGGATGGCGACCTTGACGCCGGCGACGGGCTTGCCGTTGGCGTCGGTGATGCGCCCGGAGATGATGCGTCCGTCAGCCGTGGCGAGCTCGTTCTTCTGGAGTGGCTGGCGGTAGATGTTCTGGTAGCTGACGCTGACGTCCTTGTTCCAGTAGCTGTCGCCCTGCCAGGTTTCCTCGAAGTTGTACCAGCCGTTGGAGCCGCCGCCCCAGCCCATGTTGAGGTGGTAGTACCAGCGGCCGTCGATGCGGCCATAGCCATCGAGGATGACGGCGTGTCCGACGCCGCCCGTTGCGGAGTCTAGGGAGAACGCGCAGGGACGACGGGCATCGAGGCTGGCGCGGGCGGAGGTGAGGTCGTCACCCGAGGTGACGCCGGCGTACTGGAAGGTGCTCATCATGGTGCCGGCGTTGGCATTGGCGCCCGAAGAATTCTCTTTGCCATCATAGTTCATGCCGACGGAGAGGCCGGCGTCGAAGCAGAGGGCGCCGATCTGGGAGAGGGCCTCATTGGGCTCGGAGCCGGTGGGGCTGAGGGGCATCAGATCCCAGCGGTAGGCGCCGCCACGACCATCGCCGCCGCGCAGATACAGCTCCAGCGCAATGTTCTTCGGTTCGACGTTCTGGTTCTTGTAGACGATGGTGCAGTTGCCGGTGACCTTGCCGATGGGCTTCTGGGGCCACTGGAAGTAGCGCATGATCTGGGCGGTCATGGTGGCGACGCAGCCGCAGACGATGTTGTCCTTGCTGCCGGGGTTGTCGAAGGTGTAGGAGCGCTCATAGATGGTGGGCGTGTGGTAGTTGTAGATGCCGTCTCCCTGGCTCCACTTGGACTTGACGAGGGCGTCGACCCAGGTTTCGGCGACGACGTTCTGGGTGCTGGCGCGGGTCTGGACGGCGAAGCGGCGCCAGTAGTCCTGGTTGGCCTGAATGGCGGCGGCCACATTGGCATCGGCGGTGCCACGGGTGGCGGGGGCGCTCTGCGCCAGGACGGCGAAGCGGGCGGTGAGGTCGGCCTTGAGGAAGGCGAGCGCGGGGTTGCGCGTGTCGAGGGAGAAGGTGCCGCTGTCGGAGAACATCACAAGCGGGGAGAGACGGTCATCGGCGGCGATGACGACGAAGCCGGCGGGCTTCAGGCCGATGGCGTAGGCGAGCGTCACGCCCGCGTCGGAGGGAATGGGTGTGGCGCCCTCCCCCAAGGTCTTCTCGCTGAGGCCATTGTTGAGGGGGTCGCCGGCGGACGCCAGCCAGTTTGCGGCGAATGTGCGCGCGGCGTCGGCATCCACTGCGGCAGCCTGAACTCCATGCCAGGCCGTCAGCACCATCAGGGACAGTACACAACCCAACGTTCGCCAACCATGCAATCTGCTTCTCATTGTCATGAATCCTACCTTTCCTTTGAGAACCAATGCCTAAAGTAACCTATTGTAATTGTTTGTTATTCTTGTCGCGTTTGTCTGCCATGGACAGGAGGCTGCGGAAGCACCGTCCTTGAGCCCCCTGTAATGAGCGTTCGAAAAGATCGGTGGCTGGCTGAGGGATAGCCGTTTTCCGCCCGACGGCGAGGCGCCGTCGGAACAGGCACCCCTTCGCTTCGCTACGGGGTGCGGGCACTTTTCGAGTGCCCGCCATGTGTTTTCCGCCCGACGGCGAGGCGCCGTCGGGACAGGCACCCCTTCGCTTCGCTACGGGGTGCGGGCACTTTTCGAGTGCCCACCATGTAGCCAAGACAAAAAGCCGTTTTACACTATGGCATACAATCGCCAGATTTCAACAGAGCACGGTCAGAAAATTCGCCCTGCCCTGCTCTTTTTTGTCCACAAAAGACACAAAAGACACAAAAGACACAAAAGGCACAAAACGAAACAGGTGCCCTGCTCTGGGAGGGAGCAAGGCACCTGGAGATATACTCTGATTGTTGGCGGCTGACCTTTCCCCAAGACCAAGACAAGAGACTCGGGGAAAAAGCAGCGATGAGGATTAGTGACGGAAGTCGGGGATGCCGGTGGCGACTTCGGGGCGCTTGGGCTGTCCGTTGGGCTGGACGAGTCGGGCGTTGACGAACATGAGGAGGTTGGTCTTGACGGACTGTTCGCCGTTCATGCGGAAGAGCCTTCCGAGGAGCGGGAGGTCTCCGAGGAAGGGGACCTTGTCCTCGTACTTGTCGAGTTTCTCGAGGATCATGCCGCCGAGGACGACGGTCTCGCCGTCGAAGACGATGAGCTTGGTCTTGGCCTCGCGCTTGGTGAGGATGGGCATCATGAACTTCTGCTCCATCTCGAAGCCGTTGACGACGGTGGTGGTGTTGAAGGAGTTGTCGTAGCCGAGGAAGTCGACGACCTGGGGCTGGAGGTCAAGGTCGATGGTGTACTTGTCGGAGGCGACGACGGGGGTGACGTCGAGGAGGACACCGATTTCGGTGCCGTCGCCGAACTGCGGGATGGCGGGCGTGTAGGAGGTGGCGGTGGCATTGTCGCCGTTGGTGTTGAATTCGGGGGCCTCCCACTCCTCGGGGAAGTAGCGGACGGTGACGACCTTGACCTGTCCGGTGCCGCCGGAGACGGTGGTGATCTTGGGTGCGGAGAGGACGTCGGAGTGCTTTTCCTGGGCGAGGGCGTGGATGACGGTGCTGAAGGCGTAGTTGCCGAGGACGGTGTAGACGCTGAAGATGTCGTCGGCGACGGTGGAGCCGAAGACGCTGGAGGCGGTGCGGAGTCCCTTGGTGATGTCGGAGGTGTCGGGGGAGAAGCCGAGCTGGAACTTGGAGCCGGCGGGGCCGCCGACGCCGATGTTGTGGGAGCTGCCGGGGTTCCAGGCGTCCTCGAGGTAGCGGTCGCGGTTGAGGGTCATCTGACCGGCCTCCATGGACCAGGAGAAGCCGAGGGACTCGAGGTTGGTCTGCTCGATCTCGACGAACTTGGCCTCGATGGTGACCTGGTCTGGCGGGTCATTCAGCTTGGAGAGGATGTACTCGACCTTCTTCTGGTTGTCGCGGTTGTGGGTGACGACGAGGAGGCCCTTCTTGGGGTAGTAGTAGATCTTGGAGCCGGGGAGGTTCTGGACGCCCATGCCGATGAAGAGGTCGGCGACATTGACGGTGTACTTGCTGTTCTCGTCATCGTCGTCGTCATCGTCGTCGTCATCGTCGTCATCGTCGTCATCGTCGTCGTCGTCATCGGAGCCGGTGTCGAGCTTGATCTTCTTCATGGTCTTGCGGGTGCGTCCCTGGTCGATGACGCCTGCCTTGACGTTGTAGAAGACGGTGTCCATCTCCTCCATGACGTTGTCGGGATGGCTGATGATGACGGTGTTGTTGGCGAATTTGATCTTGACGTTGGTGGACATCTGGATGTTCTCGAGGATGTCCATGAGGGTGGCGTCGGTCATGTCGAGGTTGATCTTGACCTTGGAGTAGTCGTCGGCGAAGGCGCCGCCGGCTGCGGAGCGGTTGAGTCCCATTTCGAGGGCCGCGGTGGGGCCGGCGTTGATGTTGGCGTTTCCGCCGCCCTCGCCCTCACCGCCGCCGACGAGGTTTCCGCCCATGGGGGCGCCGCCCATTCCGCCGCCCATTCCGCCG
>CALZPA010000265.1 GCA_945827525.1 uncultured Lentisphaeria bacterium | reverse complement strand
AAGCCCCACCATCCCCAGTCCGTCCATCCAACCTCACCTAGGCACCACATCACCATGAGCGACTCGTCCTTCTATATCACCACCCCCATCTACTATGTCAATGACGTGCCCCACATCGGGCACGCCTACACCACCGTCCTCGCCGATGTCCTCGCGCGCTACCACCGCCTGCTCGGGCAGCCCACGTTCTTCCTCACCGGCACCGACGAGCACGGCCAGAAGGTCCAGAAGGCGGCGCTCGCCAACGGGCGCACGCCCCAGGAGCACTGCGACCTGCTCGTCACCCGCTTCCAGGAGCTCTGGAAGCGCCTGGGCATCACCAACGACGACTTCATCCGCACCACCCAGCCGCGCCACAAGGAGGTCGTCGCCAAGAACCTGCAGATGCTCCACGACCGCGGACTCATCTACAGCGCGCCCTACGAGGGCTGGTACTGCACCCCCTGCGAGCGCTTCTTCACCGAGAAGGATCTCGTGGACGGCGCCTGTCCGGACTGCCACCGCCCCGTCGAGTACCTCAAGGAGAAGAACTACTTCTTCCGCATGAGCGCCTACCAGGACTGGCTCATCGAGTACATCGAGACCCATCCGGAGTTCATCCAGCCGGAGAACCGCCGGCAGGAGACGCTTGGCTTCCTCAAGCATGACAAGCTGGACGACCTCTGCGTCTCCCGCCCGAAGTCGCGCCTCGAATGGGGCATCGAGCTCCCCTTCGACCACGACTATGTGACCTACGTCTGGTTCGACGCGCTCATCAACTACATCTCCACCATCGGCTACCTGACCGACGACGACACCTTCCGCAAGTGGTGGCCGGCCACCGTCCAGCTCATCGGCAAGGACATCCTCCGCCAGCACACCGTCTTCTGGCCCATCATGCTCAAGGCCATGGATCTCCCGCTGCCCAAGACGGTCTTCGCCCACGGCTGGTGGCTCATCCGCAACAAGGAGAGCGAGGAGGACGTCAAGATGTCCAAGTCCCTCCACAACGTCGTCAATCCGCTCGACATGGTGGCCAAGTACGGCGTCGATGTCTTCCGCTACTATCTGATGGCGGCGATGAACCTGGGCATGGACGCCTCCTTCTCGGAGGAGCTCTTCGTCGAGCGCTCCAACGCCGAGCTGGCCAACAACCTCGGCAACCTCGCGTCGCGCGTCGTCTCCATGCTCAACCGCAACTGCGGCGGACAGATCCCCGCCTTCACCGAACCCGGCGAGGACGAGCGCGAGATGGTCGAGGCCGCACTCGCGGCGGCCACCTTCATCCCCGAGGCCGTCAACAACTTCCAGCTCGACCGAGGCATCGCCTCCGTCATCAACGCCGCCCGCTGCGGCAACAAGTACTTCGACGCCATGAAGCCCTGGGCGCTCGCCAAGAGCGGCGACACGCAGCGCCTCGGAGCCGTCCTCCGCCACACAGCCGAACTGCTCCGCATCGTCTCCGGCCTCCTCTACCCCGTCATGCCCGACAAGATGACCACGCTGCGCCGTCAGCTCGGCATCCCCGAGGACCAGCTCGTCCCCAACATCGAGCGCCTCTCCGTCTGGCAGGGACTGTCCGACGGTACGCCCATTGGGCAGCCCGCCATCCTCTTCCAGCGCATCGACCTCGACGCGGAGAAGGCGCCCGCAGCCAAGCAGAAGCAGGAGAAGCCCGCCAAGGAGGCCAAGCAGAAGCCGCAGGAGACGCCCGTCAACGTCGTCATCTCCATCGAGGACGTCGCCAAGGTCCAGCTCAAGACGGCGCTCGTCACCGCCGCCGAGCACATCGAGGGCGCCAAGAAGCTCCTCAAGCTCCAGCTCGCCATGGGCGACGAGACGCGCCAGATCGTCTCCGGCATCGCCGAATACTACCAGCCCGAGGAGCTGGTCGGCAAGACCATCGTCGTTGTGGCCAACCTCAAGCCGGCCGTGCTCCGCGGCGTCGAGTCCGCCGGCATGCTCCTCGCCGCCAAGCAGGGCAAGACGCTCCGGCTCATCACCACCGACGGCGACATCGCCTCCGGCACACTCATCGGCTAAGCCGCCGTCAAGCCCATACCTGAACCGACAGACGGCCCACAGACCCTGCCCTCCCCCACTGCGGACGGCAGGGTCTTTCTGTCTTTGTCCACAAAACACGCAAGGGGAAAGTCCGCAAAACACACAAAATAAACAAAAGGATTCGACTGGCCGCGGAGGAAGCCTGGCCTTTTCTGTCCACAAAACACGCAAAAAGCGCAAAAGAAGACACAAAAACCCCGTGCAGCCCGTCAGCCACCTCTGCTGAGTGGAGACGTGTGTGTGCGTGAGCAGTTGGAGGACAAACCGTGCCAGACGTGCAGGGCATCCGGAAACGGCGGACGTAGCCCCATCCTGCTGGCCGGCTGGCTGCAGGCAGCCCGTGGGCGGGAGCGCCAGCCGTGCGCAGCAGGTGGAGCCATCGACGTGCCGTCCGATGCGCCGGCTGGCTGCAGGCAGCCCGTGGGCGGGAGCGCCAGCCGTGCGCAGCAGGTGGAGCCATCGACGTGCCGTCGGATATGCCGTCTGGCTACGGTTGTGGGCAAACACCGTCAAAGGGACTCGCACTCCTACTTTTTAAGCGCCTCGGCGGCCTGGCGGATCTGCTCGCTGAGCTGGTCGTGCTCCTCATAGAGGCTGGCCAGCTTGGGCTCGGCGCCCTGGAAGAGGTCGCGCCGCTGGCGCTCCAGCTCGTCGACCCTGCCCCTGAGCTCGGCGCTCGCGGCGGTGACGCCGTTCTCCAGCTTGCGGATCTGCCCCTTCTTGTAGAGCAGCTTGCCGCGCAGACGCGCGAGCTGCTTCTTCTCCAGGGCCTTGTTGCGGCTGGCCTCGTCCGTCTTCACCTGGACAGCGCAGCCCTCGGACGCGGGCTCCGACAGACTCTCCTGCGCCAGCGTCGGCGTCGGCAGCGACGCGAGGGCACCCAGCAGCAGCGCGGCAACCAGCTTCCTTCCCGAATTCCACGTTCTCATGGCCTGTCTCCTTCTTGCTTGCTTAACGGTTCCAGTTTCTGACGAAGAGCCGTGGGGCGCCTACTTCTTGAGCGCCTCGGCGGCCTGGCGGATCTGCTCGCTGAGCTGGTCGTGCTCCTCATAGAGGCTGGCCAGCTTGGGCTCGGCGCCCTGGAAGAGGTCGCGCCGCTGGCGCTCCAGCTCGTCGACCCTGCCCCTGAGCTCGGCGCTCGCGGCGGTGACGCCGTTCTCCAGCTTGCGGATCTGCCCCTTCTTGTAGAGCAGCTTGCCGCGCAGACGCGCGAGCTGCTTCTTCTCCAGGGCCTTGTTGCGGCTGGCCTCGTCCGTCTTCACCTGGACAGCGCAGCCCTCGGACGCGGGCTCCGACAGACTCTCCTGCGCCAGCGTCGGCGTCGGCAGCGACGCGAGGGCACCCAGCAGCAGCGCGGCAACCAGCTTTCTTCCCGAATTCCATTCTCTCATGGCATGTCTCCTTCTTCCTGGCTTCTGTCTCCAGTCGCAGCGTCGTCGGCTCCGCCTCCTCCCGCACGCGCTTCCCGACGCGG
This sequence comes from uncultured Lentisphaeria bacterium, assembly GCA_945827525.1. Taxonomy (GTDB): domain Bacteria; phylum Verrucomicrobiota; class Lentisphaeria; order Oligosphaerales; family Oligosphaeraceae; genus CAAGGB01. The sequence goes on along the minus strand of CALZPA010000265.1, from coordinate 1,000 downwards.
CGGGGACGGCCCAGCGAGGCGTGTCCTCTCCTCCCGTGACGGCTCACGGCGTTCGGCGACTCTGCGACCCCATTCATACGGCTCCAGTGACTGACCGCAACATTATGATACACTCGAATTTTCAGATTGCAAATTTATTTTTTTCTTTTTTATTGATTTTCGGCAATCATTCGACTATAGTATGCGTTGTCCACGGCTTGGGTGGTGTGGGAATGCCAAGAGGTTGCGGGGGCGGAAGGTCGACTGTGCGGCTCGGGCTCCTCCGACCGGCGGCGGCGGCATCACCATGGGCACGGGACCTTGCGAACGCTCTTCGGGTATCGTCTGGGATAACCTGGCGTCGGGTGAACCGGCCATGAGTCCCCAAGAAAGACGGGGAGAAGCGGGGGTGGCCTGGTAGAAAAATCGCCGTCCGCCCTTATTGTATGTAGGTGTCGAACGTTTTCATCCAAGCAGAAGGAGAATCGCCATGCAGTCACTGAACAAGGTCATGTTGATTGGCAATCTGACGCGCGACCCGATGCCGCGCGCGCTTGCCAGCGGAACCCAGCTGAGCGAATTTGGCATTGCGTGCAACCGCCGTTACCGCAGCCAGCAGGGAGAGGACAGGGAGGACACCTGCTTTGTCGACTGCGAGGCCTGGGGCAATGTGGCCGACCAGGCCAACCGCACGCTGACGAAGGGCGCATGCGTCTATGTCGAGGGGCGTCTGCGCATGGACTCCTGGCAGGACAAGAACACGGGACAGAACCGCACGCGGCTGAAGGTGGTCGTCGAGACGCTGCAGCCCATTGACCGCAACGCGCAGATGGTGCCGATGGGCTTCAATCCCCAGGGCGGCTATCCGCAGGCTCCGATGGGCGGCGGCTATCCGCAGCAGGGATACCAGCAGCCGATGGGCGGCTATCAGCAGCAGGGGTATCAGCAGCCGATGGGCGGCTATCAGCAGCAGGGCTATGCGCAGCCTGGGTACCAGCAGCCGATGGGCGGCTATCCGCAG